>JBAZRG010000003.1:0-89531 GCA_041663145.1 Minisyncoccota bacterium
GAACACTACTCTCTAAGAATAAATTTTTTATTAACAGCTAATTGGGCGACGCGAACTTCTTCATGATCCATATATCCGTCCTTTTTTCCAAGTAACTTTTCGCAATCTACATTTGTCTGTCCTCTCAAGATAAGATCATCAATTCCGTCTCCATTTATATCCTCGTATGTTGCGTACAACTGACCCAATTCATATGTTTCCCCGCAGGTATAATATCCATATTTTGTAAAATTGTCTAGGTTCCATATCGAATCATCCTGAATATCAACCGCAGGTGTTTCAAATATTTGACGAGCTTTTTGATCATCAACTTCGTACAGATGTAGAGCTCCATATCCCATATGAGTCTGTCCGTAAACTTCGAGAATAGGATGGCTAAAACCTTTAAGCTGGATAAATTGCGCTGATCGGATAGATATTTCGTCCGGTACATTTTCAATACGTATCCATTTAATTTTTTCGCCATCCCAATTTCCTACTGCTAAATTTTCAAACCAATCTTTTTCTTCTTCTATTATTGCCGCAAATAATGACGGATCTGCTTTGTCGTAAGTTATGTCAATATCCTGAATTTCCAATCTGGCATTAGTATCAAAAAAGTTTATAATTGTTGATTTTAAGTCTGGGCTTCCTTGGCCAAAGAGAAGAATAGCAATTAAAGGAACACTCCCAATAAAACTCCATAATTTTAAAGTCGTATCTTTTTCTTTCTTTATGCCGTCTTTATAAATACCCCAGACGCTTTCGGAATAATCCGCACCCGGCGGTCCGTACCGTTTGACCGCTTCCTTCCATGTATCCCAATATCTGTTTCCTTTTTGGTCTATATGTTGTGCCTTGTGATATAGCCAACGAACTCCCCACATGAAGCTATCCTCTACACTGTTAACTTGCGCATCGTACTTCAATTGAATTTGTTCGCCATTATGAATCCAATATTCTTTGAGTTCTCCTTTCAATGTTCGAAGGGATGGGTCCCACAATTTGCCGACTTGCATAACGTTAATTCCAGAAGCCTTATCATTTCCCACACGACTTTCCTGATATGCAATTGTCTTAACCAAATTTGGATCGAGTAATTCCCGGGGCGGATCTGTATCTTTTGAAAATTCATCATTCCAATAATCAACAATCTTCTTAATAAGTTCATCATACTGATTATAATTCTCATCACCGTTTACTCCCTTATAAGAATATTTCTTTAATTCTATGGCAGAAATAACGGATCTAATCTCTAACTCAATATCAAAAATCGCTTCTATTTTTCCCCAAAACATCCACCAAGACTTTCTTTCGCGCACTCTTACTTGAAAAGGAATCTGACATGCTTCCTTTGATGAAACATCGATGTTTATGTTTGCCTTAATTTCTCCGCTATCACTAAATGCCAAATCTTTCTCAATAATTTTAATTTGAATATCTGTCTGAAGTGCCTCCTGCTGTGACTCTACAGTACCCAAAAACTGATTAATTTCTTTGTTTTCTCCAAGCCGGATTCGTCTTTCCAGATTGAAAGATTTTCCCAGAATTTTTATTTCCATTCGTATATCGCGGCCGACAGATCTACCGCTGTATGTAACTCTTTTAAGTATGAGATCTAAGGACTTTAACATAACTGAATTATATCATTGAATAATTAAAAAAAATCACAGTGCGCCCTATTGAACGAAGTCAGAACCGCAGTTCTCGGCATTTTTAGCTATCCGCCGTTTGAGATCGTGAGGTTGTGGTAACATTATTCGTTCAGTTTGATGTTAGAATCATATCATGGACGAAGCAGAAAAAATAAAACAAGCCGCTGAAGAATATGCTCGGGCGAATAGGCAACGCATAGCCAGAGAATTAACTGATTGGCTAATATACATTCCTGATGCAATTCCTACATCGGTATTTATGGCTGGTTCACCTGGTGCCGGAAAGACTGAATACTCGAGGAACTTGATAAAAATCCTCGAATAAAAAATGAATCACAGGATTATCAGGATTGATGGCGACGAGCTTCGTGAGCATATGCCCGGCTATACTGGTAATAATTCTTTCCTTTTTCAAACCGCAATATCTCTGGTGGTCGAAAGGATTCATGATATGGTTTTAGATAATAAGCAGACATTTCTCCTTGATGGCACTCTTTCAAAATATGATAAAGCCATAGCAAATATTAAGCGCTCGTTAGGTAAGGGACGACGAGTACGCGTTTTCTATGTATATCAAAAACCTGATGTAGCTTGGGCATTTACTAAAGCTCGTGAGAAAGTAGAAGGTCGACATATTCCTAAAGATGCTTTTATACAGCAATTTATTGACTCTCGAGAGACAATTGATCGAATAAGGAAAGATTTCGATGACAACATCATCATATCATTGGTGAAAAAGAATTTTGAGACTCATGCCGTAGAAGATCTCATTGAAATCAGGCAAGATGGTCCCCAGATTGAACATTATGTCGGGGTAGGATATACTAGGGATGATTTAGAGAAATTACTATGATAAACAAACTCAAAAACATATTCAGAGGAAAGAAAGTGGAGGGACCTAAAAAATATGAAGGTCTTTCTGACTTTTTCATGCATGCTCCAGCTGACGAACAAAAGAAAGTCTTTACCGAAGCCGCTCGAAGGGCAAATGAAGATCAAATGAAAGTCTTCAAGCAAGCTCAAGAGGTTTAGGCTTAACAAAAAGTGATGTATGGAGATGGTCTATCTCACTGACCAGTAATTTTTGTGCGCCCAGTTGGATTCGAACCAACGACCCACTCCTTAAAAGGGAGTTGCTCTACCACCTGAGCTATGGGCGCAAGCGAGGACAAAGAACGAATGCTCCTGCGTTCGGTATTGGTCCGAGCGCAGCGCCTATATCGAGCGAAGCGAAGATATGGGCGCAAGCAAACCGTAGCTCACAGCATACTAATATTTTGATGCTTTAGTCAAATTGGGATTATTTCTTCAAGGGATCCATTTTTTGTTCTTTCATGAACTTTTGCAGTTCCTGCTGATCCCTATTGAATTCTTGTTCGATAGTAGCCGCCCGTCTTTTGAGCTCGTCGACATGACTCCGTACGCCATTTGCTTCATTTTCCATTTTTTGGAGTTCTTGTTTTTTTCTTTCGATCTCACGATCTTTTCTTTCCAATTCAACAGATTTCAATTCTATTTGTTTCCTCTCATCTTGTATTTGTTTTTTTAGAAGTGCCAATGCTTCCAGTGAATTTGTATGCATATTGAATGAATTAGAGCCTATAATCGAAACCAAATAATCCTGCACCTGTAACTAAGATAGATATAGCCATGACCAATAGTAGAAGGTAATAGTTGATGCCATCAGTGAGAAATGCGCGATTGCGAATCTTACCCACAATGAGCACGATAAGATATATTATTATAAATAAAGCGGCTACCTGAGACCAGAGGCCGATCACGAGGAGTAAACCAGCTAACATCTGTGCTGTTGCCAGTGTTTTTCTTGGGATCGTCACGTTTGCTTGTCGAAATGTCTTATAAGCAAAGAAAAGAAAAGTGATGCCAAGAACAATACGAATCAGAAATGGCGACAATTCGGACCAAGACAAGAGAGATGGAAATACAGAAGTCATGTTGATGTATCGGTTATATTTGGTTAATGTACTTATATGATAACAAAAACGCGTGATATCCGCCTCCTCCTCGATAACGTTCGTAGTGTTTACAATGTCGGTTCGATATTTCGAACTGCAGAGACTATGAATGTAACCAGGATCTATTGTCTGGGTACCACTCCAGTGCCTATAGATCGTTTTGGGCGAAAAAGAAAGGATTTCGCCAAAGTTTCACTCGGTGCCGAAGATATGGTGGCTTGGGAGCATATAAGTGAAGTAGATGAGCTCATAAATGAATTAAAAAAAGATGGGTTTCAAATACTTTCAGTAGAACAGTCAGAGGATGCGGTTGATTATAAGAAAATTAAACCTCAGTCGAAAACTCTAGTTATTTTTGGTAATGAAGTGGACGGGGTTTCTTCTTCACTGTTAAAGATGTCAGATCTGATCGCGGAGATCCCACTTCAAGGTAAAAAAGAATCACTAAATGTCTCTGTTTCGGTTGGTATAGCTCTATATGGAATTTTTGGATAGGACTTGATGTAGGGAACAGTAGTGAGTGCTTCTTCCTCCGAGAACAATTCTTTTGATTGTTCCTTTGCATCCTTTCATCTCACAATGTTGTCCAGTTTTTCTATACGCAAAATGATGTTCTTGGAATTTTCCTTTTTCACCGTCTACGTTGCGATAATCAGACATAGAATCTCCGCCGAGCTTGATGCCCTTGGACAAGAGTGATCTTATGGCTACATAAAGCTCTTTTAGTTTATCTTTCGGAATATTTGCGATCTTTTCGGCTGGGTGAATTCGGGCTCGCCAGAGGGTTTCATCGGCATAGATATTTCCAATACCAGCAATTATGGACTGATCAATTAGCGATTGTTTGATTTTACTTTGTGGTTTTCGAAAGAGTCGGTCTTTGAATTTATCAAAAGTAAATTGTGCTTCCAGTGGTTCTGGACCGATCCCACTCAAATGAATGGAATGATGGGCTGTATCTCTCGGCAGGACTGTCACTTTGGCAAATCTTCTAACGTCAGATAGGGCGAGATGATAGCCATTTGATAGGGAAATAACCAGCCGAATATGCCTATTATAAGGATCTTTTAATGATTCGGGTTCTATAGGTACCCACGGATCTTTTTTGATTTTCGCATCGTACTTATAATGCCCAAATAATAAATGTCCAGTCATCTTCATGTGAATGAGTATTGTCTGACCATCCGTTACATTTATAAGGATATTTTTTGCCCGTCTTTCGACAGAGATAATCTTTTTTCCAGTTATAGTCTTTTTGAAATATTTGAAATATCGGGGGTCCTTTATTGTCTCGGATCCTTTGAAGTAGTCACTATTGTAATTTGACCAAACATCTCGAATAGTTAGATTGATTACCTTCGTTTTGAGGCCATTTACAGTTGTTTGGACTTCTGGTAGTTCCGGCATAAGTGCAATCTAACACCAGAAGAGAAATGTGTCACTTACATTACTGCTTTGCGGTGTCTCTGCTATAATATTGCCATGCGTCATTATCTCGTAACTCTCTTTGCCGTCATCGTCTTTGTTTTTCCTTGGTTTGCTATGAGTTATCCAGCGCAAACACACTCATTTTTAAATGAGTTAAGGACTATTGGAAATCAATTGGCCTCAGTCATCTTGTCTCATAATCCAAAAACTGTTGATGCGATAAGGTCGCGTTATAATGGAGATAAACCATTCAGTTCTAGGAGCCAAGCAAAAAAAGTTCGTATTCTACTTGTTCCCGGTCACGAGCCAAATTACGGCGGTGCGGAGTTCGGTTCTCTCAAAGAAAGAAATATGACGGTTGAATTGGCTGCGGATCTGCGGGATTATATATCCAAGAACGATCGTTATGAAATCTTCGTTAGTCGTGATCATGATTCGTGGCAACCTATATTCGCGGATTATTTCAAAACTCATGCTGATGCTATAAATGTCTGGCAGAAAGCTCATAAAGAGGAAATTATCAATCTGGCCCGTCTCGGAGAATACAAGCGCACGACTCCGGCCGTATTTCACAATGAGGCTCCAACTGATGTGGCTTTGCGTCTGTACGGAATAGATAAATGGTCAAATGAAAATGATATCGATATCATCCTTCACATTCATTTCAACGATTATCGTCGTCCTTCCTGGACAGCGTCGGGCGTATATTCTGGTTTTTCCATATATGTGCCGGAAAAACAATATTTTAACAGCACAACTACCAATGTTTTGGCTCAGACGATCTTCAAGCGCTTGGAAAAATACAATGCTGTATCTGATCTTCCCGGAGAGAAGACTGGAATAATCGAGGATCAAGACCTGATAGCTGTTGGATCTTACAATTCTGTAAATGCCGCAAGCATGCTTATAGAATATGGGTATATTTATGAACCGCAGTTTGCTGATGAAACTATTCGAACTCTGGCTATTAAGGATTTGGCATATCAGACTTATTTGGGTTTGCAGGATTTCTTTGATGATAAAAGGGATGAGGATTTGGAACATTCATACGAAAGCGCTTTGTTGCCGTATGTTTGGTCAAAGGTTATTGACGAGAAAACAGTATCTCCAGATGTCTTCACATTGCAAACAGCATTACTCATGGATGGAGTCTATCCACCAAAAGAAAAAAATAAAAATGATTGTCCTCGCACAGGTATGATAGGGATGTGTACCAAGACGGCCTTGGAAGTCTTTCAAAATAAATACAGGATCACTGGTGAAAAGGGTACTGTTGGACCAAAAACTATAGAGGTCTTGAATAAAGTCTACGGCAGTAGAACTATGTGAGCCTGGTGAACATTGTCCCGAAACGACTCGCAATGTGATTTGAACCCCGAACAAATTGCCCATATTTGAGTAGTTCCATCTACTCAAATATGGTTGCAATTTGGAGTGGGTGACCTTGCGAGGAGTTGAGGGACAATGTTCACCAGGCTTCACTATCAGTTTTACTTGAGAAGTTCTTCCTCAGCGATCCTGTAGTCACTCCATGGGGTTTTTGTTCCATTTGGTCCCATGATGTATGGGTCGGTGCCTTTACCGGTGATAAGTATGGAATCACCAGCATTTGCAATACGAATGGCTTCACGAATCGCCAATCTTCTATCCATGATGATCTGGGGCTTCTTGTTTTTTATGCCAAGAGCGACATCAGCTACGATCTTGTCTGGATCTTCATCGTAAGGATCTTCATTGGTGAGGAATATTATGGAGCAATATTTTTCTGCTAGACGTCCCATTTCGGCACGTTTCCATGTATCACGACCTCCACCTGTGCCTCCTAATATGCAGATATTTTGCCCTTGACTATTACGACCTTGACCAGTCGCGCCAGAGGATTTATCAAAGACTTTGTAAAACTTTTCTAGTGAATCAGGAGTATGCGCATAGTCGACAACTATCTCGAATCCTTTTGGAGATTTTATCTTTTGTACGCGACCGGGGATTTCACTTATCTTTTCGATAGCTCGGATGATGGTTTTATCGTCTACGCCGAATGATCGGGCTGTGGTCACTGCGGATATTATGTTGTAGAGATTGAATATACCTGATAGTTGCGATGATACAGTCTGTCCATTTAAGGTGAATTTCAAACCTTCTTTTTCTATAGAATATGGCTCAGCGTTTTGAATACCGTAGGTGATTTTATTATCAGCCTCGCAAGCCAGAAATTTTTGACTCTCTTTATCGTCACTATTGGCGATGATGGTTGTGCCAGATTTTCCAGATCTGGAAATGTGCTTGGCTAGTTCAAGCTTTGAATTTAAATAATTTTCATATGAACCGTGAGCCTCTATGTGCTCTGGTGAGATATTGGTAAATACGAGAGTATTGATCTTTATGAATCTGTGACGATATTGGAGAGCGCCTTGAGAAGTCATTTCCATAATTAGAAACTGACACCCAGAATCTACAGCTTTTCTGATCAGACGTTGAGCAAAAAATCTGCCCGGCATGCTCATTTTGAACAGATTCGGATGTGAATCGTTACCGACTTTATAGCGAATCGTATTTGATAGGGCGGTCTTGTATCCGGCTTCCTCCAGAATCGCATTCAATATTTCTGTTGTTGAACTTTTGCCTTTTGTGCCTGTTACCGCTATGACGGTGATGTTCTTTGAAGGGAATCGATACCAAAGGGCGGCCAGGAAGGCCAATTTCCAATGATAAATAGGACTCAAAACTTCGAATAGTTTTTTTGGCATGAGTCTTCGAATTGTTCCTAAGATATTATCAATCATATTATTATCCGAGCATCTTTAATGCGGCTTTGATCTTGGCACTAGTATCTGTGATCTCTGGGGAAACCTTCTTCATGGCTTCACGAGCATCATCGGCATCATATCCGAGCGCCTTTAGGGCTTCAATAGCGTCCATATCGCTCGATAGTCCAGCGGCAAACTCTGCTCCAGCTTCTCCGTCTATGACACCGAGCTTGTCTTTGAGTTCCAGTACGATCTTTTCGGCGGTCTTTCGACCAATACCGGAGACCTTTACTAGGTGTGCGGTAGAACCGGTCCTTATGGCATTTATAAGGGTATCGCTCGATACGGCCGATAGTATATTCAAAGCGCCTTTTGGTCCAATACCGGAGATACTGATCAAGAGTTCAAAGAAATCTTTTTCTTTTTTGGAAATGAAACCAAAAAGGTCGAGGGCATCTTCACGAACTGCCAAATATGTGGAAAAAGTCTTTTCATCACCCATTTTCATTCCATGGATACTGTCGGCAGTCAGAAAAACCTTGTATCCAATGCCATTTACTTCCAAAACCACGAAACGGGTATCGATATGTATTACCTTACCGTGAAGTGAAGCTATCATACGGAAATCATAGCATTTTTTTGCTTTTTTACTTACTATGTGATAGTTTTACCATACAAAAAATATGGCAATAACCTCATCAGCTAAGAAGGCACTCAGAGTCTCAAAAAAGAAGCGCGTCTTCAATTTGCGCCGAAAAAATGAGATCGAGAAGCAACTCAAGGCTTTTCGCAAGTTTATCGAAGCCAAAGACAAAGATGCGGCTACAAAGATGGTAGCAGTTCTATATAAGGCACTTGACAAGGCCGTTAAGACTGACTACATCAAGGCAAATGCTTCTTCACGTCTGAAATCCCGCGCAATGAAGGCTTTGAATAAGTTAGTAAAGTAAAAAAACTTAAATTACTGAATTGAAAAACCGTTCTGTGAATTGCACAGAGCGGTTTTTCTTTTTTACTGGATGTGATAGTGTAATTCCACAAACGCCCTCGTCGTTCAATGGATAGGACGCAAGATTGCGGATCTTGCAATGTAGGTTCGATTCCTACCGGGGGCACAAATGAGCGAAGCGAATTTTGTGCCCCCGAGCAAGGCGCCTGCGCGCCTTGCGGGTAGGAATCGAAGACCTTGAGCATATCCCGATTTCAATCGGGATGCGAAAGGTGTACTGAAACTGTAAGTTTCGATTCCTACCGGGGGCACCTTTAGTGAGACAAACCGAGGTGGGTGAGAGTTGGTAAGTTGCTTTAGAAATACTTCATTCTAAGTTAATATTAAGCATATGATCAAATTCAATGAAGTCACTTGGTATTCAAAACTAGCAGCAATTATATTTTTCATTGGAATTTTGCCTGCCCTGACCTTTTATATAGGGATGCGATATCAACACGTTTTGGAATCAAGTAACCTCCAGGTAAATATTCCACAAATCACTAAGAAGCCTGAACCAGGAATAGTTCCTAAACTCATTGGTGAGGAAGGATGCTACCAGAATTCTAATTATTTCGTGATTACAAAAGATCTCTCCGATTCAGTCGGATCAAATATTCTAGTAAAATATAAGAAAGAAAATAGTCAAAAGTTTGATTGTACATATACGGTTGAGAAAGATGATTTTGAACTGAAGAACGCAGTTGCAGAGTACTTAATGACAATAGAAGGAAATTTTTTGATTACGGACGCCGGAACAGGACCAGGTCCAAGAGGAATTCAAATCTATGATTTAAATTTCAAGAAGGAAGTATTCAAAAGTGTCTACTCAAGCCCGATTGAAATTAAGGATGGATTGATAACATATTGGAAGCCTACAAATGAAGCCGTTACGAAAAACAACTGTCCAAAGCTAGATGAGTATACCGCCTCTGGTCTTGGTGTGGGGATAGAATCTCATGTTGCTCTTACTCTTTCCACTTTAAGCCAGAGAGACTTGAGTGAGAAGCGCTGTTCTCCAAGACAGTAATTGATCCCGACCGAGGTGCCTCGATCTGATATACTGAAACTACCCAAAGAACCCTTGTGGGGTCTCACCTTAGATAATCCGAGACCGAGCAAGGGCACTACTTCGCAACCCAGTAACGCACGGGGTTGCTTCGTAGTGCGAGGCACAATTACTTTTTTATATTAGTCGTGTCAAAACCGATACATTCTTTTTTTGGTTCTGATGGTGGCGTCATCAATGCGTCTAGTATCTTATATGTTTTGTTTAATGGTAAATATCTACGACCACTATGCTTTTCTAGACTTGAGGTCGCAATTTGCGACCTCAAGTTATAATGTTTGAGAGATTCTAATTATTCAATTTGCGATAGTAAGCACCACTAGACAAAATGATAATTTTATTGACTTGTGTATAGAAAAATAGTACCATTAATAACAGTTAAAAAATATATAAGCATGCAAAGCTCAAACGAGTCTAGCGACAATTCCGTCACAGATTCAACGAGTTCAATTCATTCATTCATTGACAGTCAAACATTCAATCAAGGAAAATAACAATGAAAGATATAAATAAAGAGGTGGGGCAATGAATCTCAAGGAGCAAGTTGAGAAGTTCCGAAAGAGCTTCACTCGACAAGGTTTCGACAAAGACGATATAGATATCGCACTCGATCTGTTTGCGGCTCTTGCCAGTCTCGATCAGGCTCTCTTTCCTGGTAATATCGCTGATATCCAGTTGTGTCTCGTGTCGAGCAAGAAGAAGTTCTATGCCCAGTACTGCAAGCCCGTAAAAGGCAGACAGAAAGAGCATTACACGATCTTCGTGCCCGGTCAGCATAACCTTTGGAAGGAGGACTCCAAAATAGTCTTCATTCAAGAAAAAGGCGGTCGAGTCACCGTTTGTCCAGCGGAAAAACATCGCAAACTCACTAAAAAGGAATTTGCTTATACCACGGCGGTCCACGAAGTGAGACATCGGTTGCAATTCCAGTACGGAAAGCGCTTGAAGAAATTCAATGCTTGGACATGGAAGCGAGCACGGCATCCGCTTCTTCGGAAACTTGGGAAATTCGTCTATCACCTCAATAAGGAACAGAGGAGACTTATGATCAGAGACGGACTCAGAAAGCAGTTCGCCAGGATACATACGAACAGCAAAGAATTTGACTCGATATTCATAGAGTACCTTGTTTTACATCGGCTTCCGAGCATACACAGTCGCAGTGATCTCCTGAAGCTCATGAAGGTAGGACCGAGATCAGTTATTTAACCAATACGCGAGACCGGGGAGAAATTCTCGGTCTTTTTTATCTCAATTCATTGAAATGCTTAATCCTTCCCACAATCTGGTTCCAATTCCATCTTACCGGGCACGATTAGCTATAAGTCTTATTGTGGTATCATTTTGATGAATAAATAAATGAATTTTAGCTTCCACAAATCTTTTATATTGGCGTTATGTATACTTTCGGTGGTTTTTACCTGTTTCCCATCACAGATTGTTCATGGGCAAACAAAAAATTATGAGAAATTGTTTTATATTGTTGATGGTAAAAACGGTTTAGAAAGTTTTAAGAAGAATATTAAACTAATAGATATCATTGCCCCACAAAGTTATACAGTTCATGCTGATTTAACCATATCAGGTTCAGTGAGTAATGAAATAAAAAATATTGCAAAAGTTAATAATATCAAAATTATTCCCCTTATTGTGAATGCTGGCTTTAGTCAGAAAATAATTCACGATATTGTAACAGCATCAAATGCTACCCAAAACAGAATCATCGATTTCATGATTAATGAGGCTCAAAAAAATAATTATAGTGGGTGGCAATTCGACTTTGAACATATTAGTTACACAGATAGGGATGCTTATAGCAATTTTGTAGAGAAAACATATTCAATATTTGGGAAAAACAATTTGTCATTGAGTATTGCAGCTGTTGCCCGTATAAACGACGATAAAACTGATTTTTATAAAAATTGGAGTGGAGCATTCGATTATGAAAGATTGGCAAAAACTCTAGATTTTATAAGTATAATGACCTACGATGATCCAAACTCAAAAGGTCCTGCGGCATCGATGCCGTTTGTGGAAGATGTCTATGTATATCTCAGAGATAAAATACCACCAGATAAGCTGTCTTTGGGTGTACCATTTTATTACTGGGGATGGAGTGTAGACCCTTTCAAGCGTGTTCGTTCTGGAGGAACTTACGAACGATTGGAATATCTACGTTCAGCATTTAAGGTGGTAGAGGGATTTGATATGAATCTTAAAGTACCTTATCTGAAATATGTGACGGAAGGAAAAGAATATGTTGTATGGCATGAAGACGGTCGAAGCTTTGTCGAGAAAATGAATTTCATGAAAAGGAATAACTTACGTGGATTTTCGGCTTGGGTTCTTGGTCTGGAAAACCCAGGCATCTGGAATGTTATCAAGAGGGATTTAACCTCTCCGATAATCGATCAAAATAGGAGTGAAATCCAAACAAAAATAAAAGAGATGACCCTTGAAGAAAAAATCGGCCAAATATTTTTGGTAGGCATATTCACTAATGATAGCAATGCTATACTCGAAAAACTCATTACTGATAAAAAAATCGGCTCCGTTATTTTGATGAATCAGAATATCAGAAATAAGAAAGTCCTAGACATTACTAGACGCCTTCAAAACATAGCTTCTAGCACACATCAGCCTCCACTTCTGATATCGATAGATCAAGAAGGTGGTATTGTTTCTCGTATCACCGATACAGATTCAAACCTCACTTCCGAACCCGAAATAAAGGATTCAACCCAGGCTTATAATGTGGCACTGGCTCGTGGGAAAGAACTTTATGCAAAAGGAATTAACGTAAATTTTGCACCCGTACTCGAATATATCACGAACCCGTCATCTTTTTTGTATCACAGAGTTTTTCGAGGCTCAAAAGAGAACGTCACTGCGTATGGAGAAAATATGGTTCGAGGATACCAAGATGCTGGGATAGCTGCTACCGTCAAACATTTTCCTGGCCATGACGACATTTCAGTTGATTCTCATAAAAATTTACCTATTTCCACAGTTGATAAGAAAGGCCTTCCTGAGTACATGAGTATTTTTAAAGCAGTTATTGAAAAAGGGAAACCTATGATGGTTATGACAGCGCATGTGTTATTCACTAAAATCGACCCTGTTTATCCTGCAACGTTGTCGCCGATATTTATTAAAATACTGCGAGAAGACTATGGTTATGAGGGCATTATTATTACTGATGATATGAACATGGGAGCAATTACAAAAAGTTTTGGCATTAAAGAGAGTGCTGTACAAGCTATCAAAGCTGGCAATGATATTCTTTTGTACGTTGCTTCAGTAGAAACGATCAATACAGCGTATCAATCAGTACTCAATGCTGTTCGAGATGGGCATATTAGTGAGGAAAGAATTGACTCAAGTGTGTACAGAGTTTTGAACTTAAAAGAAAAATTACAATAGTTCTTCCAGTGTGAGGCACCACCTCTTATCTGAAGTCAATATTGATTTTATTGTTGGTAATGAGAAAATTGGGGTATGGAAGCTATTACCAAAATCGCCATATTCAAAAAGAAACAGATACGCAAGACACTGCATGAGAATGAGTGGTGGTTTGTCATTGTTGATGTGATTGAGGCTTTGACTGATTCAATTGATCCAAGACAATATTTAAAGAACATATTAAATCGAGATGAGGAATTATCTAAAGGGTGGGGTCAAATTGAACACCCCCTTTCAATAAACACAGCAGGAGGCCCACAAAAAATGCTTTGCGCAAATACTGAAGGTATTTTTAGAATTATTCAATCTATTCCTTCTCCAAAGGCGGAACCATTTAAGCGGTGGTTAGCTAAAGTCGGATATGAGCGCATTCAGGAGATAGAAAATCCTGAACTGGCGACAAAAAGAACTCGATTACTTTATAAGCTAAAAGGATACTCAGACAATTGGATCGAGAAAAGGATGCGAGGTATCGCTATTCGCGAGGAATTGACCGACGAATGGAAAAGACGTGGAGCACAGGAACAGAGAGATTATGAAATATTGACGGCTGAGATTTCCAAAGCAACCTTTGGAATAACGCCAGATGATTACAAAAAACTCAAAGGCTTAAAGCGTCAAAATTTACGAGATCATATGGACGACTTCGAGCTGATTTTTACTATGCTTGGAGAAAGATCCACAACAGAAATCCACCGCCAAGAAAAATCGCTCGGAGTACCAAAGCTCAAAATGGATGCAAATCGTGGAGGAAAGATTGCAGGTGTTGCTCGAAAAGAACTAGAAAAGGAATTGGGAAGATCTGTGGTTTCAAAGAAGAATTTTCTTGAAAAAAGCAAACGCAAATTGATACGCTGATTGTTGTGACCTCAAAACCCGAACCTCTCCAGAACATGCTTTAGGAATGGTTCATGATGCTCGGTTTCGGCAATGAAATTTTGCATTGTTTCGCGGACTGCTTCTGCATCGACTTCATCTATATAGATCACAATATAGGGCATGAAAGTTTTGCGAGACTTCAAGATCAGTTTGGCGGGGACTTCATCGTGAGGTATCCAGAATGAATCAATGGAAAGGAAAGAGTAAAGCGTATTGCCGACAATGATGCCTCGATCGTTGATTTCGTGATAGACGTGATTTGGATGTTTGGAAGCGTTGAGGACGAGCGCAACAGCGGCGATCAGTACAAAAATACCGGTTATGATATTACCAAAGATAAACGCTACAACCGCGAGTGCTAGAGTGATGATGCCCACAGCCCAATACCAATCAGGAGATTTTTCTCTGTGAATATGCTCTGGAGCATTCCAGGAAATGAGAGCTTCGGTTGCCATGGCCTAATTGTACTATAAACACGACTGGCTTGAAATAGAATATAATAGAGGACATTATGAAATGGTATGTAATATCGATTCTGTTCTTGAGCGCTCTTTGCCATTTTATTTTCTTTGGTCATCCGCCGGAAGTGGTATTTGATGAAGTGCATTTTGGACGATTTTCTTCGGCGTATGAGACCGGAGAATTTTTCTTCGATATTCATCCTCCGCTCGGCAAATTATTGATCAGTACTGCTGGACATGTCTCTGGTTTTGAAGCTACTTCGATGAATTACGATACTATCGGTAATAGTTTTACTGATTCTGGTTATGTTTGGTACAGAATATTACCGATCTTATCTGGATTGTTTTTACCATTAGTAATATTTTTTCTTTGTCTCAAACTATCATTTTCTAAGCATGCAGCTTTATTCGCAGCCCTTGCGGTGATATTTGAAAATTCATTATTGGTTCAATCACGTTTTATATTTTTGGACAGCTTCTTATTGCTTTTCGGTTTCTCGGCTTTGTTGTTTTATTTCACATCTAGAAATTCCAGCTTGATTCGTCCCGCACGCTTCAATTACTTATTGTCCGCGATATTTGTCGGCTTAGCCGTAAGTGTTAAGTGGACTGGTCTATCATTTTTAGCAATCATCATTCTTGTCGAAACATGGAGATTGATACGCAATATAAAGGATTGGAGTGTTTGGAAAAAGTGGATTTATCGGATCTTCAGTCTGCTCGGCATTGTATTTGTGGTTTATTACATAATATTTGCTATTCATTTCACATTATTATCAAAATCGGGAACAGGGGACGCTTTCATGTCGGCTGAATTTCAAAAGACTTTGATCGGCAGTAAATACGAATCTTTGTCAGATATAAAATCAAAAGGTATGCCTAGTAAATTTATTGAATTGAATATAGAGATGTACAAAGCTAATAAAAACCTGACTGCGACGCACGACTATTCGAGCAAATGGTATAGCTGGCCATTTATGCAAAGACCGATCTATTACTGGGTAGCGTCGGATGATTCCGCTACTGGGGTAAAAGATGAAGTAAAAACAGAATCAAAAATATATTTACTCGGCAATCCGCTTGTGTATTGGTCAGGGGCCATATCTGTGGTG
Source organism: Minisyncoccota bacterium (assembly GCA_041663145.1). Classification (GTDB taxonomy): domain Bacteria; phylum Patescibacteriota; class Minisyncoccia; order Phycocordibacterales; family PALSA-1337; genus C7867-002. The sequence continues at coordinate 15,757 of JBAZRG010000003.1, forward strand.
TTGCTCGCACTCACGTTAATTTTCCGACATCCTTCTCTACGTGATAAAAAAGATAGGCGCGTTGGTCTTTTATTACTATTTGGTTTTCTTATAAATTGGCTACCATTCGCTCTTATTGGACGAGTCATGTTCCTGTATCATTATCTTGCCGCGCTTATTTTCTCTATTCTCATCATGGCATATCTGATCGATAAGATAGATGAGAGAAAAACTCGTTTGAGGGTCGGCATTATTCTAATTGCTTTATTTGCGATAGGTTTTATTTTCTACAGTCCTTTGACTTATGGATTACCAATGACTCCTGGAGAACAAGAAGTACGATTGATATTCAATTCATGGAAATAAAAATATGGAATTTCTCAGATCAAAAAAACATATCATTCTAGCTTGCGTAGCATTTATCATGATGGCGATACTCACGTTGTCTCTGCTCTCTTCACATATGCTCGAGCCAAAGAGTGATGGCTTATATTCTGGTGGTTCGACTTGGGGTGACTCGGCTTGGCATATGAGTATCATATCGAGCATCAATGAGAGGGGATTGTCCGCAACATTATCGAACAATCCTATATATGCTGGACTTTCGATGTCATATCCATTTTTACCCGATATGTTGAGTTCGTTGCTCATGAATATCGGCTTATCTTTGCGCAGTTCACTTTTATGGCCCGCTTTCTTTGTAACGATGATAGCTCTTTCGCTAATGTATTTTGTTACTTTGAAAATGACAAAGAGTCATAACGGAGCATTATTAGTCCCCATCCTTTTTGTATTTAACGGTACTTTTTGGTCGATAAAATATTTTACGCGCGACTTGATCGACAGTGGTAAATCCCTGGGGGGATTCTTGCAGGCGATGCCCCTTAATTACGCACATCTCGCCGAGGTTGCTAATATTCGTTTTTCGAATGTTATGTCCGACTATATCTTGCCTCAAAGATCTTTCGTTTTTGGTCTGGCTATCGGGCTTGTTGCTGTCTATTTTCTCTGGAGATATTGGCAGGATAAAAAAGAAAAGGATCTTCTATATACGTCTTTGACATTATCAGCTATGCCTCTTGTTCACACTCATTCATTTTTAGCTCTGGGGATGGTGTCATTCTTTCTTTTTTGTGGAGAGATCATAGTATTTGTGAAGGAAAAGAATCGGCAAGGCATTATCACGGTCTTAAAACGTTGGAGTATTTATTTCGGTTTACCAATCATCTTATTGGCTTTGCCGCAATTCTTGCTTATTTTTCCATTTGATAAGGAAAGTTTCATCAGGTTTCAGATCGGTTGGGCTCATGGAGATGAAAACATCCTTTATTTTTGGATAAAGAATCTATTCCCGTATTTATTTGTTTTTGCTTTTGCCTATAGATTTGCTCCACTAAAGATTCGTACATTCTACAATGCCTTTCTAGGAGTATTTATCGTTACGAATATTATACTTTTTCAGCCACACATATACGACAATATGAAATTTATGCTTTGGTGGTTTATTTTGAGTCTGATATTGACTGTCATATTCTTTAAAAAATTGATAGAAAAATGGTCATGGAAAGGGAGGGTTGTTGTAGCGATTATGATTTTTACCATGACTTTTATAGGCGCAGTTTCTGTTTATCGGGAGACTCGTCTATCGGATAGGCTTTTCTCCAACGATGATCTAATTATTTCTGATTTTGTCCGCAATAATACCGATCCTGCCAGTGTTTTCTTGACCAGTACAAAACATAACAATCCGATAACTTGTCTCTCTGGACGAGCAGTAATGATCGGTTATATGGGTTGGTTATGGACTCACGGTATCAATTATGGCGATCGGTTCGATGAGATGAAGAAAATATTTTCTGGTAAGGATGATGGAACATTGGTGACGAAATACAAGATAGACTATATATTGTTGGATAATAAAGCCGTTGAGGAATATGATGCTGATCAGGAGTATTTGGATAAAACATACAAGAAGATATATAGTGATGATTCATATATGTTATACAAAATAAACAATGATTGAATTATCGGTAATAATTCCGGCCTTCAATGAGGCTGGTCAAATAGAAAAGACACTTCGAAATGTGAGTAGTTATTTGGAGTCGCAGTCATACAGTTATGAAATAATCGTAGTCAATGACGGTTCTAGAGATTCCACGTCTACGATTGTTGATAAATTGACGGAAAGTATAAAAAATCTGAGACAGATTAGCTATGAAGAAAATAGGGGTAAAGGTTATGCGGTAAGAACTGGCATGAGATCGGCAACAGGGAAGCGTCGTCTCTTTATGGATGCCGACGGATCTACTCCGATATCCGAAGTCGCCCAACTTCGAAAGTTTATAGATGAAGGATACGATGTGGTCGTTGGCTCGAGAAGAGTCCAAGGATCGAAGATCAATATCGATCAACCTCCATACCGTCTCTTTCTGGGTTGGATCTTTCGAACACTCATCATGACAGTTGTGAATCTCGATGTTCGTGATTCACAAAATGGTTTCAAATTGTTTTCGAGTGAGGCGGCCGATGCGCTATTTTCCAGGCAAACTATAAATGGTTGGGCTTTTGATGTGGAAGTGTTGGCACTGGCTCAATTGCTAGGGTTCAAAATAAAGGAAGTACCAATAGAGTGGACGGACGATCGCCATAGTAAGATGACTCTGTTCGGCATGTTCAAGATGTTGATCGAGGTTGCATGGATAAAATACACTATTCAAAAATTGAAATTATTGATGTTTGGACGTTTTGTTGTGGTTGGCACGGTAGGGTATTTGGTGAATGCTTTGTTTCTGGAACTGTTTCCACGAATCATAAATATTGAACCGTTGATCTGGATATTGGCGACCGAGATGGCTATTATCAGTAATTTTATCTGGAATAATGTTTGGACCTTTGGTGAAAAGAAAATTGTCGGCGCAAAGTCCGTGGCAAAAAAGTTTGGTCAGTTCAATCTGACTTCAGGCGGAGCTCTCATCATCCAAACAGTTTTGGGTACGGTAGGAGTCGCTATCTTTGGAGCTGAATACCGACAATTGATCTTGCCAGTCATAATTCTTTTGGCAGTGGTTCCGTATAATTGGTATATGTATAGGAAGTATATTTGGAGGGTGTAGCCGCTTATTTTTCTTGAAATACAAAGTGAATTGGCGTAAAGTGATTTCATAAAGATAAACTAATGACCGAACTACACTTTACACATTGGACATCAGAGGATAGGATGACACTTGGCAAAGCCCGAACATTCAAGGATTTGGCGGACTTAGCCATTTCAATTATTGCCCGAATGCCTAGCGGAATAGAAATGGTTTCCGGACCAATTTCAACAGGTGGCGTGGGAAGCATCGAAGGAAATCGAAAAGTGTTCGAGAATGTAATCGAGATCCTTGTAAATGAACACAAAGCAAACATCTTTAGTCAGATGCCATTTGAAGACAAAATGGTTGAATTCTACAGAGTTTGGCATGCCGAGCATCCAGAGGAAAAGTATTGCACCCCTATACTCGATGATTTCTATGAACGGATTTTTTCCAGCGGAAAGATCAAAACACTTCATTTTATCAATGGTTGGGAATCGTCATTTGGAGCGAAATGGGAGCATGATAACTGTGTTCGCTGGAACATAACACGTCAGTATCTTTCAGCAGAACTTTCAGAGAGAGCTTTGACCTTATGAAAATCGCAACTCACATAGGAAACGTGACCATAGTGCTTGATAGGACACTTGGTCAAGATGATCCTCAAATCCTCATTGGGCTTAAAAAACCAAAAGGGAAAAAGGATGGGAAGCGGAAACGCAAAAGAATAGGTGTTGGACGCTGGGTACCACCAGGTGGTGCTACCGAGAATGATGATAAGAGTCAGAAACACGCGGCACAAAGAGAGCTTCGCCAGGAGACAGGATTAGACTTTCCTTTAAAGCTTTTTCAAAAGGTTGGTGTCCTCCGGGGATATATAAATTCGACCGACATACCGACTTGGCTCGTCCACATCTACTTGGTTGATGCTTCGGAAAGAGAAAAGACATTTGTGCCTAATGAAGAATATGTCGAAATGCGTTGGTTCAAGTTATCCAAACTGCCATTTGAAAAAATGTTGCAGGGAGACAGAAACTGGCTACCAAAAATAGCGAAAGGCCAGAAACTGTCGATCAGGATTGTTGCCAACGAAAATGCCGACAGAGCCTTCTCGATAGACATTCGACCGATCCATTCTTTCAATTAAATCCTAGATCGCAAGAAGACACAGGCCGACTCATCCTCGGCCTTTTTTGTTACTTTCTTTGTCTATGTACCTACATCACTTTCGAAAAGTGATGCGCTTAGGGATAAGACTAAAACAGCGAAGGTCGCATACGCTTCTTCGAAGCTATGGCGACCGAAGGCGGATGGGGTGAGATTCGAACTCACGGCCCCCTTGCGAGGGCGACGGTTTTCAAGACCGTTGCCTTAGACCACTCAGCCACCCATCCATAACGTCATAATAAGGGAAAATCCATTGTTCTGCAACGATTTTGCTGTTATTGTTATCGGATGACAGATCAAACAACACAGCACGATATAGTTTCAAAAAGATTGATGGGTATCGATTTTGGAAAGAAACGAGTCGGAATCGCAGTTTCCGATCCAGATTGTAGTTTCGCTATTCCTGTTTCAGTCATTCAAAATACGCCAGATACCATAGCCGAAATAGAAAAGATCGCTGTAGATAATGAAGTCACAGAGATTGTGCTAGGGGAGTCGCGAGATTACGATGGCAAACCAAACGATATCTTTGAAGCCAGTATGAAAATGAAGCAGGCTCTCGAAGCGAAAGGGTTTACTGTTCATTTGGAATTGGAATTTATGACAAGTGTTGCGGCATCTAGGTTGCAGGGAGAAAATAACATGCTGGATGCTTCCGCCGCCGCTCTCATTCTGCAAAGTTATTTGGATCGGGTAAAGTTGGAAAAATAATATAAACAATAATATTGAATAATGTCATGATCACTTACGAAGATTTCAAAAAAGTAGAAATACGAGCAGGAAAGATACTTTCCGCCGAAAAAATACCGGAGACGGACAAGCTTTTGCGATTGATGGTCGATTTTGCGGAAAAAGACGAAGTTGGAGTTTCGAAACCGAGACAAATAGTTTCGGGTATCAGCGCGTGGTTTCCGGATCCGACAACATTGGTCGGTAAAACTTGCATGTTTGTTTCAAACTTGGAGCCGAGAACGATTCGCGGTCTCGAAAGTAACGGAATGTTATTTGCAGTCTCGACTCCTGAGGGAGGATTTTCATTATTAGAACCAAACCAATCCATTCCACCGGGAACTAAAGCGGCTTAATATATATGATTACAGAATTGATCAACACATTAACCGATCCAATGGTCCTTATTGGAGCATTGGGAACCATTGGAGTGATTTCCATTATATTTTTGGAGACTGGAGTTCCGTTTGGTTTTTTCTTTCCAGGCGATTCTTTATTATTCACAGCTGGTCTTTTGGCATCACAAGGTTACGCATCTTTGACCTGGTTACTTATTGGCACGGTTGTGGCGGCGATCGTAGGGGATAATGTCGGATATTATTTCGGCCGTCGAGTCGGCCCATCGATATTCACTAAAGATGATTCATTGTTTTTCAATAAAAAACACGTAGCCAAAGCCCAGTTATTTTTTGAGAAATATGGCCGAAAAACTATTATTTTGGCCCGATTTATTCCTATAATTCGAACATTTGCCCCAATATTGGCTGGAGTTGGCTCTATGAATTATCGCACCTTTGTAACATTCAATATTATAGGTGGTTTTTTGTGGACTTGGTCTATGCTTTTGCTCGGTTATGGATTTGGTTCGATTATTCCAGATCCTGAGATATACATATTGCCGATCATTGGACTTATCATTGTAGTTTCATTTATCCCCGCTTTGCTCGCCATATTCAGAAAGAAACAATAGGATGCTATAATGTGTAGCATATGCACTCATCGATTTTCTTGCGATTGTTTCCGCCTCCCAAATATCTGGTGATGAAATACACCGGATTACATATATCAGACGACGCGCTATATTGTTTGGATTATACGACTAATATTCGTGGTCATTTTATTAGTAAGTTTGGTTGTCTCGACATTCCGCAAGGCATCGTCGAAGGAGGAGAGATCAAGGATGAAAAAAAATTTAGTGAATTACTCAAGCAGTTCGATCACGATCACGACCTTTCTTTTGTAAAGGTATCAGTGCCAGAAGAGAAGGCTTATCTTTTTCAGACAGATGTGCCAAGTGCAAATGTTCGTGCCATTGCTCAAAATATCGAGTCAAAACTCGAAGAAAGTGTGCCACTTTCGGCACCTGATGCGGTATTTTATTTCGATCTATTACCAAAAGCTGTTACCGGAGGAGCTCTCCGAGCCAGTGTCTCGGTCGTAGCAAGATCTTATATAGAAAAGGTCATGGGACTTCTGCGAAATTCAGGAATATTTCCAGTAGCATTTGAAGTATTACCAAAATCTATTGCAATGGCAGTGATAGAACCAAAAACTCCAGGTGCTGAAATGATAGTTCATATCATGAATCGCAAAACCGGAATATATATCGTCTCTGAGAGCGTGGTTTGTTTTACTTCTACGATAAGTTGGGGAAGTCAGGTATCAAACGGTGTTCAGTCAGATATTTCGATTTTGATCAAAGAGATCAATCGTATCCATGAATACTGGACGACTCATAACCCAGCTACTTCAGCATTGAATAGAATAATATTGGTTGGAAAAGGTTCTTTGGTCCATGAAAATGTCCTGAAGACAGCCATGTCCGAATTTGGCATTGAAGTCGGTATTGCCGATGTTTGGCGCAATACATTTGATCTGGATAATTACATCCCACCGATTTCCAGAGAAGATTCACTCGATTATGCTGTCGCGGCCGGCTTGGCAATATCCTAATAAATATTTATGTATCACACACTTGTTCCACAATCAGAAAGATTAGCACTGAGACGGGCATACCGTAGAAGATATGTCGTCGTATTGTGTTTTGCTCTGTCTATAGCTGGTATTATAGGCATCGTATCACTCATTCCATCACTGTTGTTTGTCTCTATTGAGAGAAAATCTGCCGAGATCGAACTTGCATCACTCATTAAAGCCAAAGACATGAGTGGACTCACTGAGATCCAACAACAAGTTGCGGTGAGTCAGGGATTGTTGGTTCATTTGGCGGCCGGAGCTGTCTCACCCAGGTCCTCTGATCTTATCGAGGATGTCGTACGAAATCGGGGGAATGTGAGATTGACTTCAGTAGCACTAACTCAGGTCTCGACTTCTTCTGCAAGTATGACTATTCGCGGTGTGGCACCGACACGTGAATCACTATTGTCTTTCAAGGGTCGACTACTGACGAGTTATCCGGGCAGTAAGGTGGATCTGCCGGTATCCGAACTAGCTCGAAGTGCCGATATAAATTTTTCGATTCAGTTAATTAGAAAATTACCATGAGATATTTGCGAAAACACAGTCTATTGTCGATCTTTGCAGTCTTAGTCACTCTGATTGTGGCCTCGGTATATTTCTATATCTCACAAACTGTTTCTACTTCTCTAGATGAAACTATCATTGCACGAGATGATCTACAGGCGGGGATTGCTAGCAAAAATAGAGAGAAAGCTTTTTTGGATATTTATGCCAAGACAGAAAATGACTGGGCACGTCTACCGGACTTCTTTGTATTTTCAGAAAATGTGATTCAATTCATCGAGGCGATGGAATCGTTGGGGAAGTCGGTTGGTAGTGAAGTTACATTGTCCGAGATCGATGCTGATAATCTGGATTCCTCCAAGAAGAGTGCGCTCGGATCTATACGAGTACATGTCGATGTTAAGGGTTCGTGGAGCTCTGTGATGAGAACTCTGCGTCTAGCTGAGGCGATGCCATATAAGGTGACGATTAGTGGTGTGAATATAGATGTTGAGGAAGGGGGTAATAAAAAAACAAATTCTTGGCATCTAACCTTCGATATCAAAGCCGCGATGCTTGCAAATTCACCAGTAAATTCTGTTAAAGCTCAATAATATGAAAATACCTAAAATTCGTTTTCATCATAAAGATACCGAGGTGGATATAAACCATCACAAATTTACGCACCGCATCTGGCGTGACCCTTATACTGATTGGGTGGTTATTTGTGTTATAACAGTGCTCCTATCTGCTTATTTGGTATATGTGGGATTCCAGACATTTCATCATATGAATGACAATGTTAGTAATGCAAATTCGTCTGCAGTTCAGACGGCTACGATCGATATAAAGTCATTGACGAATGTTCTCTCAGAATTTGATCTGAAGGAAAGCGAGAGAAAAGATTTGCTCCGTGGGTATAGTGGACCTGCGGATCCTTCGATATAGTTTCGAAATCTGTCGATATATGATAGCTTTGAATATAACCCCTTGTAGTTCAATGGATAGAACAGCGGACTTCTAAGCCGTTGATGTTGGTTCGATTCCAACCGAGGGGACATGAGATATTGTGAAGAAATAAAGACTTTATGGTTAGTTCATTATTGACCATTATCCTCTTTACAAAGAAACAAGAGACGATAGAGGAGAGAGATTATCAATCGATACCAATGAATTAATAACAAACGAGGTATTTTTTTGAGGGAATACTATTTGATATTTATATCCCCCACCTCCTTCTCCTTCGAATTTCCAACCTGTGATTATTGCGTTCGGTATGAATTGATTAGTTATGCTCAACTCTTTATCATCCTGATATTTAGTTACTAAGCCTTTGGCTATATAAAGACCATTGCCACTTACACAATCAAAGATCTTATCGTGACCAAATTGTGGTTCAGAAGTGTAATTCCAACCTTTTGGAATTTTAAGACGATATCCAATTTTTTTGTCCTCAATAAAAGTATCAGCCGAAACGCATTTAGATCCCGCAAAATATATATTTTCAGAATCAGATATTGTCATTCCTCCCTTGTAAATAAACGTTGACACATCGACTTCACTCAAAAGAGTGTCGTCGTAAAATACATGATCCTTATCAACTGAATATTGTCCAATGTTGCAATGTCTTCCTTGGTATTGAATCACCTTGAATGTATTAGGATCAGCTGACTGTATAAGACTTCCTTTGAGATAGACTCCGTGAGTATCTTTCCAGTAACTAAAGCCACAATATTCATCTCTTTCAGCTTGATCACTCACTTTTTCAAAATTTACTGGATCGGCTGATGGTACAATTTTGGACTTAAAATAGACATTATTTTTATCAAGAGCGTATCCATTAGCCATTTCCTTAAATGATTCAGGGTCAGCACCCATTACGATAAAAGCATCATCTCCTTTTCTATATACATTACTAGCATCAGAGACATTTTTATTGTCCACAAGATAATTTGACGATATTGGCCGACTATCTGCCATTACACTTTTAAGTGGAAGTATATCTCCATAACCAACGTGCTTTAATATTTGGTCTGCATCCTTATAAAACCCGAATCCCAAATAAATAGTAGATTTTGATGGAGAAATAAGCCGATGGTCATTATAAATCATGCTTATCTTATCTTTCGCCACAAACGAACTTGTGGCGAATGTGGAGAAGGTTGCTAGGTCAGCTGGTGGATTAAGGACGAGTCTTATAGGATAACCACAACGTTGTGTTTCACCCAGATTCCAGACGTTGTTCTTATCTTTAGCATACACATCATTTATTATTTGAAACGTATTTGTGTCGATCTCAGTAGGATCAAAATGATCTAATCCATCCACGGAGCAACGTCGAAAATATATCTCACCTGATATTTCATATAAATGTCCTGCTTCATGAATCAATACAGGATTTCTAGAAGCAACTCCACCCTTATGACTCTTAAATACAAAGGCAAGCAAAATCAAGATCAGTATCAACCATATTAACAATGCAACTCTTTTTAGATGTGACTTGTTCATGTTTGATGTATTTTATCAATTTAATTTTATTATACACATTGAATTCTGTACGCTTTAGTAGGATACGGATCAGTTGTGCGCCCTAAGAGATTCGAACTCCTGACCTTCCCCGTGTAAAGGGGCTGCTCTACCAACTGAGCTAAGGGCGCATATGATTTATATGATTTTTACATAACGCTTTGCTTATACCATAGACTAGCGTATATTCATGACATGAGCAATAAACAGACATCGAACCTGCCAGATATCACCATACTCTATGAAGATGCCGATTGTGTCGTGGTAAATAAACCTGCCGGTCTTTTGGTGCACTCCGATGGGAAAGCAGTCGGTCCATTTCTCACGGATTGGATAGCCAAACATTATCCACAAACAAAAGATGTTGGTGAAAAGATGAATGGACGAGATGGTAAGCCTGTAGACAGGGGAGGTATAGTTCATCGATTGGACAGGGAGACATCAGGCGCATTGCTTATTGCTAAAACAGCAGTCGGTTATGAAGATTTGAAGAAACAATTTCAAGATAGGACAATTACAAAGAAATATCTGGCTTTCGTCTGGGGATCGATGGAAGAAGAATTTGGCACTATTGATCGTCCGATCGGTCGAAGCAGTGGCGACTTTCGTAAGTGGTCGGCTGAACGTGGGACAAGAGGGGAGACAAGGGAAGCGGAGACGTATTGGACATTGATCGCAAATTCCAAGGCTCCAAATCCAGAGGGAATATTGGAGAAGGTTGCTCTACTAGAAGTTGAACCAAAGACTGGTCGAACTCACCAGATCAGGGTGCACCTCAAGGCTGTAAATCACCCTATTATCGGTGATATGCTCTATGCTCCGAATCGCCCAATGGTTCTAGGCTTTCATAGAACTGCTCTTCATTCTGCCTCGATCGAGTTTGAAACGATAGAAAAAAAGCGATTGAAAATAGAAGCTCCGTTGCCGGCGGACTTTAGTGAAGCTCGTCGCTTCTTGAATATTTAATGTTGGTGTGATAAGGTATTTCCACTATGAGACCCAAGGTTATTTCGACAGTCAATACAGCCGAACGTGAAAAACTGGATATTCGTCCTGGTGATTTGGTTCGTGTCTGGCAGAAGATCGAAGAAGACAAAGGCAAATCTCGTTTGCAGGCCTTCGAAGGTCTAGTCTTGGCTCACAAACATGGTACCGAAGCCGGAGCAACCTTCACTGTTCGCAAAGTCGTAGACGGCGTAGGTGTTGAGCGTATCTTTCCTCTCTACTCTCCGATGATCGATGAGATCGAACTAGTCCGCCGTTCCAAGGTTCGCCGTGCCAAACTATATTTCATTCGACGCAAGGCTGCAAAGGAGATCCGACATCAGATGCGACGCATCATGGCTATGAGGGAAGAGCCAGAGGAAGTAGCTCCTGTTTCCGAAGCAGCGCCAGTCGAGACTGCACCTACGACTGAACCTACTACTGAGACTGCAAAATAATTTTATATTTATTGCTGGTGAAAAATGAGATGGCAACATCTCATTTTTGTTTGACACATTGAATGTCTAGCGATTATTAGCTATAGTGGTCAAGGTTTGAAAAGGGAAATACGCGCGGGTGGCGAAACTGGTAGACGCACTACCTTGAGGTGGTAGCGCCCTTTCGGGCATGGAGGTTCGAGTCCTCTCCCGCGCACTGATCTGGGCCCTTAATCTGTTATACTTACCCCATGCTTTATACTCGAAAAGGCGATGATGGGACGACCAAGATGTTCGATTCTTCGTCCGGACAAAGAGTTTCGAAGAATTCTAGTCGAAGTGAAGCCTTGGGTTGCTTGGATGAGTTCAATTCTTTCTTGGGCATATTGAAAGTAAAATCAAAAGACCAAAAGTTGAAATTGGGTGATAAGAATCTGGAAGAAGTGATCAATTGGGTGCAGAACTGTCTCTTTACAGTCCAAGCCGAAGTGGCTGGTTCGGAAAAGAAGATTGGAGAGGATGCTGTGATGCGTCTCGAATCTCTCATCGACGAAGCGGAAAAGGAATTGCCACCAATAAAGACCTTCTTTATATCCGGAGGAACAGAGTTGGCTGCCATGGCGGACTATTCGAGAACACTTGCTCGTACAGCAGAGAGACGTGTGGTGGGTCTGAGGGAGGGTGGGGATGTTGTTATAGGTGATCATACGCTAGCTTTCATGAATAGATCGTCGTCACTCTTTTATGTCGTGGCTCGACTTATCAACCATAAATCTGGTATAAATGAGCATGCGCCTTCATATTGAGTTGTGTAGTAGTTAGTGTGCGCAATATGGTGCCTATGGTGTAATGGTTAGCACTGAGGTTTGTGGAACCTCCAGTTCGGGTTCGAATCCCGATAGGCACCCAAAAGCGAAAACTCTATTATTGACACAGTCAACTCCTTGGTGTTATATGAAGATTGAAATCGCCTCTTATGAGGCCAAGCTCATTACAGTACACACTGCCAACAAACATTTCAAAATGAATAAAAATGAGAAAGTACCAGTTTCGAAAGTGGAAAAAATTCTGGCACCAGAATTGAAGACAGGTCAGCTAGTTTCCATCGCCGACAGTAATGGTGTCATCTGTCGTGCGAAAGTGCTTTCCGTGGCAAGCGACGGAAATCGAAAAGAGATTAGTATCCGACCGACCAGCGGCGAACGAAATGTTACCGAATTCGCTTTCTTTCCTAACAACGGCTGGAAAATGTTATTTGAAGGTCTTGGTGGTGAACGATGCTTTAGTCAACGTGCACCGTTCTACGGAATTGAATCAATTGAGTAGGTCAGTGCCTTTGAATATTCGTTTCCACACAACCGCAGAGTAAAATCTGCGGTTTGTCTTTTTTCCGGCACTAATTTTAAGTAATTTCTCTTCCATTATGGCTATTTTGACTATTGCACAGCAATGTGTTATACTTATATAAGTAATTCCTACCGTATGGTTAGGTGGTTCCTACAAAGGAATAACAAGGTGGTGCGCTCCTTGATAACACGCACATTCAAAATGAAAGGTAATGAGTTAGTATGAAAAGAACACTGAAAGTGGAAACCTGCCCCGATAAACTTAAGCTAGCATTTTGCTTATTCGAGGGCGACAACAAGACTCAGGAACCGATTGCGTTCAAGGTTCGGGAGACTGATGGAACTCAAGAGTGGACTGAATACGTCAAAGTAAACTCGGTTCAACGAGAAGATGGTAGTGGAAATAACTTCAACATCAAGGGTTACAACACTGCGAATTCCTGCTTTGTCAACATTTTCATCTCCACTACTTGGCGCAGTGGCACGATGACCTTCGATTAGCTGACCAATATACCCGTTGCACAGGAAACCTGTCGCAGCGGGTTTCTTCTTTCTATGCAGTGAGTTCAAGTGGGGTAGAAGTCTGGAATGTATATCGTGGCATCATTTCTCCTCTAAAAATAGTTCGAACCCTAAAGGACTGAAACAATAATCTCAGCTGATGTCAAATAATCCACCAAACCTGCTTGACTTCTTTACATGGTCTGTATATAGTTAATTACATATGAGCAACAATTATATGCAAAAAGTTAAAGAATTTCGTATTAAAAATAATCTTTCACAAGAGCAACTCGCCAAGTCTATTGGCGTGTCTCGCCCGACTTATACCGCTATCGAGTCCGGGAAACAAACACTGGCTGCAGACCAGGCGCAAAAATTAGCCTCAATGCTGGGAGTCACTGTTGATGAGCTTCTTTCAGGTAATGTACCAAATATCGCAAAGTACAAGCATATGATATTGAATTACCTCCGGATGAATCTCACAAGCAAAGCCGATAACAAAATTCCAAAAACGAAACTAGCTAAACTTTTGTATCTTTCAGATTTTGCTTGGTTCTACGATCATTCAGAAAGTATGAGTGGAATGCAATACAGGAGGATTGCTTACGGTCCTGTGCCGGATACTTTTTTTCGCGCTATCGACGAACTCGAAGAAGCGGGGAAGATTGTTGTCGAAAGAAAGAGTGATAATGGTAAAGAGATATTCTTGATCAGTGAATCAGAAAGCAATAAAAATGAAAAAATTGATGATCTATCTCCTGAGGAAATAAAACTAATGAGTGAAATTGGTAAGAAATGGAAGGATAAAAATACAAACGAGATAGTCAACTTTACTCACAACCAACTTCCATACGCGATTTGCCGACCAGATGAGATCATCCCTTATGAGCTTATAACCCAGGAAGATCCAGAAATGGTTTTCTAGTACACGCATGCAAGGTAATTATTCTGTACGAATAGAAAAGTTTGCAGAAAGGCATTTCATAAAAAGCTTTGAAAAGAAGTATAAGAGTCACTGGGAAATGACTTTGAAAGCTATTGTTGCTGGGCTTGAGCGTATTGATTTACTTATAACCACAAGCAGGGCAGAGACGATCTGCGATGTTGATGGTATTAAAATTATTAAAACTGAGTTTCGAGTTGATAGAACAAAGGAATCTGCAAAGACATCTGGCAATAGATGTATTGTTGCATGGAATAAAGAAAAACATATTGTTTCTATACTACTCGTATATGGCAAAACCGATCTTGTTGGCCGTAATGAAACGTCTGAATGGCAGAGAATTGTTAAGGAGAACTACCCGGAATACCGCCATTTAATGTAGGGTAACAATACTTGAAACTTGGAATATAGCATCATTTCGTCTCTCCGACCTCAAAATGAGCTTTTTGCTATCAAAAACGTGAAAATACGTATTTTAGCGTACTTTTTCACGATTATCTTGACAAAACAGTGAATATGCTTATAATTATAATAGTATATGGCAAAAACATCTGCGGTATTTAATAAAATCAGCCAGCTCAGGGAGAGATATTACAGAGCTTCAATCGACAAAGATGCGCTTATTAGTCTTATTAGCGAAGCAGAAGTCGCAGACCAGGTATACAACTCGAATGCGATCGAAAACAGCACGCTAAGTCTAGAGGAAACAGAAAAAATACTCCTGCAGATTGATTTGGACAGATATATCTCCGAGAGGGAATTGTTCGAAGCAAAGAATCTAGCTCGAGTTGTTTCCTACATAGATAAAAAAGCTAAGGAGCAAGAGCTTGGTCCCGATGTTATTTTATCTCTCCATAAGATGCTCTTATCAAATATCCGTGATGATGTTGTCGGTAGGTTTCGCAAAGATGATGAGTATGTCCGAGTAGGCAGTCACATCGCTCCATCTCCAAAAGAAATTAAGGAGAGCATTCAGAGAATGTTTTCTGAGTACAACGCTACAAATCATGAAAATATCATCAAACGCATTGCGCGACTTCACTTGGCTTTTGAGTATCTCCATCCCTTTAACGATGGGAATGGTCGCATAGGGCGCGTCATCAACAATTACCTGCTCATACGTGAGGGATTTGTGCCGATAAATATCAAGTTTATTGATCGTAAAAAGTATTACGACGCATTCAAAGAGTTTGATGAAAAAGGTGTGACGACCATCATGGAAGAAATTGTCGGCAAGGCTCTCACTAACAGCTATCACAAACGTTTGGCGTATCTGGAGGGTAAGAAAATTGTCACACTTTCCGAATATGGGAAGAGTAATAAAATTTCTCACTCCAACCTTATTAATAAGGCGAGTCGTCAAACGATCGAAGCCTTCTTAGAAAAGGGTGTGTGGAAGATTGGAGAGTAGTCTGTAAATGATTAAGGAAATATGTTTCCCATTTCGCTGGAAATCTTGTACTCTATGTTTTCATGGCAAAAACAGCTAAAAACGATAAGTCTAACTTCGCGGGAGATAATATCATCAGATTTGATGAGGTGACTTTTGATTGGGGTTCAAATAAGCGAATTCTCGATGAAGTCAGATTTACAGTGCGCAAAGGAAGTAAGATATCTCTCATGGGTCAAAATGGTGCGGGCAAAAGCACTATCTTCGGACTTATAATCGGTGACAACAAGCCGGAGTCCGGAGAAATCTTCATAACAAATGGGGTCACTGTCGCAACGGCAAAACAGGTCATTCCTCGGGATCAGATGGAGCTTACTGTTCGTGACTTCTTTTCAAATTGTTTTCTAGAAAAAATCTATGACATCGATCCTAGAATAGATACTGTCCTTGAAGTAGTAAATCTAAAGACGAGAGGGGATATAAAAGACCGACAAGTCAAATCTTTCTCGGGAGGTCAGCAGGCACGTCTTCTCTTGGCTTCAGCGCTCATCCAAGATCCAGACATATTGCTACTAGACGAACCGACAAACAATCTCGATAAGGAAGGGATCGATCATTTGACGCAGTTCCTCATAGATTACAAGAAAACTTGTCTGGTAATTTCTCATGATGCTGACTTTTTGAATTCGTTTACACACGGAGTATTGTATCTGGATGTCTACACCAAGAAAGTTGAACAATATGTTGGTGACTATAAAGATGTGCTGGAAGAGATCGGTCGCAGGATCGAAAAAGAGAATATGGAAAATTCGAGGTTGATGAAGGAGATAGAAGCCAAAAAATATCAGGCTGGTCTCTTCGCGCAGAAAGGAGGACAGATGCGATTGGTTGCGAAACGGATGCGAGAAAAAGCCGAAGAACTCGAGGGTGACATAGTCGACGTGAGAAAAGAGGATAGAACCATAAAGGAATTTACAATTCCTTCTCAAAAAGATCTGATTGGTGAAATTATTAAAATAAATGGATACAGCATACTTAGCCCAACAAAACACAAACCTGTGAAGTTGACGTGTAATATAAGTCTAAGGAAGAATACACATTTACTTATTTCTGGTCCGAATGGTATTGGTAAATCTACTATGCTAGAAAGTATAGTGTCGAAAGTTGATGATTTGAACATCCAGACTTTACTCAAAAAGAATCTCGAACATTTGCCACCGGTTGATGCGACTATCGCTTCCGGAGTTCGCGTCGGATATTATCGTCAAGATTTCTCGATGATGGATTTTAATGACACAGTCTATGAATCTCTAGAGAAGATAATCCGCGCCACCGAAGGTAGACTTATCGAAACCGAACTGCGTGCGGTTGCCGCGAGTTTTCTCATTTCGGCTGATAATATCCACACGAAGATCGCTTCACTTTCTGAAGGTCAAAAAGGGTTAGTGGCCTTTGCTCGATTGGTCCTACTCAAACCGGGATTGTTGATTCTGGATGAACCTACGAACCATATCAATTTCCGTCACATTCCACAGATAGCAAAAGCTCTCGATAGTTACGAGGGCGCCATGATTCTCATATCACACGTCCCCGAATTCGTCTCGCAAATTCGTATAGATCAAACTATTGAGATGGGGAAGGGTAAAAATTAGTTTTTCCCGGCTTGCGCTCGGTGAGACTAAAGATACATGGCAGATTTGACAGAAAATTATAATGGGTATATACTCAATATAAATATAGTAGTGAAGGTCGACCTGCTAGTCATTATTAATCAAGTAATAAATAAAATTGTATGCCTAAATTAGATGGAACTGGTCCCACTGGTGCTGGTCCTATGACGGGTAGGGGTCTCGGTTCTTGTCGTGGGGGAATGGGAATCGGTTGGCGTGGTCAGGGGTTGGGTCTTGGATTTGGTAGATCACTTCGATCACCAAAAAATCAGCTTCAGATTTTGGAAGAGGAAAAGCAAGTCTTGACCAATGAGTTGGAAGCAATAAACTCAGAGATCGAATCTCTCAAAGATCAGAAATAAATGGATTTGTCTGCAACTTGACCTCTCAAGAAACATAAGGGGTCGAGTTGTTGTATAAATACGTTAAAGATTACATAATTAATACTATGCCCAGATCACAATTATGCTTTTGTAAAGAAATAAAGTTTAAACCTAATACGGTTTATTTCAAGCCGCAAGGTGTTCCGATTGTTGATTTACAAGTTGTTGAGCTTTCTCTAGAAGAGATCGAGGCGTACAGGTTGCGCCATATTGACAATCTTGAACAGAAGGAAGCAGCGATAAAGATGCACACTTCAACCAGTACTTATCAGAGAGTCCTCAATTCAGCTTATGAGAAAATTGCCGATGCCTTGATTAACGGCAAAGCGATTAAAATCATTAAACATATATAAAATAATCAATCACTAATATGAAAGTACTAAAATTTGGAGCGGTGTGGTGTGCAGGTTGTCTTGTTATGAAGCCTAGATGGAAAGAAATTGAGGAAGAGAATCCGTGGCTAAAGACCGAGTATCATGATTTTGACCAGGATAAAGATGCTGTTCAAAAATATAACATCAATGAGACTTTGCCGACTTTTGTTTTTCTTGATAAGGACGAAAAAGAGATATTGCGTTTGAGTGGAGAGGTTGATAAAGCCGAGTTGTTAAAGATAATCGAGCAAAATAAAGATAAATAATTGTCATGAAGAAAATTTTCATACCAATATTTGTTTTGTTATTTATATATATTTTCTCAGCTCAATCTGTATGTGCTGATATAAATACAGTTAATGCTTACTTATTTTATGGAGATGGCTGTCCTCATTGTGCTAAGGAAAGACAATTTTTGTCAGATGAACTGATAAAAAAGTATTCTGATCTAAAAATATATGAGTATGAGGTTTACTATAGTAGCAAGAATGTTTCTTTATTCGAAAAAGTTGCAAATGAATTGAAATCTGAAGCAAGTGGGGTGCCGTTTCTCGTTATAGGTGATCAATATTTTGTGGGTTATTCGGATAGTATTAGCCCGATCGAAATAGAACAACGTGTCGAAGAATGTTCCGTTCAATATTGTCCAGATTCAGTCGCCTCGATTGTGGGAGTTAATTTCACCCCCAATACAAGTGTGAGTGACAGTGGTGCTCAAGATAAACCTGAAAAAGGAGAGAAAATCATTGATTTGCCTTTTATTGGTAAGATAAATGCAATCAAGTATTCTTTGCCAGCATTAACATTCGTAATGGGTTTATTGGATGGATTCAACCCGTGTGCTATGTGGACTCTGTTATTTTTGATAAGTCTACTTTTAGGTATGAAAGACAGGAAGAGAATGTGGATACTCGGTGCAACCTTCATTGTTGCTTCAGCTTCTGTATATTTTATATTTATGGCCGCTTGGCTGAACCTAATATTGTTCTTAGGTTTTGTGATCTGGATCCGAATACTGATCGGAATTCTAGCTCTTATTGGCGGTGGGTATAGTCTGAAAGAGTTTATTTTTAATAAAGATAGTGGATGTAAGGTGACAGGGAATGAAGACAGACAAAAAGTCTTTGAAAGATTGAAATCGGCAGTACAGCAGAATAGTTTGTGGCTAGCTCTCGGTGGAATTATTATCTTGGCGTTTGCAGTAAACTTGGTCGAGCTTATATGCTCAGCCGGGCTACCTGCAGTCTATACACAAGTCCTGGCTTTGAACGGATTGTCCAGTTGGCAATATTACTTCTATATATTGTTGTACGTTTTCTTCTTTATGCTTGATGATCTATTCGTGTTTTTCGTGGCTATGTATACACTAGAGATGACGGGTATAACAACAAAATACGCACGAGTTTCGCGCTTGGTTGGAGGGATAATAATGCTCGCTATTGGCATCATGCTTATCTTTAAGCCCGAATGGTTGATGTTTGGGTAGAGCGCCTATATTGATAACGGTACAGATTTCTTTATGAGCTGAGCATATAGTTTTAGAGAAATAGATTTGGCCGTTGTTGACAGGCATTCGTCCTTAGTATATCATTCAAATATGCGTTTGAATGAACTGGCAAAACTTATGCGTACGGCTGGAGATGAAAGCAGGCTGAAAATCCTGTGTATTATCTTTGGTAAGAAAAAAGTATGCGTATCAGATATAGCAGAAGAATTGAATATGAGCGTGGCTATCATATCTCATCATCTTCAGGTTATGTCGAAAGAGGGATTGGTCGTACCTGTGCGTGAAGGTAAAAGGATCTGTTACGAGCTTCCAAAAGATAAGTTTGTAATGGATCTAAAGAAATTCGTTTGTAAGTATAAATAATTTATCAGTTAATAAATAAGTATTAAATAATATAAAAATATGAATACAAAAAATCACAAGGTTATCGTTTACTCAACACCAACTTGTCCCTACTGTGTCTATGCAAAAGAATATTTTAAGGAAAACAATGTTGCATTTGAAGATATTGATGTTACAAAAGATAGAGCCAAAGCTCAAGAAATGGTTACAAAAAGTGGCCAAATGGGTGTGCCTGTTATAGATATTGATGGGAACATTTTAGTTGGTTTCCAACCAGAAGCCTTCGAACAACTTTTGAAATAGACGAGGAAAGAAAAAAGACTTTCGTATTGTATTAGAAGTGAAAGGCTGAAAGAGACATCAAATCAATCTTTCTTTTATTAATCTTTAATCAAAAACAATATGAAAAAGACAACATTGGGACTTGGGGCGTTAGCGCTTGTATTAGGAATTACAGCAATTACTGCCGGATCTGCTCTTGCATACAAAGGAGACCCTGCCGTAAAAGGTCCGAATTATTCAACAGAACGCCATACAGCAATGTTAAAGGCATTTGAGAATAAGGACTACACTGCATGGAAAAACCTTATGCAAAATCGAGGTATGGCGACAAAAGTCATTACTGAAGCAAATTTCGCAAAATTTGTAGAAGCACATAATCTCGCATTGCAGGGTAAAACAGCTGAAGCACAAAAGATTCGCCAAGAACTTGGACTAGGCTTACAAAATGGTTCTGGTAGAAGTGGTGGCGGTATGATGAACGGTATGGGAATGGGTAGAAATTTCAATCGTTAAGAAAATATAGGCTGAATATCAAACTCCGGCATTTGTCGGAGTTTGATGTATAAGCTTGGTATATAGGATAAGATACATGTATGAGCGAAACTCTAAAATTAACCGATGAAGAAATAGTAGAAAAAGTTCGCTCAAACGATCGAGATCTTTATGCTGTCTTAATTGAGAGATATAAAAACAGGCTTTTAAGATATGCGACAAATCTGATTCATGACGAAGATAGAGCTAGTCACATCGTGCAAGATTCACTGGTAAAAGCATATATAAACCTCAATGGTTTTAATACAAATAAGAAATTTTCAAGTTGGATATATCGTATCGTGCACAATGAAGCGATGAATGTGGTGAAGAAATATCAAAAAGAAGTGCCAATACTAGATGACTTTGATTTTGAAAGCAATGAAGATATCACTAAAGATTTTGAACAGAAAGAGACAGTCGCGCATGTAGAAAAATGTTTAAATTCAATACCGCTTATATATTCTGAACCTCTTAGCTTGTATTATTTAGATGAAAAGTCCTATGAAGAGATAAGCGATATTTTGAGGATACCCATGGGCACCGTAGCTATACGTATGAGTCGAGCAAAGAAATTAATGAAAAATATATGTCAAAAGAATTAAAAAACATAACTGAAAATATCATGGATCAAATCCATGAGGATAAGATAAAAATGAGGCCAAAGATATATTTTATCGCTGGGTCAATACTAACATTTGTAGGGCTTGTTTCGTCTGTTGTCATCTCAGTTTTCTTGGTAGGACTCATAAGATTTTCATTACGGTCTCATGGTCCAATGGGAAGTTATAGATTTGAAGAAATACTTTCTGATTTTCCCTTATGGGCGCCAGTACTCGCTATTGTCGGATTGATAGTCGGTATTTGGCTACTTCGTAAATATGATTTTTCTTTCAAAATAAATTTTAAATTGGTTATTATAGGATTTATTCTGGCTATTATTGTCGGTGGTTTGGTTATCGATAGTATCGGATTGAACGATGTTCTTATACGTCGTGGTCCAATGCGGGGCATAATGCGACAGTATTTGCAGAATAATAATCTCTGATATTAGGGTATAATATAACTCATAGTTATATTGTAATCGACGATATTTATGTTACCGAATATACATTTAGTGCTTCATAATATTGGAGCTATTCTCTCTATCATAACCGGTATTTGGATTGTGGTTTTTCTTCTCATTAACAATCCTCGAAAGACGGTCAACATTGCTCTCGCGCTTACGAACTTATCGGTAATTGTGTTTATCGTTTCTCATGTTATCGGCACAAATACTGTCGATCCGCATTTATCAAAGATGATACTAATGGCTAATATCAGCATCATCTTTGTGGTTATTTTTACCATGCATACGACTCTCGCCGTTCTCAATATAGACAAACAACGTCGCGCTCTTTTGGGTAGCGTATACATAATAGGTATTGCGCTGGCCGTTTTTTATCTGATTTATCCCGATACATTTTTGCTCGATTCGATTCCTAAGATGTATTTTCCCAATTACTACAATCCAGGCGAATTGCATTGGATCATGCGGGTCATATTCGACATCGCCATCCCCATCCTTCTTTTGTATGAACTTCTGGCGGTCTACAGAAATTCAAGTAATATGATCGAGAAGAATCGTATCAAATATTGGACAGCCACTGTCATATTTGGTTATATTGTGGGATCAATACCTATACTTCTCGTATATGATATTCCTATAAATCCGGCATGGGGTATTTGGTTTGTTCCTTTTTATTCGATACCACTCGTGTATGGTGCGGTTACTTATTCGATGGTGGATGTTAGGATCATTGCCAAAAAAGCATTTCTGTACGGTCTTGCCGTCGTTGTAATAGGAGGTTTTATTACGCTTATAAATATAGTTAACGATGTTATACAAAGTGTCTATCCTGAATTTCCATTTTGGATAGCACCGTTTACATCCGCTATTATTCTAGTCGGCTTTGGTATCTTGGTCTGGAAAAAGTTGCGTGAGAGCGATATTTTGAAATACGAATTCATCACTACGGTTACTCACAAATTTCGCACGCCCCTCACTCATATAAAATGGGCGGCCGAAAATCTAAATAATATGTCTATTCCAGAAGAGGGTAAAGAACAGCTCAAATATATAGAGAGTTCGAATACTAAATTGGTGGAACTCACTAACGTACTCGTAAATGTGGCTGATGCCGAATCTACGGCATATCAATATCATTTTGCCAAGACTGATATTTCAGTTTTGACGCAGGAAGTCTTGGACGCGACAGAATCGCGATCTTTGACGAAAACAATATCTTGGGAAAAAGATCTGACACCCCGAATATACGTCAATTGCGATGAACGTATAAAATTTGTAGTACAGACCTTATTGGAGAATGCGATACAGTATACGCCCGAAAAAGGAAAAATATCGATATCTGTCAAACAGGTTTCTGATAATATGGTGTTTCGAGTGAGTGATACGGGTATAGGGGTGAGTAGGGAAGAATTGCCTCTTATCTTTTCTAAATTCTATAGAACCAAAAAAGCCAAAGAAGCGGATACTGAGGGGATGGGAGTCGGTCTGTATATTTCAAAGAGTATTGTTCTGCGCCATCATGGTAAGATTTGGGTCGAATCTGAAGGCGTGGATAGCGGTAGCACATTTGTGTTTACGTTACCCATTGGTAAATGATTAAATAACATTAAAAACCATGACTAAATTTAAAAAGACAGTTCTCGTTTCTGTTGTTGGTATGTCACTTTGCGCGATCGCCGGTATTGCATATGCGACTGTCGGTGGACCGACTCTTGTATACGATATGAAGTACGATACAAAGACGAATTCAATTTATTTTACAGAACAAGATTTTGGTGGAAAGGGATGTCCACCAGAACTAAAGGCAATATCAGTCAAAGATAATGTTGGCAGAGTTGTGCTGTCTTGTGATGATGGTTTGGCAAAAGATCATAGTAAGGAATTGATCGCTATGACTGAGAATTTTGCACCGCTTATACCAGTAAGTTTAAAGAAGAATGGCATAACCGCTTCTATCGAGGCTGTTGGTGTTGAGAAAATCGAGGAGGACTGGATAATAAAGACGAATTTTATTGCTCATATTTTCCAAGATAATAAGAATGTAGCCAACATTCCTATTTCCGGTTGCAATCTCGAGCAACCCTTTATCATCGATGGATATCGTATACCAGGACAAATGGATAAGATGGTTTTGTTGGTTTCAACAAAAGGTGACTGTTTCGAAGGTGGATATATCAGGGAGTCATTGAATGTGATCTCTGGAGTAAAACAGATCGAAGACTCGTATACAAATACATACAAGACAAATTCACCTTTGGTACCAAACGATGGAAGTCTGATCATTTATGCAAAAGCATCTTCTGGCGATGTGTCTCCGAGTCCTACAGATAATGATCAAGAGCTGATTGGTTCAAATAATAATAAATATTCGAGTACAGTTTTGGTTATTTGTGCTCTCATAGCTCTCATTTTAGGTGTACTCATCGGTAGATCGATGAAAGTCCGAACTAGTCAATAGTTTAGTTGTCTGTGCTATAGTGCCATAATGAAAATAAAGAATACCCGATTTACCGCCAAGAAAGGCGGGCAAAAGACTATAAACGGCATCATATCTACTACCGCTAAAGGTGCTGGATATATAGACATAAACGGCATACGAGGAAATTCTATATATATAGAATCGGGTCTTTTGAATACCGCTTTGGATGGGGATAGTGTAGAAGTTGAAACAGTAGAGAAGCGCGTAAATGGTAAAACTGAAATTCAAGGAAAAGTCATCAAAGTATTGAAACGTTCCAGAGAGGAGTTTGTCGGTAATGTTGAAATTAAGGATGGAAAAGTATCCATAGTACCCGATGATCGCAAGATGTATATGAACGTTTCTATTTCGAGTGAAGATTCTAAAAATGTTAAAAATGATGACAAAGTTTTCATAAGATTACTTGAATGGACAGATCCACGAAAAAATCCGGAAGGTCGCATCATTCGTGTACTAGGTCAAAAGGGAAACAATAATGTCGAAATGGAATCGATAGTATTGGAGAAGGGTTTTGCTATGGAGTTTCCTCCTAATGTTGAAGCTGAAGCCGGGGAGATCGGCAAAAATAAAGTCATTGTGTCGGAGGAGATCGCTAAGCGCCGTGATATGCGAGATACTTTGACTTTTACTATTGACCCCTTTGATGCAAAGGACTTTGATGATGCAATCTCTTTTCGTGCATTGGATCAAGTAGAAATAGATAAACTCGAGCATAAAGGACCTCTGTATGAGATCGGTGTACATATTGCCGACGTCTCTCACTATGTTCGAGAGGGTACATCTCTCGATAAGGAGGCTATTAAACGCGGTTGTTCTATATATCTAGTCGATCGGACGATACCGATGTTGCCCGAAACTTTGTCAAATGATGTGTGCAGTTTGAATCCTCGTGAAGACAAGCTTACATTTTCAGCCATCTTTATTTTGGATGCTAAAGCTCGTATCATTTCGCGTTGGTTTGGAAAGACGATAATAAATTCGACTCATCGATTTACCTATGAGACTGCACAGGCTGTGATAGATGGAAAGCCGGCTAACATCGAAAAATACTCGAACGGTATTCAGAGTGTAGCTTCCGCAGAAGCGGGAATGGAATATCAAAAAGAACTTGTGATATTGGATCGTCTGGCTCAGGTTTTGAAGAAAGATAAATTTTCGAGAGGTGCCATAGAGTTTGAACAAGAAGAAATAAAGTTTCGTCTGGACGGATCCGGTAAACCGATCGGCGTCTATAAATACGAGCGTCTGGATACGCACAAACTCGTCGAAGAATATATGTTGCTGGCAAATCGTGAGGTTGCGAAATTTATTTTTGATTCCATAAAAAGAAAGGGAAAGAGAGACACTGGCGCTATATATCGCATACACGATGTGCCGGATAAAGATAAGATCCAAAATTTGGCTAGCTTTGTCAAAGCTCTGGGGTACACGCTCAAGGTAAATAAAGATGGAACTGTGACCGCTTCTGATCTCAACAATCTCTTGGATCAGATCGAAGATACTCCACACGAATCATTGATCAGGACGGCGACCATTCGTTCTATGCAAAAAGCTGTTTATTCGACAAAAAATATCGGTCACTTTGGTCTGGCATTTCATTTTTACACTCACTTCACTTCGCCTATCCGTCGTTATCCAGATCTACTAGTTCATCGTGTTCTGGCTAAACATCTGAACAATGAAGCTTTTGGTGATCGTGATATAGTCGTGTTTCAGAATATTGCCGAGAGTTCCACGAATAGGGAGATCGACGCTTCTGAAGCGGAACGTGCTTCGAAAAAATTGAAACAAGTCGAGTATATGAGCACTCGAATCGGACAAGAATTCGAAGGTTCTATAACCGGTGTGACAAAATGGGGAATATATATCGCTGAAGTCATTTCTGGATCTGAAGGATTGGTTCATGTCACAAATCTCGGAGATGAATACTTCAATTTTGAAGAAAAAAAATATGCCATGGTTGGCGAGAAAACTGGTAAGAAATATGTATTGGGAGATAAGGTTAGATTTAGGGTTAAAGGCGCGGATCTGGACAGGCGAGTATTGGATTATGAGCTTGTTTAGTTGGATTACGCTTCATAGAGTAACCGCACACACCCTTATTTGTCTTCCTCGAACTCTGCTTACAAATATACCAATACATTTTCTGCTATAATTGGAGCACTCTTTTGAATCCGACATCTGAAACATCTCAACAATGGCTTATCAAAAAGTTTGGTTTACTGATATTTTTAGTATTTCTATTAGGAATAATGCTCGGTATCGAATATCTCTTGAAACCTGTTGTGTCACGCCAGATCGCTATTCCAATAGAATCAAAACGAGCAGAGTCTTCTGTTGAAATTGTTCGTGGTAATCATTTAAAAAGACAAGTCATTTTCACTTTCGACGGTGGCAGTGGGGCACAATCAACTGAAAAAATATTGATTACACTTCGCAAATATAACGTCAGAGGCACTTTCTTTTTGACTGGAAAATTTGTTGAAAAATATCCGGATTTAGTCAGAGAGATTGTCGCGGGTGGACACGAAGTATTCAATCACACTTACGATCATCAGCATCTTCCTCTGCTCAGTGATCGAGAAATCATATCGGAACTCGACCAAATGGAGAGGGCACTTCGTCGTGTGGGCGGTGTCTCGTCGGCACCATATTTTCGGGCACCTTACGGTGATCGTGATTCGCGGGTTTTGTCAATAGCCTTTAAGGCTGGTTATCAGTCGGTTTATTGGGGTGTCGATGCTCGTGATTGGATGGAAGATTTGGGTACGACTGCCGAGGAAGTGCGTACTACAATCCTCTCAAATATTTATCCAGGCGCGATATTCCTTCTTCATCTGGGAGATAATATCTCTGGTCAGATCTTGGATGATGTATTTTTGTTTATCAAATCACAGGGTTATGATATCGTCCCCTTGAGTAAAGGGGTGCTATAATTTCTTAATCATGCGACACAATCAAGCAAGAAAAGATTTAGGAAAGGATATTGTGCTTATTATTGCTGGAGCAGTATTGGCTTTGCTTCTTTCCAAGATTGGGGCAGTAGACTGGCTGATTTCATTTTTGGGTGGTGGAGTGATTGCCAGCTTCGTATCGGGAATATTTTTTACTTCGGTTTTTACTCTGGCTCCCGCCTCAGTTGCTTTGGTTCATCTGGCAGAGATATATTCACCTCTTTCAGTCGCCTTTTGGGGAGCATTGGGAGCCATGTGCGGTGATTTGATTTTGTTCTTATTTATTCGGGATCGTTTTACGGATGATCTCATTCACTCAATCAAACCAAAAGTTGTGAAGTCTATAATGAAAACTTTCCATTTTGGTTTTCTAAAATGGCTAGCACCGATTCTGGGTGCAGTTATCATCGCTTCACCTTTGCCAGATGAGTTGGGGCTAACTCTCCTAGGTATGTCAAAAACAAAGATTGCTTTTCTTCTGCCACTCGCATTTGTGATGAACTTTATTGGCATATATTTGATTGCTTTTTTAGCAAATTTCTGCGTATAATACGAACCTATGAATACAAGACGATTTATATTTTGGGGTGGTTTTATTATTATACTAGGACTCATTATTTGGGGATTGATCGTGGCTATGAACAAGCCGACTGGTGCCGATGTGGGCGCTCCGGCTCCGATCACAGTCACTGACCATGTTCAAGGTCCAGTCGATGCTCCTATTACAATCATTGAATACAGTGATTTTCAGTGTCCAGCTTGTGCATATTTCCAGCCATTTGTAACACGATTTTGGAATGAAGCATCAACTTCTGTGAGAATAGTTTACAGACATTTTCCTCTGGACAATCTATTGCCTGACGGTTCTGTACAACATCCAAATGCCGTGCCTGCGGCTATGGCATCTGAAGCTGCTGCTAAACAAGGTAAATTTTGGGAGATGGTAGATATGTTATTCGAAGGACAGAGCGATTGGGAATCCCTTCCTAATGCCAGTTCGACTTTTCTCGCATACGCGACCGAGCTTGGACTCGATCCAGTCAAGTTCACGGCTGATTTCGAAGACAAAACAAATGAAGACCTGATTCAGAGTCAAAAAAATGAAGGTATCAGGATCGGGATCAGTTACACACCGACATTTTTCGTGAACGGTAAGATCATAAACAACCCTCAAACCTATGAAGAATTTAAAACACTTGTTGAGTCAACCGCTTCAGCAAATCCACTCTAGTGCGATTGTATTCATCCTAATAATCGCCCTTATTGGCTTTATTGATGCTAGTTATCTAACTATCGAACATTATCGCGGAGTAATTCCACCATGTTCGATTACAGCCGGTTGTGAAGATGTTTTGACGAGTGGATATTCGATCATTCTGGGTATTCCCGTGTCTATCGTCGGTTCATTGTTTTATTTATTTATCTTGATCGGGGCATTTGCTTATTTAGAAAGTAAGAATACTCTGATTCTTAAATGGGCTTTGGTGAGTACGATTCTCGGTTTTCTATTTTCACTTTGGTTTACTTTCATTCAGGTATTTATCCTCCATTCATATTGTATATATTGTCTCGGGTCAGCGTTCTCCTCAACAATACTCTTTGTTACGGCTATGCATATTTTTTCCAGATATCAAGAACAAAATATATGAAAAATTCAAACATACTTGTAACAGAAAAAAGCCGGGATTATGAGCTCATAGACTCTGGCTTAGGGGAAAAACTCGAACGTTTCGGTAAATTTGTATTGTCTCGACCGGATCCTCAGGCTTTGTGGCCAAAGAGATTGGATGAGACATCGTGGAAACTTGCCGATGCAGTTTTCAATCGAAATGAAACAAAAGGCGAGTGGAACATCAAAAAAACTTTACCTGATCGTTGGGAAGTGGGTCTAGCCGGTCTCAAATTTTATATAAAGCCAACACCCTTCAAACATGTTGGAATGTTTCCGGAGCAATCAGTCAATTGGGATTGGATGCAAACTAAGATCAGTGAAAAAATAGTGGAATATAAAGATGGAAAAGAAGATTCTGAGACAGAAATATTGAATCTGTTTGGATACACAGGAGGAGCGACTCTCGCTTGCGCCAAGGCTGGTGCCAAAGTTGTTCATATCGACGGATCAAAGTCGGCAATGTCTTGGGGTCGGGAAAATGCCGAATTGTCTGGTTTGAATGATATGCCTATAAGATGGATACTCGATGATGCTAGAGAATTCGTAAAACGTGAGATCAAACGCGAAAGGAAATATGACGGTATTGTTATGGATCCGCCGGCTTTCGGTCATGGTCCAGACAATGAGCTTTGGAAGATAGAAGATGATCTCTCGGGATTGATCGCTGATTGTTTTTCTATATTGAAAGACAAACCGACATTCTTTATTATAAATGGTTATTCGGCAGGATATTCTTCTGTGGCTTATGAAAATATGTTGTTGCCACTAATTGCGAAATATGGCGGATCGATCGAAATAGGGGAATTGGCTATAAGAGAATCGGGCAAAGACGGGAGACTCTTGCCGGCAGGAATATTTGCTAGGTGGGGAATTTGATCTGCATAGACCCCCAACATAATGTTCCCAGAACAATCCTGCGTAATCGCTTCTCAAATTACAACCGTGTTTGGTTCCAAGGCTTCACCAAACACGGGTAATTTTTCGAAGCTCAATCGCATACTCGGATTGTTCTGGGAACATTATGTTGGGGGTCTTATCGTATCGCAACCCCGCATACCCTCATTTATCTTCCTCGAACTCTGCTCATTGCCGTATTCTCGATAAGTGATAGTATGAGACCCAGATTAGAGATTATCTTATGCCTCATTTACACGTTATACATTCAGAAGAATCCATTGACGTGGATTCAGGAACTACGGTTCTCGATGCTCTCCATCAGTTGGGCTATGCTCTCGGTGGAGAGAAATCATTTCGTATATGGCTTACGAATCGTTCATCGAACTGGATCAAGTTGACATTGGATGATGTTCTCGGTGATGGTGATATCGTCGAAATCAGTCATACGGAAATGGGTGAAATGGTTGACCAACATCCATAGATCCGCGTCGAACAAAAGTAAAGCCCGTTTTTTCATGAAGAACGGGCTTTGTGTTGCCACGTGATTTGTATGACTTTTACTGGTTGTCTATTAAAGAGCTCGGCGAATACTGTGTGGGCAAATAACTTACAATGTAATTTGGAGCGGGTGACCTTGTGAGTTATTTGCTCACACAGTATTCGCCGAGCTCGATTCCAATTCCAATATACAAAATCTTCAGTAAATGGTATGGTATATCTCATCATGTCAACTCTAATCGATGGTCGCAAGACTCGGGAAGCATTGCTCCCAGGTCTTATAAAGAAAATAGAGAAGCTTTCAAAAGCTCCGACTTTGGCCATTGTTCAGATCGGAGACAGACCGGACTCTACAGCATTCATTCGTGCAAAAAAATCTTTCGCAAAGAAGATTGGTGTTTTTGAAAAGCATATTCAACTCAAAGAGAACGCTTCACTAGAAGAGGTTTTGACTGTGATAAAAGAATGCAACGACGATCCTGTTGTGACTGGTATTATTGTACAGTTACCTTTGCCGGCTCATCTCGACCGCGACGCTGTTATAGATGCAATCGATCCCAAAAAAGATGCAGATGGACTCACGGCATCAAATGTAAAATCTTGGCTAGAAGGTAGGAGTGATGCAGTCTGGCCGGCCACAGCTAGGGGGATTAGGGAGATGCTTCACCATTACAATATTTCAATGAAAGGTAAAAAAGTCACCGTGGTTGGCCGTTCGATGCTAGTAGGTAAGCCGATTGCGGCCATGTGTCTAAATGAGAATGCTACAGTTACTATTTGTCACAGAGAGACAGTCGATCTTGCAAAAGAGACATCGGAAGCAGACATAATCATCGTGGCAACAGGTAAACCGGGTCTAATCGGCAGGGAACACGTGAGATCTGGTCAGATCGTGATAGATGTTGGGATTAGTCGTAAAGCCGACAATACTCTTTCTGGAGATGTTGACTATGATTCTGTTCATGAATCGGTGGAAGCTATATCTCCAGTGCCTGGTGGTGTTGGACCCATGACAGTCTTCGCGCTTTTCGAAAACTTGATTGATCTCGGAAATCGATGATATACTGCCATTATTAGCCAATAATGATACAAATTATATGAATATACCAAGTAAATTTTGGTCGGCTGCTATGGGCGCTTTGGGAATACTAACGATCTTCCTTGTTGCCGCAGCCATAAAAGAGTTCAAATCCATAGGTTATGTTGGAGCAAGCGAAAATATGGTAAATAGCATCAATGTAAATGGTACAGGAGAAGCTGTTTCTATTCCTGATATTGCAACATTTTCTTTCTCAGTTACAGAGACAGCCAAAACTGTCTTAGAGGCACAGACAAAGGCTACCGAAAAGACCAATGCCGCTTTGAAGGCGGTCAAAGATGGTGGAGTTGAGGATAAAGATGTAAAGACACAGAATTATTCGATCAACCCTCATTATGAATATCAGAGCAGTGTCTGCACTCAGTACAGTTGTCCTTCATCAAAATCTATTTTGACTGGTTACGATGTTTCTCAGTCTATCGAAGTTAAGGTTCGAGATTTGTCAAAAGCTGGAGCACTGTTCTCAGCAATAGGTGCTCTAGGAGTCCAGAATGTTAACGGCCTTTCTTTCTCGATCGACAAGCCGGAAGCTCTTCGTGCTGAAGCTCGCGCCAAAGCGATCGCCGATGCACAATCAAAAGCAAAAGAACTTTCCAAACAGTTGGGTGTTCGTTTGGTTAGGATCATTAGCTTCTCAGAATCTGGCGATGAACGTCTATTTGCTTACGGAAAGGGTGGAGCGATGGATATGGCGGTTTCTTCAGTCGCACCAGCTCCGACAGTGCCGGTTGGTGAAAACAAGATTGTTGCGAATGTAAATATAAGCTACGAGATTCGATAATAATACTTTAGCGCTATTGACATATACCATACACATGGTGTACAACAGTACAAGTAATTAAGCTCATTTTCAACCTATTTTGCGAACCCAGTAGGTGAACCTGCTGATTCACATCGCCATAGCAGAAAGTGGCTCATTCGTGGGCTATTCTCTGCTATGGCGATAAGGTAGCCCTCTAGCATGTTAGACAGAAAACAAACATGCTCCTCGAAAGAGACAGCATTCATACTGGAGATATTCCACATGAATACGCACACATCAGCACAATCAAAGAAGTTCATTGAACTCTTGGAACAGAAATGGGTTACTCCCGAACGTTTCCAAACAGTTCTCGGAAGTGGCATCCTGAGCGATATCTTTGAAGAAAAGGCGACGCTCAGCAATCGTTTCGCCGTCCGGCAAGCTCTCTGCCTCGGTCCGCTTCCGTCAGAACCGATCGTGCTCATCGTTGACTACGGTCAGACGCTAGAGCAGATGATCGTCGCCGGTCGCTACGACTGGAAGAACGATGATATCACCGTGTCGCGGTTCCCGATCGAAGGGAAGGGCACGGTCGAATTCGAAGCCGTTCTCTTTCACTTCGACAAGGACATTTCGTCCGAGGATGCCAAGAAGCAGATCGAAGAAGCTGGCTACGAAGTCGGCAAGATCGAGCACGTGCTCTCCTTTGGGGCAAATTACCCCGAAGAACAGAGGAAGTTCCCGATCGTCGGTCTAGGCTCCGTTGGGGAGGTCGGTGGCCGCCGCTACGTTCCGGACCTGTACGGGGACGGTTCCGATCGCGACCTGAACCTCGGTTGGTGGGACAGTGACTGGGATGCCGACTGCCGCTTCCTCGGTGTTCGCAAAAAGGTCTCTCAGATCTCAGTGTCTTGATTCCTCGAGCTTGTCTCTTGGAATCTTTGACCCTTGGTCCCGCACGGCGTATGCTTCAAGCTACGCCGTGTTTTCTATTCAGCAGAATTTTCTAATTGGTGCTATACTAATCCCCGACAAGTGAAAAATCTAAGGTCAACCACAGTAGGTGATTCTACTGAATCAGGCTTTAGGTAATTTGTCCGCAACCTCCGCGACGAGAGTTTGAACAGTCAACCCAGTGGTCATTGTGCTCAGTGAGGCTTTTCAAAGAGTGCCGCAGAGTGTTCTCTAAAAAATCAGAGACAGTTGGTGTGAGAAGCTAAGTGATGTTCAGTCAATAAATAATATTGGTGAATGACCCAGTAGGTGATTCAACTGAATGAGATCACGGATTCGATACAGTCTACGCGAAGCTATCGGTAGGCAGTGGGATGGACAGCTTTTCGCACAAGGCTCCGTTGGGAAGGTCAATGGCAACCGCAACGTTCCGTACCTGAACAGGAACGGTTCCAATCGCAACCTGAACCTCAATTGGTGGGACAATGACTGGAATGCCAACTACCGCTTCCTCGGTGTTCGCCACTATTGCTGTTTCTCCTGAGAATTCTCAGGAGTTTTGTTTTGAAGTTGTCGTCTCCAACCCCCAAGCATCCTACCTATCTCTGCAAACTTCTCTGCCAAGTGAGCATATTTCTTATTATCCAACGCTCTGATTTCCCACGAAAGCTGTAGAAGCAGTTTGACCAGATCAACTTTGGATATGCTTTTGTTCAATAATAATCGCTTTTCCTCGGTATGCGTATAGCTTGCAAGAAAGGCATATTCAATCGCTTCAAGAAACAAGATATCGATTTTTGACCCGATAGTATAACGGTTTGCTTTGGGGAAGTGTGTAAGGTAATTCTGCCAGATTGCGTATGTGTCTTTCAACTTCAGCACTACAGGAATCAATCTAATAGGCTGTGTTTTTCCTCTCTCTCTCTCTCTCTCTCTCTCCATCATTCCGCCCCACACTTATTTCTGTTTCTAAATTATTCATGATGTACAACCATATCATATCCTTAGAAAATTTGCTCGAGGCCTGGAAAGAATTTCTTAAAGGGAAGCGGAGCAAGAAAGATGTGCAGGAATTCCAATATAAGCTTTCTGATAACATATTTGCGCTTAATGCCGATCTAAGAAATAAAACCTATGTACATGGGGGATATTATGCTTTCAATATTTCTGATCCAAAACCAAGAAATATTCATAAAGCAAAAGTACGGGATAGGCTTTTGCATCACGCACTCTATAGGAAGCTTTATCAAGTATTCGATATACATTTCATTCATGATTCATATTCGTGCCGAAAGTTTCGGGGAACTCATCGAGCATTGAAGTGTTTCAGAAAGTTTGCACTCAAGGGTAGTAAGAATAATACAAAGACATTATGGATCCTGAAATGCGATATAAAAAAGTTTTTTGCTTCAGTTGATCAGAAAATTCTTGGTGAAATTCTGAAAAAATATATTACTGACCTTGATGTTATCGACCTTATTAAGCGAGTGACTGACAGCTTCAGCAGTACGGCTGTTGGGAAGGGATTGCCGTTAGGAAATCTGACATCGCAGCTATTGGTGAATGTATACATGAATGAATTTGATCAATTTATGAAACATGATCTGAAGGCTAAATATTACGTCCGCTATGCTGACGATTTTGTTATCATGAGTAGAAATAAGACATGGCTTCAAGCGATCTTGATACAGATAAGCGATTTCCTATATGAAAGATTAGCGTTGAAACTCCACCCAGACAAAATCAGCATCAAGACGTTCGCTTCAGGAGTGGATTTTTTGGGATGGGTTAATTTTCCTGATCACAGTGTCTTACGGACAACAACCAAAAAAAGAATGTTTAATCGACTGAACATAAGTAAAGGTAAGCGGGAAGTTTTAAGTTCGTACATCGGATTATTGATTCACGGTAATAGCAAAAAACTAAGAAATAGAATTGAAAGGGAATATGATAACGATAAATAATGAATGACGAAAAGAACCGATAAAAACTCCCGGTGAAAAAAATTTGACTTCGTCTATAACTAGGTATACTATGTATATGTAATCCCCAGGAGGGGTTTTTTAATAAAAAGACAAAAATATGAGCAGACTAAGCAATTACATCAAGGAAACACAAGCCGAAATGACACATGTCAATTGGCCTTCAAAGGCGGAGACTATTCGTTTTACAGTACTTGTGATCGTCGTTTCTGTGGCAGTTTCCATTCTTCTCGGAGTTTCGGATTTCGTATTTGGCAAATTGCTTACCCTCCTTTTCTAAAGTATTGAGCTTTGTTTGATATTATTTATATTTTCACTTTAATCATCTATGACTAAACAACACGCAACAGGGGAACGCAACTGGTACGCGATACATACATACGCGGGCTATGAAAATGCGGTTGCCAGAAACCTAAAACAGCGTATTGACTCATTGGGCATGGAAGGAAAAATCTTCGCGGTTATTGTGCCAACCGAAAAAAAGATCAAGATCAAGGCCGGCAAGCGTGTCGAAGAAGAAGAAAAGATATACCCCGGTTATGTTTTGGTCGATATGGTAGTCACGGATGATTCCTGGTATGTTGTTCGAAATACACCTAGAGTTACCGGTTTCGTCGGTGCAGGTGTTTCTCCTGTGCCACTTGATGCCAAAGAAGTCGAATCATTGTTCGCCAGAATGAAAAAAGACAATATGGAACATTCCATAGATTTGGTCGTAGGTGATCTAGTCAAGGTTGCCGATGGTCCATTCAAGGACTTTGAGGGCAAGGTTGCAGAAGTCGACAATCAACGAGGCAAGATCAAAGTCCTGGTATCGATGTTCGGTCGTGAGACTCCGGTCGAGCTTGATTTCTTGCAAGTAAAGAAAGTATAAGGTAAGGTGAGATTACATTTCATTCATTCGTAAGTTATATAAATATGGCTAAAAAAATAATCAAAAAAGTTAAAGTAATCGCTCCAGCAGGCAAAGCTACGCCAGCTCCTCCTTTGGGCCCTACTTTGGGTCAGGCGGGCGTCAATATCGGTGATTTTACAAAGAAGTTTAATGATGCTACCAAAGACAAGATTGGCGACATGATTCCGGTTGTTATTACTGTCTATGAAGATCGTACCTATTCCTTCGTTTTGAAGACTCCGCCAGCATCAAGTCTCATCTTGAAGGCTTTGAAACAAGAAAAGGGTTCTGGTAAGCCAAATACAAAAAAGGTTGGAACTCTGACGAAAGCACAGCTCAAGGATATTGCAGAAAAGAAAATGCAAGATTTGAATGCAAATTCCATCGAAGCAGCTATGAAAATCATTGCCGGTTCAGCAAGATCTATGGGTGTGGAAGTGAAGTAGTCACTATCTCTACGGAACTATTTGTAATCGAAATCGAGTAGGTGAATAGTTTGGAAGGAATAAATAAAAGAAAAACACGTCTACGTAGGCGTGTTTTTAAGTCCGTGTGTCGTCATGGAGGAGACTTATAGATAAGATTCGAAATATAGACGTCGCTTGGTTGTCCAAACCACTTCACCAAACCCGCGAAGTTCTTCTGATATCTCTTCAATTCTGCCAAAATGTTGCTTGGTAATATCTTGGAGGACGCGATTTATCCCGTGTTCTTTTTCGCATTCGACTGCGTAATACAAATAGTCGATCTTTTGGAGGCCTTCAAAAAATAGAGCTTCAGCTTGATTGCTATTCCTCAAAGTGAGCAGGATCTTTCGGGCATCCGGTGGTAAGTCAGGATGATCTTCTAGTGCCCACTGAAGGAGGAAACATCTGTGGTATTCGGACCAAAGTTCTATTCCCAGAGCTTCGAATGCATCTCTGAATGCCTTGTATTCTTCCAAATCTTCATGACCTTTCTTAAAGGGAAGCGGTATGTCTCGTTCCAACAAACCTTCCGGTATGTCGTGAATCTGACACGCTCGAGTGATGAGAAGTTCGTCCAGTCTGATATATGGACGCATTTGCAATAGGTACGTCATGCATAGAAAATTTATTGAACTGGCATGGTCGTATCCCGTTTGGTGCCGAAGTTTGCCATCAAACATTTTTACGTATTGGCCGAACCGGACAACTTTTTCCTGTCCTGATTGGAGCCTAAGCCAGACTTGATAAGTCTGACCGAAAGGTTCTGAAGTTGCTTTTTCACAGGCACCGTGACTAACCTGTAGAGTCGTTGATGCGTTTTTCATTTTGATTGTACAGTTGAGGTTTACTCAATG
Source organism: Minisyncoccota bacterium (assembly GCA_041663145.1). Taxonomy (GTDB): domain Bacteria; phylum Patescibacteriota; class Minisyncoccia; order Phycocordibacterales; family PALSA-1337; genus C7867-002. The sequence goes on from JBAZRG010000003.1 coordinate 52,947, forward strand.
GCTGAGTATAGAATAGGTATATGAATACATAAAGTCAATCTTCTAGGCGTATTAAATCAAATCTGATTGAGTTCCGTTCTCGGGACTTCCTGAATAATCAACAGCGTATTCGAGTAGAAGTGCGCCATTTTCGGCCTGTGAGGAACTGACTAGTCGGAGGTGATAGAGCATATCTTCTTTGAAAAGTCGGATGCCACTGCCAAATAGTATCGGCTCGATGGTGAGGAAAAGTCTATCGACGACTCCGGCTTTCATGAACATCGTGTATATTTCAGATCCTCCACATATAGCCACCTCTTGGTGCCCGCGTCTTTCCAATTCAGCCAAAAGATCTTTCGGACCGGCATTCATGGTCTCGGCTCCTTCATAAGTTTTGGAACGGGAATAGACTATATTTACACGCTCTTTGAGTGCCCTTGGTAGTGTTTGAAATGTTTTTGAGCCCATTACAACAACTCCAGCGCGTTTTGTTAGTTCGACGAATCTCTTTTTATCTTCTTTACTCGTCCAAAAAGCGGGATGTTTGTCATTTTTGGCTATGTAGCCATCGGCAGTCAATGCGGCAATGATGAATGTCTTTATCATAATAATATTGTAGCATAAGATTTTATATGATAAGTTAGTTGAATAATACTTATATGACAAAAAAAGGATTTATCACAAATGGGGGTATTTTTTCAATAGAGTCAAATTTCAATGATAGATTTGTGCCAAATTATAAAGATCTCAGCGATCTCGTGGTACATTGCAGAGGTTTGGGTTTAAAAATTGTTTTGACACAAGGTACTTATGATATGGTTCATATTGGCCATGCCCGTTATTTTGAGGAAGCTCGTAAACATGGCGATCTTTTGATTGTTGGTGTTGATAGTGATAAAAAAGTTCGTCAGCGCAAAGGGCCAGAACGACCGATTGTGCCTCAAAGTGAAAGGCTTGAAATGATAACTCATTTAAGATCAGTTGATATTGTTACTTTGAAGGAAAATAACATGCCTCGTTGGCATCTTATCAAAACTGTACGACCAGATGTTCTCATTGTGACCAAAGAGACAATGGTTAAGTATGATGAGAAAGAAATCAGAGAGATGCGTTCGTATTGCGGGAAGGTTGTTGTGTTAAATCCGATGGCTACTACTTCGACGAGTGCAAAGATAAGATTGCTTCAGATTAAATTGGCCAAAAAGTTTGAAAAAGCAATTGTTCCAAAACTGGCAGATATGATAAGTGCTGCGCTTGGACATCCACAAAATGCAGATAAAAAGAAATAATCTTAAGAAGAAAATCGAGGTTATCATAGCCTATGTGCCTGTTCTGCATGAAGGATATCGCCGGTTCTTCGAGAAGCATCCAAAAGCCGACGCCCTTTATTTATTGAGCAGCGACATAACCAAAGAGTTCGTTCCTTTGGTCAAAGATATCAGAGCTTTGCCACCGGAGATGATCAGAGACTCATTGATTGCTTGGAAAAGATTCAAAAAGATAGAGATCATAGATTCGTCCGACCTAAAGAAGGTGGCTGGCAATCGCAAAGTGATAATGCCTGATGAAGATGTTATGCATGAGATTAAGGAAAAGTTTTTACCTGATTTAGAAATCATCTTTGATACAATATTTTTGCGTTGGGATAAACACAAATCAAGCGAGGGACAGCCTGTGGATGTCGATCAGACGATCTCGGTAAAAGATTCCGATCAGGAGATCATCGCTCTTTTGAAAGCTGAAGCTGAAAAAAGCTCTGATTTTTGGAGGCATATCGGCGCTGCAATAATGAAAGACGGCAAGATCGTCTTACAAGGGCATAATCATCACGTTCCTAGCGAGCAGACGCCTTACGTCGATGGCGATCCGCGCAGTGATTTTCATAAAGGAGTGAACCTAGAGCTCTCTACAGCTATCCACGCTGAGGCTTCCTTGATCGCTGAAGCAGCTAGGAAGGGGATAAAATTAGAAGGAGCAGAGATGTATGCTACTACTTTTCCTTGTCCTCCTTGCGCAAAATTGATTGCTTATTCAGGAATTAAAAAACTTTACTATGCGGATGGTTATGGTGTTCTTGATGCGGCGAAGATATTAAAAAGTAGAGGAGTAGAGATAGTGTTCGTAAGAAAATGATGTTTTAGAAAATAAAGGCATCTGTTAAGACTGGAATCTTTTTTTGTATCCATTATTCTATCTTATAATCTTTTGGTTGACCGAATTTGAATTTCCAAGCCTCGTCACTATTCAACGCTTCGAGGTCTGGCTCTATCATGTGGGCGTGGATATGGAGGACACTGTTGCCGTATGATCCATGTGGAGGGTTGCTGCCAAAGCGCATGGCGATACCGCCGCCAGGAATATTTCTTTTTATCGCTTCTTCTTTGAACATCTCTATGAGCTCTGCTCCAGCATCTGGATCCATCTCAGATATATGCTCGATATGGGTTTTATATATGGCTAATAACTGATGTTTGATCTTTTCATATGGCCACTGATTGTCGGTGAGGATCCAAAATTTACCCTCTTTCAGGATCGGCTTCTTGTGATATTTCAGGAGATTCTCCGTACAAAAAGGACAATGCTTCTGTTCAGCGATCTCATTCATGACTTCTTTCTGATCTTCGCGACGGATATTGTCCAAGATTATAAATTTTTTCATAGCAGATATCTGTGGAGTTTATATAGCAACTGGTATGCCTTTTATCCCCGGATGAGGAGCATAGTCGGAGAGAGCGAAATCTTCCTTCCTGAAATCAAATAGATTCTTCTTGTCTGGATTTATGGTTATAGTCGGAAATGCTTTAGCCTCGCGCTTGATCATCTCCTCTACAGCAGGGATCTGATCGACGTAGATATGACAGTCAGAGATCGTGTGGATATATTCATATGGCTCGGTTCCAGTGGCTTGGGCTATGGCCATGAGAAGTGCAGCGTACTGGATCATATTGGCGGGAACGCCTACAGGCAGATCTCCAGAGCGCTGGATCATATGAAGGGTTAATTTATTATCAAGGATGCGCAGGTGGATCCAGCCATGACAAGGAGCGACGACAACTTTCTGCTGTTTTCCAGTCCCACGGATGGTGTATTGAGGTATCCATGGGGTGATGAAGTGCGTGCGTAGGTGAGGGAATTCTTTCATCTGTTCGATAATATTCTTGAATTGATTGTAATTTGAACCTTCAGATGTTGGAAAATCATGAAAAGCTGCTCCGTAAGATCCAGGGCCGAGGTCGCCAATTTCCAAATCGCGCTTCGAGCATTTAGCTTCTGTGCCCCAAGGTGCCCACCAATGACAGCCGAATTCCTCAAGCTTATTTAGGGTTCTAGCGCCATTTATGAAAGCTAGTATCTCTGCGATGGCTTGTTGCCAGATCGTGACCTTGAGTATCTCGGAGACTTTTGGATTCATATTCCTCTCTGTTATCATGGGGAAGCCATTTTCCATTTTGAAATGCATCGATCCTGGTCCCATGAGAGTTATGGCATCGACTTCTTGTTGGGTATTCGTGCGCACGCCTTTTTCTAATACTTGTCGCAAGAAATCGCGATACTGAGTGTCGGGTGTCCTTTCAGAGAATAGTTTCATAAGATAGATTTGCTCTTTGTGTTTATAATGAATGAATTATATCATGTTAAAATAAAAGTGAAGACGTTTAAAACCATGTAAAAACTAGGATAAATAAGAGAATAATTTTAACGATAAGCCGATGAACCTCAAGGTAAAAAAGCTCCACCAAAATGCCAAGATCCCATCCTACGCCCACCAAGGCGATGCGGGCATGGATATATTCACTTTGGAAAGGACGGTGTTGAAGCTAGGGGAGAGGGTGGCTGTTAAGACTGGCATCTCGATGGAGATACCAGATGGCTATGTCGGCTTGGTTTGGGATAAGAGCGGCATCGCGATACATGAAGGATTGAAAATCATTGGTGGAGTGATCGATAGCGGATATCGCGGGGAGATAATGATCGGTGTGATAAATCTTTCCGATAGAGAATATACCTTTGAAGCAGGTCATAAGATCGCACAGATGTTGATCCAAAAGATTGAGTCTCCAGAGATAGAAGAAGTCGATGGATTGTCTGAAACGGAAAGGGGACATGGAGGATTCGGCAGTACAGGGAAGTGATTTAATTAATAAAAACGATGATTTGATGAGAAAGATCGAAAATAGGGCATACATATTAGTCTGTGTATAACCTGTTGATAATATGGGTATTGCTTTTTTAAATGAAAGGCGTACTGTATTAATAGGTTAGTTCTATAGCAGAGCAATACACCATCGCACATAGTCGGGCTTTCTTTTCACTTTCTCTCCCGGCGGTTCGCTTCATGGTTGGTGCAAGCTAGGCTAGACACCGTTCTGCCCTTCGGTGTCGGGGCCGTCGATTCATTCCCTACAGATCGACGGCCCTTTTTTTTATCTCAAAAAATGATAGGATTTGAATATGAACGATATACAAATAAAAAAACTTATTGAAACAGAGAAGAAAAGGCAGAAGAAAGTTATCAATTTGATCGCTTCGGAAAATTACGTGTCGAAAGATGTACTAGAGGCACTTGGTTCTGAGCTTACAAATAAATATGCCGAAGGGTATCCCGGTAAAAGATATTATGGAGGCAATGATATTGTCGATAAGATAGAATCTTTGTGTCAAAAGAGAGCATTGGAACTATTTGGACTTGATCCGGATAAATGGCATGTGAATGTTCAGCCGTTGTCTGGTTCGCCGGCAAATACCGCGGTTTACACAGCGCTCGTGCCACCCTTGGGAAAAATCATGGGTATGTCACTCGATCAAGGGGGACACCTTACTCATGGTCACAAAGTTTCGGCTACAGGTAAATTTTGGACTCAGGTTCCATATGGTTTGGATGGAACAACGGAAGTTTTGAATTACGATCAGCTTCGTGAGACGTCCATCAAGGAAAAGCCGGCTATCATTGTGACTGGATATACCGCCTATCCGCGCATTATAGATTGGTCGGAGATGAAAGAAGTTGCACAAGTCTCTGGCGCACTCCTCATGGTCGACATGTCGCATATTGCTGGTTTGGTAGCTGGTAAAGCATATCCTTCACCTTTTCCTTTTGCTGATATTGTGACGACAACGACGCACAAAACACTCCGAGGACCGCGCGCGGCTCTCATATTTGTAAAGAAAGATGCCCGTGAACTCGATCGAAAGATCGATAAGGCGGTATTTCCAGGTTTGCAGGGGGGACCTCATATAAATCAGATTGCCGCGGTGGCAGTCGCTCTCAAAGAAGCGGCCAGTCCAGCTTTCAAAAAATACGCCGCACAGGTAACGAAAAATGCAAAAGTTCTGGCAGAAACTCTGAGTCAGAACGGCTGGCGTCTGATCTCTGGTGGTACGGATTCACATCTCATATTGGTTGATACATGGAATGGTGGAAAAAAGAATGAAAATGGCGCCGGAGGTATTTCTGGTAAAGAGGCTAGTCTCAAACTAGAATCTGCCGGAATTATAGTGAATAAAAACGCCATACCTTTTGACTCTAGACCTCCGATGGATCCTTCCGGTATTCGTTTGGGTACGGCTGCCGAGACGACTCGAGGTGCTAAAGAAAAAGATTTCAAAGCTATTGCCCAAAAGATCGATAAGATATTGAGGTCAGAATAGGAGTGCAAGAAAAGTGTTTTTGAAAAGATATCATTGAACACTTTTTAAAAAGAAAAAAGCGCGAGCCATCCTGTGATGTGCCTCGCGCCGTGTCTGCTAAAGTGGCCTCTCTCGATCATGATTGGAAACAGATCAACCCAATCATGAGAAGCGAGAGAGGAGCGATTTTTTCCACCATCAACTACCAAACGGACGCCTGTAGATGAGGAACCGATGCGATGGTGGAATATTTAAAGAACAATACTACTGAGTACCGCGAAGTATCATTCCCAACCGAAGGCTAGCATCCCAGACGGATGTCGCATATCGCCGGTTTACGGGAGAATCACTCAAACCCGTAGCGTCTGACAATAGTATATCTATTTTGTGTAAAATGTCAAATTTGACAGTTTTTAGGCACTTAATCAAAATTTTTGCTAGAATAATACGATGAATAAGCTTATTTTGAACCGATTGAATGAAATAGCAGGTGGATTGTCCATAGATCCTCATTCGATCAGATTGGATATACCTGAGTCTGTCGAGCATGGTGACTTCTCATCGAATGTAGCGATGGTGAATGCTAAGAAGTTAGGTCTATCGCCAAAGGATTTGGCGGAGAAGATCATCATTGAATTTGAGAAGGAAATGCCTGAGGCTATAGAATCTGTACATATCGCTGGACCGGGATTCATCAACTTTCGTTTCAAAGATGATTTTTTGGCTAAAAAAGTATTGGAGAGCCCACAAGCAAAACAGGATTCAGTGAAAGAAAAAGTAATGGTCGAATATACAGACCCAAATCCTTTCAAGGTTTTTCATATAGGTCATCTGATGTCGAATGCCATAGGTGAATCTATTTCGAGACTTATAGGATATTCTGGAAAACAGATTATCCGCGCAAACTGGCAAGGAGATGTTGGACCACATGTTGCCAAAGCGATTTGGGGGTCATTACACTTGGAAAGTAAAACAGATGAAATGCCAGAAGAGTATTGGGGTCGGGCTTATGTTCTCGGTAATGTGCAATCAGAATCGGACCCAGTAGCTAAACAGGAGATCGATGAAATCAACAGGAAGATTTACGATAGGAGTGATGAGAAAATAAATGAGATATATGATAAAGGACGCAGACAATGTCTAGATGCATTTGAGAAAATATATGCGAGGTTGGGGACAAAATTCGATAATTATTTCTTTGAGGGCATCGAAGGTAGAAAAGGGCAGGCTATTGTAGATGAATTTCGAGAGCAGGGCGTCTTTGAGGAGAGTGATGGAGCGATCGTCTTTAAGGGGGAAAAATACGGTTTGCATACCCGAGTCTTCACAACTTCAAAAGGATTGCCTACTTATGAAACCAAGGAACTGGGTTTGAATCGGGAAAAGTTTTCTCTATATCCTGATCTAGATCAGTCGATCATCATCACTGCGAATGAACAGAGTGATTATTTCAGGGTTTTGCTAAAAGTCATGGATCTCGTATATCCGGAGATCGCCACAAAGACCAAGCATATTTCGCATGGTATGTTACGTTTTGCATCTGGAAAGATGTCTTCGCGTACAGGCAACGTCATCTCGGCTGAATCTTTGATCTCGGAAATCAAAGAGATGGTGATAAAAAAGATAGCTGACAGAGATTTTTCCAAATCAGAAACTGATCAGATATCCGATGAAATAGCGATAGGCGCGATAAAGTATACAATACTCCGTTCTTCCATCGGTGGCGATATCATATTTGATTCGGCATCCTCAATATCATTTGAAGGAGACTCTGGACCGTATTTGCAGTATTCGGCGGTTAGAGCGGCGTCGGTTTTGGAGAAAGCTCGATCGGCAGAGCAAAAAAATTCCGGTGAAATCGTTTTTCCGGATAAAGTCGGAATTCTAGAGAGATTGATAGTTTGTTTTTCGTATACTGTAGAGAGAGCTCAAAGTGAACTTGCTCCACAGATCGTGGCAAACTATCTGATCAGTTTGGCTGGGGCATTCAACGCCTATTACGCTACACAAACTATTATCGACAACAACGATCCGTTATCACCTTATCGGCTGGCTCTGGTTAAAGCATTTAGGGATACGATGGAGCAAGGATTGTTCATTCTTGGTATCAAGATTCCAACGAAGATGTGATGATGATTGAAATAAGCGTTATTTTACCGTAAGCTGTAGGACATGGATCAAAGTTCAAAATCAGAAAAATCAACGCACGCTCTACGTGAGGAAAAGATCCTTGCTTATTGGAAGGATAAAAATATATTCGAAAAGACCATGACTCTGCCTGCATCCGGCGGAAAGTCCAAGGGAGAGTTCATATTTTACGAAGGACCACCGACTGCCAATGGTCATCCGGGCATACATCATCTGGTCGCCAGAGCTTTTAAGGATGCTGTTCCACGTTTCAAAACCATGCGTGGATATCACGTTCGTCGCAAGAGCGGTTGGGACACTCATGGTCTGCCTGTTGAATTGCAAGTCGAAAAGGAGTTGGGACTTAAATCAAAAAAAGAGATAGAAAAATACGGTATCGCTGCTTTTAATGAAAAATGCAAAGAAAGCGTCTGGACATACGTTCATGAATGGGAACAATTTACCGATAGGATAGGGTATTGGGTCGATCTCAAGGATCCTTATATAACCTACAAGAGCAATTATATAGAATCTCTATGGAGTATTGTGGAAACTGTCGAAGAGAAAGGTTTACTTTATAAAGATTATAAAGTCGTTCCATGGTGTCCGCGTTGCGGAACCGGACTTTCTTCGCATGAGTTGGCACAAGGATACGCCGATGTTAAAGATTTATCAGTCACTGTAAAATTCAAGATCGAAAAATCTGATAAGTTTGATTCTGACAAAGATACCTTTATTTTGGCTTGGACGACCACGCCGTGGACATTGCCGGGAAATGTCGCTTTGGCAGTCAATGAAAAGATTGAATATATAAGAGTTCGTACCGAGGATTGCGATCTTATTTTGGCTAAGGAAAGAATTGTGGTACTAAAAGATATTAAGTATGAAATCATCGACACCGTGAAGGGCACTGATTTGATCGGACTAAAATACGAGCATCTCTATTCTTTCATCAAAGATAATATCGATGGTACGGAAAAAGGTAAACTGGATAATGCCTACAAAGTCTATTCTGCCGATTTTGTAAATACTTCAGATGGTACGGGTATAGTTCATACAGCTGTCATGTATGGTCAAGACGATTTTGAATTGGGAAGCAAGATTGGTTTACCAAAATATCATCTTGTAAATGAAGATGGAACTTTCAAGACTCAAGCTGGATTTTTGTCAGGTAAGTTTGTGAAAGATGAAGCGACCGATGTTGAAATCATAAAAGATCTAGCTAAGCGCGGTCTTCTGTTTGCCAAAGAAAAATATCAACATAGTTATCCATTTTGCTGGAGATGTCATACACCTCTCATATATTTCGCGCGCGATTCATGGTACATAAAGATGTCAGATTTGCGAAAGAAACTCGTCAAAGAAAATGAGGACATAAACTGGGAACCAAAACACATCAGAGACGGTCGTTTCGGTGAGTGGCTTCGAGAAGTCAAAGATTGGGCGATTTCTAGAGAAAGATATTGGGGTACACCACTTCCGATCTGGGTTTGTGATGTATGTAAAGAAAGGAAAGTGGCAGGTTCCGTCGAAGATATTGCCAAGAAATCCAAAAACTCGTATTTCGTCATGAGACACGGTGAGGCGGAGAATAACGCGGCTCATTTGTTGGATTCGGAATCTAATTCTACGAGCCATCTCACGACTAAAGGTCAGGATGATGTCAAAAATGCCGCAAATAGCTTGAAGAAATCCAAGATTGATATCATCTACTATTCACCTCTGGCTCGGACAAAGGAGACTGCCACTATTGTTAAAGAAACATTGGGATTGGCCGATGATAAGTTTATTGCAGATGAGAGACTGAGAGAAATGGATCAGGGGCAGTGGTCAGGCAGATCGGCTGTCGAATTTGATGAGAAGTTTCCTTTGCACGAGCGTTTCGATGAATTGCCAGACGGAGTCGAGGATTACACGCAAATACGTCGGCGTGTAGGTGATCTCTTGTACGAGATAGAAAATAAACACAAGAATCAAAATATTTTATTTGTTACACATGGATCGCCAGCCATGATGCTCATGTCAGTAGGGCAAGGGTATTCAAAAGAGCAGACGATTCGAAATGAAATCGAAAATTATATCAGCAAATCTGAGAGTCGAATCCTTGATGTAAAAATATTGCCTCATAATCAGGATTATGAGCTCGATCTGCATCGCCCGTATATAGATGAAGTCAAACTGAATTGTAAATGCGGTGCTTCCATGACTAGAGTAAAGGAGGTGATGGATGTTTGGTTCGATTCTGGAGCGATGCCTTTTGCTCAGGACCATTATCCATTTGAGAATAAAAAATATGTAGATAAGATCGGATATCCGGCTGATTTTATCTCTGAAGCTATCGATCAAACTCGTGGCTGGTTTTATACTTTGCATGCGATAGGCGCGCTTCTCGGCAAAGGTAAAGCTTATAAAAACGTCATTTGTTTGGGACATATATTGGATGCGGAAGGAAAGAAGATGTCGAAGTCTATAGGCAATGTCGTCAATCCTTGGGAAATGATAGACAAGTTTGGCGCTGATGCGCTCCGGATGTGGATGTATTCGGTCAATCAGCCGGGTGATTCGAAAAACTTTGATCCCAAGACTGTTGATGAAATCAATAAGAAAGTTTTCAATCTCGCTTTGAATGTTCTCGCATTTTACGAACTTTATGCCGGAGGAGCGGATAGTGAAGACGGGGTCGCGCGTATTCCAAATTCTCAAAATGTCTTGGATCGATGGATTGTGGCACGTCTGGCGCAACTTTTGGAAATTGTCACAAATAAACTGGAGAACTACGAGTTTTTCGAGCCAACCAGAGCTATCCGAGATTTCATCGGAGATTTGTCACAGTGGTATATCCGCCGTTCTCGCGACAGATTCAAATCCGACAATGAAAATGATAAGCGATCCGCTTTAGAGACTACAAGGTTTATTCTTATCACTCTAGCAAAGATCATGGCCCCATTTACTCCGTTCTTCGCCGAGCATATATACCAAGGATTGAAAGGTGAAAAAGAGAGTGTTCATCTCGAATCGTGGCCGGATTCAAAAGATTTCAAGACCAAATCAGATCATGATCTGATAAACAATATGGACACAATCAGGAGCCTTTCGTCAAAAGGTTTGGAAGCCAGGATGATGGCTAAGATAAATGTCCGCCAGCCACTTGCTTCTCTTAAGATACGCGAGATCGAAGCTGTGCCCGATGAATTGGCTGTACTTATAAAAGATGAGGTCAATGTCAAAAATATCGTTTGGAATGCCAAAACAGAAAAAGACGTGGAATTGGATATTATTCTCACTCCAGAATTGAAAGAAGAAGGAGAAGTGCGAGAATTGTTGCGTCGCATTCAGGATCTCCGTAAGGAGAAAGGATTTAAGGTAAATGATATAGCTATTTTAGTGGCGACGGCGGATCTGCGTGATCTGATCAGTAAAGACGAGAATACAATCAAAATACAGACGAAACTCTCCAAGATCGAATACGGTCAAGAGTTCGGGTTAAAAGAGGGCAATTGACGTTAAGGTGATATGTATCATATTAGAACAACCCCGGGCTTTATAATCGGTTCCAGGCCATTTGGAGAGGCCGGGAAGGCTATGTCGATTTTTACTCGAGAATTCGGTCTCCTAAATGTGAGAGCCTTGGGAATCCGTCTGGAAAAATCCAAATTGAGATATCATGCAAGAGAATATACATTTGGTCATTTTTCTCTAGTTAAAGGCAAAGAATATTGGCGACTTACTGGAGCGATTTCGGATTCTACTCCACTTGATAGTAAGATTGGAAACGGTTTGCTCGGTAAGATCGCTTTTATTCTAGATCGCTTACTCCATGGAGAAGATCCGAATCCAGAACTTTTTGACGGGGTTAAAGCCTGTGAATCTTTTCTGAGAGACAATGCGAGTCTTTCAAGAGAGCGAGCATGTACACTCGAATCTCTAGTTATGATTCGGATTATGCGTGAGCTCGGATATGTCGGAGGAAAGATGGAAGATTTGCGGTATGTCGATTCGATAGTTCTTACAATTGAAATCTTGGATGAAATCGCTCCAAAGAGGCAGATGATGAATAAACATATAAATAAGGCTTTGCGTGAATCACATCTTTAATAGTAGAATATACAACGTGCCTCCTTCTTCGGACAAAAGTTATATTGATGAATTGAAAAAGTCGTTGTATGATCGCACGACTCCGGATATCCGTACAAAACGCAAATTACGATTTGATGAGACACCGAGTCAGGTAAAGTCTGATTGGGAACATCCAGTCACTCCGTCTCCAACTCCAGTAGAATCAGATAATAAAAAATCATCACATATGTCTTTTTTTACAAAGTTATTTATCGTTTCAGTCATATTTGCGGTCATTGCAGTTGGGATCGGGGCGTTCATGTTTTTTAATGGCGCAAATATGATCTCGGCTGATAATATCGACATCGTCATTCGTGGACCGGTTTCTGTATCGGGTGGTTCGCCAACGACTTTTGATATTACAGTCGTAAATAAAAATAATATAGATCTAGATGCCGTCGACATGTCGATTGATTTTCCAACTGGTACAACCAATGCTGATGATTCCAATCAATCACTACAGGATTATCACAAATATATTGGTGCCATGTCGGCAGGTGGTTCTGTCAAAGAGTCTATCGAAGTCATCATGTACGGCGAAGAAAATCTGCAAAAACAAATAAATGTTTCACTGTCGTATGGCATCAAAGGCTCTTCATCTGTATTCACAAAAACAAAATCTTACGATGTACTTATAAATTCCTCGCCTATTAGTATCAAGGCTGATCTATTCAAGCAGATCACTTCTGGACAAGAGTTCGATATCAAGGTCACCGTTACTTCAAATTCTGACCAAATCATGCGAAATATTTTGCTCAAAGCCGAATATCCATTTGGTTTTATTTTCACAAAGTCAAACGTTCCAGCAATATCTAGCAATTCCACTTGGCGTATAGGCGATATACCTCCTGGTGCTAGTCGTTCAATAACCATAAATGGCAAACTTTCTGGTGAAGACGATGATGTTCGAGTCTTTTATTTCAATGTCGGATCGGCTGATTCGAGAAATCCTTCAGTCATTGCTACGGAATATGTTTCTATAGAACGAGATGTGACGATAGAAAGACCTTTCGTTTCTCTTGGTATCAATATTGATACCAACAAATCCACCGATGATCACGTCGGAAAATTCGGCCAAAGCGAAAGGGTCGAGATTGAATGGTTCAACAATCTTGCAACCGCGGTTTCAAATATGGTCCTAGTCGTAAAATTGTCCGGATCTGCATATGACAAGATGTCGGTAGTGGCAAATGATGGTGATTTTGATTCTAGCGCGAACACAATCACGTGGAATGGTCGTACCAATCCTGATCTAGGAAATGTCTCTGCAGGCGACAATGGTCATGTGTCATTTAGTGTTACACCAAAAGATTTTGGAACACAACAAAATCCTTTAACCAATCCAAAGGTTGTCTACGAAGCAAGTATTTCCGGCAATAGACCGCAAGAAGAAAATGTACCAAGTCGGATCGCTAGCGCGGCTCTGCGAAGTACTAAGATAGTTTCCAATACGTCAATCTCCGGCAGGATTGTTCGAAGTGTCGGACCTTTCATAAATAGTGGTCCAATACCGCCCAAGGCTGAGCAGGCAACTACATATACCGTTATTTGGTCTATAGATAATACGGTAAATCAGATTAATAATGCCGTCGTAAGTGCTACTCTACCGGCCGAGGTGAAATGGCTCGCTCAGGTGAGTCCAACAAATGAAAATATAACATTTGACGAAAATAGTGGTCTAGTCTCTTGGAATGTCGGAACTGTTCCGGCGAATACCAGAAACTCAGTCGGTCGTCGAGAGGTGGCATTTCAGATCTCACTTATTCCTAATATTACAAAGGTTGGACAATATATGACTCTGGTAAATCCTGCAACATTGAATGCTACTGATTCATTTACCAATACAGCACTCACTAGTAGACAAGATTTCTTGACTACGCGATTCTCGACCGACCCTATATACAAGGATGGTTATGAAAAAGTTGTAAATTAATCAGTGTTGGACTCGGTGAATGTTGTTTCCAGACAACTCGCAAGGTCACCCACTCCAAATTGCAGCCACATTAGAGTAGATGGAGCTACTCTAGCGATCCTTCGAAGCTTTCGGATTACGGGATTTTGTTATACAATGCTCGAATAATGGAAAAAGAAGCTCACAATAAGATGGAAGCCATAGTTTCGCTCGCGAAAAGGCGAGGTTTTATTTTTCAGGGCTCGGAGATCTATGGCGGACTTGCTGGTACTTGGGATTATGGACCTTTAGGTCTCTCTTTGAAAAATAATATCAAGAATCTCTGGTGGAAGACTTTTGTGTCGAACAGGGAAGATATGTACGGAGTCGATGCGGCCATAATCATGAATCAAAAAGTCTGGCAGGCAACCGGGCATGCAAGCAATTTTTCCGATCCAGTAGTCGAATGTTCGAAGTGTAAAAAACGCTTCCGCTTCGATCAGTTGGAAAATAAAGAAAAATGTCCGGAATGTGAGGGCAAGCTCGGTCAGGAAAAACAATTCAACATGATGTTTGAGACGAATATCGGAGTGGAAAAGGACCCTTCTTCGCTATCCTATCTTCGACCCGAAACAGCCCAGGGGATGTTCGTGAACTTCAAAAATATCTTGGATTCTTTTCATCCAAAACTGCCTTTTGGTATGGCTCAGATCGGCAAAGCTTTTCGAAATGAGATCGCGCCTCGAGATTTTCTATTTAGAGCCAGAGAGTTTGAACAGATGGAAATAGAATATTTCGTTTATCCGGAAGATTGGGAAAAGCATTTCGAATTGTGGAGAAAGGCGATGGTGGAGTGGATCTCCCTGATAGGTCTTGATTCTGCGAAGATATATGAACATGATGTGGCAAAAGAAGATCTGGCTTTTTATTCAAAAAAGACGATTGATTTTGAATACGATTTTCCTTTTGGCGAGAAGAAAGAGTTGTACGGTCTCGCGTATAGAACTGATTTTGATCTGAATAACCACGGCAAAATGTCCGGACAAACTCTAGATTATTTTGATGAAGAAACAAAAAATAGATTTATTCCGCATGTTATCGAGCCGACATTCGGTCTCGATCGCACAGTATTGGCGATCATTTCCGAGGCCTATACCGAAGATGAAATGGCTGGGGACAAGAGAGTATATCTCAAGTTTCGACCGAATGTAGCACCAGTCAAAATAGCAGTCTTTCCGCTTCTTCGTAACAAGCCTCAGCTGATCGATAAGGCCAGAAGTATATTCATCGATCTGAAAAAACAATTTGAATCAGTAATGTTCGATGATAATGGTAATATTGGCAAGCGTTATAGACGCCAGGATGAGATAGGCACGCCATATTGCGTGACGATCGATTTTGATACAGTGGAAACTGGTCAAGGTGTAACCGTTCGTGATAGAGATACCGGTAAACAGGAACGTGTATCGGAAAATGAGCTCATCTCATATCTAAAGTCCAAGCTTGGTCAATAATAACCAAATATTTCCAACAGTGAAATTCAATAAGACAACATTGCCAAATGGTATTAGAGTTATTACCATCCCAATGGCTGATAATCCGTCAGTTACGGTATTAGTCATGGTGGCAGCCGGTTCAAAATATGAAACAAAAGAGCAAAGCGGTTTGTCGCATTTTCTCGAGCATATGGTATTCAAGGGAACGGCCAGACGACCAAAAGCAAGTGATATATCTCGTGAATTGGACGGTCTAGGCGCTCAATACAACGCTTTTACCGCTCAAGAATTCACTGGTTATTATGTGAAGGCCGCGACTATTCATTTTGACAAGATACTCGATGTTATTTCGGATATGTATCAAAATCCGCTTTTTGATCCATCGGAGTTGGCAAAAGAGAAAGGCGTGATCATCGAAGAAATTCGCATGTACAACGATCTGCCACAACAGCACGTTAGGGATTTATTTTTTGAATCTCTTTACGGTGATCAGCCGGCTGGATGGAATATTGCTGGCACCATAGAAAACGTAAAAACATTTGACCGTCAAGCATTGATATCGTATAGAGATAGTCACTATGTAAGCAATGCGATGTCGATCATTGTCGCCGGTTCCATCGATACTCATAGTGTCGAAAAAAGTATTGAAAAAGCCTTTTCGAAAGCGCTAAATGCGAAAAAATCAGAAAAAGTTAAGGTTATTGAAAAACAGGATGAACCAAAAATTACAATTGAGTTTAAAGATACAGACCAGACTCATATTGTGATAGGAGTCCGAACTTTTCCAATAGATGATCAACGCATGCCTGTCATGAGAGTTTTGTCCGCGATACTCGGCTATGGTATGAGTTCTCGTTTGTTTTCAAAGTTGAGAGATGAGCTCGGTATTTGTTATTACGTCAAAGCAGATAATGAATCTTTTACTGATCATGGCGTCTTTACTGTGAGTGCTGGAGTGGACAATTCGAGAATAAAAGAAGCAATAGAGAATATTTTAGCTATCTGTGGAGGGCTTGGCTGGGAAAAAGTTTCTGACGCTGAGCTTCAGAAAGTTAAAGATCATATTGCCGGCACCATGCTTTTGGAATTGGAAACATCGGAATCCAGAGCAGAATATTGCGGATATCAGGATATTGTAAAAAATAATATTGAATTACCCGAAGAGATTGTAAATAAGATAAATGGAGTCAACGCCGATCATGTCATGGATCTTGCGAGGCAAATATTCGTGAATCGTAACCTCAATCTGGCAGTAATAGGGAAGATTGCTGATTCGGATATTTTACGATCTTATTTTAAATTTGAGTCAAGGTGATTTCAATGTTAATTTCTAAAGTTCTTTGAAGTTTCCATTTGCTTTTTCGGTATTGACCTGTAGACTTATCAATAATATGTCAAAAAAAGACAAGCGGTTTTACATAACGACTACATTGCCATACGTCAATGCCGATCCACACGTCGGCTTTGCTCTGGAGTTTATCCGTGCCGATATTATCGCCAGATTTAGATCGTCTCTGGGTGAAGAAGTTTTTTTCAATACTGGTACTGACGAGCATGGAATCAAGATTTTTCGTAAAGCCGAAGAAAATGGCTTGGACCCACAGACTTATGTTGATGGAATAGTTGGCAAATTCAAAAATTTGATACCACTTCTAAATATTTTGCCGAATGTAAATTTCATCCGTACCACAGATAAGCATCATGTCTTGGCGGCCCAGGAATTTTGGAAGATTGCCGATAAGAATGGTCTTATTTACAAAAAGAATTATTCCGTTAAGTACTGTGTGGGATGTGAATTGGAAAAAACCGATTCTGAATTGATCGACGACAAATGTCCTTTGCATCCTTCGGGTAAATTGGAAATCATTAAGGAAGAGAACTATTTCTTTAGATTTAGTATATATCAAAAACCTCTCCTCGATCTTTATGAGAAAAATCCAACTTTTGTTGTTCCGAGATCTAGGTTAAATGAGATTCAGGCCTTTGTAGAACGTGGACTGGAAGATTTTAGTATTTCACGTTTGGCTAGTAAGATGCCGTGGGGAATACCTGTGCCGGGAGATGAAAAACACGTTATGTATGTCTGGTTCGATGCTCTGGTCAATTATATTTCCGCTGTTGGTTGGCCACATTCTCCCGAAACATTCTCGAAATGGTGGGTCGAAACTGGTGGAGTCGTTCAGTATTGTGGAAAAGACAATCTTCGTCAGCAAGCCGCTATGTGGCAAGCTATGCTCATGTCTGTAAAATTACCCCCTTCAAAACAAATAATAATCGACGGCTTTGTTACAGGTGAAGGAGGGGTAAAAATGTCAAAATCGTTGGGGAATACAATCGATCCTATGGCGATAGTCGATGAATTTGGTGCGGATGCTCTACGCTATTATGTTGCTCGAGAATTGTCACCATTCGAAGATAGTCCATTTACCTTAGAAAAATTCAAAGAATCATACAATGCTCATTTGGCGAATGGCTTGGGCAATCTAGTTTCCAGGATATTAAAAATGGCTGAGACGAATAATATTGTTATTCCACCGACAAATATGGATATAGAAGCATCTCCGGAGATCGTTGCTATTCAGGAGAGATATGTCGAAGGTTTTGATGGGTACGATATTCAGCGAGCATCAAATGCTATTTGGGACTTGATCTCCGCGACAGATAAGATAGTTCAGGTTCGTGAGCCGTTCAAAAAGATAAAAGTTGATAAAGATGGGGCTACCGCGGATATCGTTGAATTGTTGGTAAGACTTAGGATAATCAGTCGAATGCTTTTGCCTATATTGCCGGCAACCAGTATCGAAATAACAAAATTACTCGAGACAAACAAAATGCCGACTAAGCCGCTCTTCGCCAGAAAATAAATGAAATACATAGATATTCATGGGCATATGAATTTTGCCGCTTATGATGCGGATAGGGAAATTGTCATAAAACGAGCTTTGGATGCTGGAGTTGGAATGATTACAGTAGGTACTGATCTAGAATCTTCTAAGGCGGCAGTTACACTAGCAGAAACCCATGAGGAGATGTGGGCGACTGTTGGACTGCATCCTGTATATGCCGGGGAATCAAATAATGATTTTTTGGAGACGGGCGCGGTTACTGGTCGTCGACCGATACAAGAATTTAATGAGTCTGAGTTTAAAACCCTAGCTTCACATCCCAAAGTCGTAGCTATTGGCGAATGTGGTTTGGATTATTTTCATTCTAGGGTCGAAGACATTCAAAATCAAAAAGAGATGTTCTATCGCCATATCTCCTTGGCAAATCTGGTAAAAAAACCACTTATGTTACATGTCCGAAATGCTAAAGATGGTACAGATGCATACCAAGAAGCAGTTTCTATCCTGAAGGAACGGGCAAATGTTCGAGCAAATTTTCATTTTTTTGCTGGTACACTGAGCGATCTCAAAAGTATATTGGAGATCGGTGGCACGGTATCTTTTACTGGAGTTGTCTCTTTTACAAGAGATTACGATGAGATAGTGAAAAAAGTTCCGATGGATCGAATCATGTCTGAGACTGATTGTCCGTATCTTGCTCCAATACCGAACCGAGGTAAACGCAATGAACCGGCATTTGTCCTCGATACTATAAATAAGATCGCCGAAATCAGAGGTGAAAATCCACAAAAATTATCAGAACAAATATTCAAAAATGCCCGTAACATGTTCGGTATTTAAGATTTAACTGCATATTCATCTGGAATTTAGGTTTTCTTTATTGAAATTTTAGAAACTTTTGTTATTATCTCTAGACCGTGGATTAAGAATGATTTTGCCCTTATTTATAATCTGGCCTGCCATATAATAATGTCTTTTTCACTCACTCTTGCGGTATAGGTATTTCTATGTTAACCTCACAACATATTATCAATATAAATTGCTAGTCCCGATATCCTCAATGAGGATTGTGGGTCCTCTGGGTTATTCCGGAGGTCACTGGCCAAAAACTATGAATGATCACGACGACCGATTGACGGTCTACGAAATAGGTTACCTCGTCTCGAACACTGTCGCACCTGAACATGTGGCGACTGAAGCCGATAAAATCAGGCAGATTATCGAAGATGCTGGCGGAAAAGTCATAGCAGACGGATCGCCGAGCTTGAATAAGCTCGCATATACAATCAGACAAAAGACTACTGGCGGCGCTTATGCAAAATTCGATGAAGCGTATTTTGGTTGGATCAAGTTTGAAATCGGTTCGAGCAAGATCGAGGCGATCAAAAAGACTGTAGAGATCATGCCTACGATACTTCGAATGCTTCTTACGGTAACTATTCGTGAGAATACTTTTCTCGGTAAGCGCATTCCTGCACCTATTCTCAATATTCCAGTTGGCGGTGTTTCTCTAGACGGTAAAATCGAGGTTGGAGCTGTGACCACTCCTATTTCTGTAGAAGATATGGATAAGAGCATTGATGATATGGTCAAAGAGGTTTAACAAGAAATTATTAACAAAATAAACATAACCTCAATATGTATCTAAACAAAGTATTCATCATAGGAAATCTGACTCGCGATCCAGAACTCAAAGCATTGCCATCAGGTATAAAAGTCTGTAATTTCTCCATAGCCACCTCTCGAGCATATAAGGACAAAGAAGGTCAGCGTCAAGAAATCACTGATTTTCATAATATTGTCGCTTTTTCGAAGCTTGGAGAATTGTCAGCTCAATATTTGAAAAAAGGTCAGCAAGCTCTCGTTGAAGGTCGCATGCAGACACGATCTTGGGAACAAAACGGTGAAAAGAAATATCGAACCGAGATCATAGCCGACAATGTCCAGTTCGGTTGGAAATCAAATGCGCCGGGTTTATCAGCTCCAAATAAAGCCGATGGAGAGACGGAGGCATCGAGTAACACAAAGGGTGGAGAAGAGACAGCTCAGGGAGGAGATTCCATAGAGTACCCGAAAGAAGAGATTAATCCTAACGATATACCTTTTTAACATCAATTCGAATATATCACTTAAAAATCATGAAAAAACAATGTTATTTTAGCCAACATAATATCAAGATGATCGATTACAAAGATACGGATATTCTTCGTAAATTCTTGAATCCTCACGGTCGTATCCTATCTAGAAAGCGCACAGGTATCACTGCAAAATATCAGCGACAGCTCGGTACAGCGGTCAAACGCGCCAGATTTATGGGATTGCTTCCTTATGTAGCGAGGTAATCAGACTCTCTCTCGGTATTCTCCAGTCTCGGTATTTATCTTTATTACGTCGCCCTCATTTACGAAAAGGGGAACGTTCAATGTGGCACCAGTTTCTAGTGTGACGAGTTTTTGTCCACCAGTCATGGTGTCACCTTTGACGTTTGGAGGTGCTTCGGTGACTTTGAGCTCGGCTGTGATGGGCATCTTGAAACCCATAGGTTGCTCTCCAAAGAGTAGTTGTTTTACGACAGTATTTGGCTTCAGAAATTTACCCTGAGGACCGACGATCTCTTCCTCGACTTTAAATCTGGCTCCCGGATTTGTCGGATCGGCAAACCACCATTCACCACGATTGTTATAAAGATATTTGACTTCTTTTTCTTCGATTTCGGCTTCTTCGATTTTTTCTGATTGATGGAAAGAATACTCAGTGACTTTTCCAGTCATCAGGTTTTTTAGTTTGGTCGCATTGACTGGCTTCCTCTGTTGTTTGCGGAAGACGTGAGAAGATATGACCTCAAACGGTGCTCCGTCGAGAACAATATATTTTTTTTCGGTAATTTCGTTGTATTCAAGAAGGGACATGGATTTTTATTATTATTTATTGATATATTATTTCGACGGATCTACCGATCGGTTTTTCTGAAGATTTCTATTCGTCTTTATTCTTTCAGCTTTGCTCGTATTTGAACCAGTATTGCTTCACGGACTTTTTCATTTTCTTTTAGGAACTGTCTCGTGGCATCGTAACCTCGCCCGAGCTTTTCTTCGCCAAATGAATATGATGAACCCGATTTCTGGAGGATAGCATATTTTTCGCCCAAAGCAATGATTTCTCCTTCTTGTGAGATACCTTCGTTGTACATCAGGTCAAATTCGGTTTGTTTGAATGGAGCGGCAACTTTGTTTTTTACGACTTTGACGCGGACACGACCACCCATGATCTCTTCGCCTTTTTTGATCTGAGCGATACGGCGGATATCGAGACGGACCGAAGCGTAAAATTTCAAGGCTTTGCCTCCTGGCGTTGTTTCTGGATTGCCGAACATCACTCCGATCTGCATGCGGATCTGATTGATGAATATGACCGTAGTCTTTGATTTGGCGACGATCGCGGTCAGTTTACGTAGCGCTTGTGACATGAGTCTGGCTTGTGTTCCAACATGGTGAGCCCCCATGTCGCCTTCGATCTCAGCTCGGGGAGTAAGGGCTGCAACTGAGTCTATAACGACAACATCCATCTTGTTTGTGCGAATGAGACTGTCGACTATCTCCAGAGCTTGTTCACCTGTATCAGGCTGAGATATGAGCAATTCGTCTATCTTGACTCCGAGTCGTCCGGCGTACTCAGGATCCATAGCGTGTTCGGCGTCGATATAAGCGCAGATACCGCCACGTTTTTGAGCTTCGGCGACTATATGTAGGGCAAGGGTTGTTTTACCTGATGATTCTGGACCGAATATTTCGATGATACGACCTCGGGGAACACCTCCGATACCTAGAGCCCAATCCAAACCGAGTGAACCAGTCGGAATGGCATTGATGTTCACTTTTGGTTTTTCACCGAGCTTCATGATAGAGTCTTCGCCAAATTTATTTCGTATAGCATCGAGAGCATCGCGTATACCAGCTTGTTGGCCCGGACGCAGTTCTGTTTTACTCTCATCTTTCTTAGTACTTTTTATTTCAGGACTCGTTTCCATATCATTTTCTTCATCAGAATTATGATTATCAGAGTTTTCTTTGGCTTTAGATTTTTTTATAGGCATATGTATTAAAACATTTAATCATGCAAGCGACAGCTTGCAAGTGCTAATCGGCAGGCGTGGCTATATAGTATCACGCCATAGCAGTTCATCAATCTTATTATATAGTCTCCGTTGTGGTGGAATATGTGGAAGAATTTTCACCTGAAGGTAGATCTCTTCGTCCAAATAGTGTCAATTTTGATATTATTTCTCGTTCGAATCTGTCGATAGCTTTGATTTGGACTATGTTTATGCCAGGGAATACAATGATAAGTTCATTCCAGTTACCGTTTTCATCAATAGAAATATCACGACCATTTATGGCTATGGAGATGATACGTTTTGCATTGCCGTGGATAGTGACAGTCGAACTTTCGATCGATGAGCCGTCGATCGGTTCGAGAATTGTTATTTCCGGACCCGCCACATAGTCTAGTGAACGCCAGATTCCATAGCCGACAATCAAGCTGACAATGATAATAATGCCGATAAGTCGTAGAGCTTTGATGGTCGTTGTGCGCGATTGAGACATGTGATCAGACGGTCGGTTCAGTTGATTCTGTTTGAGGAGTATTTACCTGTTCGACTCCGGCTCCAAGACCTATGACTTCACGAGGTTTTGAGCCGTTGGCTGGGCCGATGATGCCACGCTCCTCGAGCATATCCATAAGTTTGGCGGCTCTGGAATATCCGACACCGAGTTTTCTCTGGATAAACGAAGTCGAAGCACGTCCAAATGTTACGATTGCTTCACGAGCAGTCTCATAGAGTTCGTCTTCTTCTTCGGACGAATCACTGTCCATCATAGCGTCGAATGCGGCATGAGCTCCCGCTTCGGTTGGGGTAAGATTTATTTCACCCATGATTTCGTCTTTGTATGTTGCAGAGAGGTGCTTTACTACACTCTTTACTTCTGACTCCGAAATGAATGCGGACTGTAGACGAACTGGTTTTGACATCTCTCCTCCGAGATAGAGCATGTCTCCGGCTCCAAGGAGTTTTTCGGCACCCATTTGGTCGAGGATGGTTCGTGAATCGATCTGAGAGGCGACCTGTAAGGCTATACGTGATGGTATATTGGCTTTGATGAGTCCAGTAATGACATTTACGCTCGGTCTCTGGGTAGATATGACTAGGTGAATACCAACAGCACGGCTCATCTGAGCTAGGCGGACGATAGCTGATTCGAGTTCACGAGGATAGGTCTGCATGATATCGGCTAGTTCATCTATGACAATGACGATATAAGGCATAGTCTCTGGAATCGTACTTGGTACAACGCCTCCTTCATTGCCAGATTTGTAGTCTTTTGTCTTTTTGTACTTTTCTACTGCTGGTCCCAAGACTGTTTTGTGATACGAGTCGATGTCTCTAGCAGCATTTTGTTCGAGGATATCATAACGTCGACTCATTTCTTTGGCAGCCCATTTGAGAGCCAAAATAGCTTTCTTCGGATCGGTGATAACAGGAGTGAGTAGATGTGGAGTCTTGTTATATAGAGTGAGCTCTACGCGCTTCGGATCGATCATGATGAACTTTAGATTTTCCGGAGAGTTGCGGTACAAAAGAGAGGTGATGAGAGCGTGAATGGTTACAGATTTGCCTGAACCTGTAGCACCGGCGATGAGCATGTGTGGTGCTTTTGCTAGATTGCTAAAGTGGGCTTGACCAGTAATATCTTTTCCGAGGGACATAAGAAGAGGCTTTTCAGATTCTTGGAAAGCGGCAGCGGACAAGAGAGTAGCTAGACCTACTGTTGTCTTTGCTGTATTTGGTACTTCTATACCGACCAGAGCTTTGCCAGGGATCGGAGCTTCGATACGGATAGGGTGAGCGGCCAGAGCCAAGGCTAGGTCATTGTTGAGAGCGACGATGCGCGAGAGTTTGACACCCTCGGCAGGTTTCAGAGCATATCGAGTAACCGATGGTCCGATAGAGATCTCGTCCATCTCTACAGTGATGCCGAAATTGGAGAGGGTACGCTTGATGATATTGGCATTGGCTTTGATATCTCCAGTTTCTGGTTTGCCACGATCTTTCTCGAGGAGTGACAGTGGAGGCGGTTCGAAAGGTAATAGATGTGGAATAACTACCGATGATGCAAATGTGGCTTCCTCGGCTTCGGTAAAATCTAGAGGTCCGACTTTTATTATCTTCTTTTCATTTTGTTTCAATCTTTCCAGTTCCAATTCTCTAGCGGATTTTGTGCCACTTTCGATGCCACCTACGCCAGATGCCTTGGACACAGCCTGATTTACGAAAGCCTCCTCACTGGAGTCGATCTCTCCTCGTTCAGTTTTTCCTGCAAATTCTTCACCTTGTTTTTTCTTCCAAAATAACAGATCAGATAATGTGAAGTATAAATTGAAAGTCATAATGACTGATACTATAAGGATAGCAATCAAAATGATGGTGCTCGCCCAATAGTCGATAAGAGCAATGAACGGAACTGTGATCCATCTGCCTACGATACCGCCTGCACCAGTGTATGCGATATGGATGAGTCCCAAGCCAGATACGAAGAATAGTAGGGCACCGATGGCTTTTGATACACCAAGGCGTTTTTTGAGTCCCTGGAGAAATGATACAGCCAACATGGCTGAGATTATTGAAATCAAATAGTAACCAACACCAAATAGTTTCGAAAGAAACATGAAGGCGTAATTCCCAACTACTCCAGCTTTGCCAAAAGCGGCGAGTAGAGACAACACTGTTATAAGTAGAGAAAAAATGGCAAAAATCGCATGAATCGTTTCATCCTGCATTTCATTCCAGAAGTGCATTTTCTTGCCCAGAGAATTATCTTTCTTTTTTGCCATGGAATAATAGAAATTATCTCTCAATAATACCACACAATCGTATTTGCCTGAAATATAGGGGAAACTGGAGCTTGCAAGTTAGTAGATTGTGAATATAATGGACATGTCGGAGTCCTTGAAAAGAGTGATTATTTATATAGGACAGTAGTATATGTCTTAAAGGACATAGATTTAGTCTAATGGACAATCAAAACATGGACAATCAGGCATCTTTTAATGATCCAATTAACTGGAAATCACTTGGGTTTTTTTCGGCTGAAGAATATCTGATCTATGTATTCAAAAAGACAGAAAAGATCACTGCGGCTTTGTATCTAGTATCTGGTTTGCTAAAGGACGATGAACCTATCAAATGGGAATTGAGAGATAGGGGAATAGATTTACTTTCGTCGTCTTTTACAGCGTCGAGCTCGGTACCTGGGGATAAGAGCGCGGTTATCCAATCTATCTTTATGGCGGCTTTGGAAACACTGTCACTCCTCAATGTAGCCAGAATATCCAACCTTATTTCCGAAATGAATCACAGGTTGTTGGTCCGTGAGATAGATTTTGTAGTCGGTATGTTGCGAGATCGTCTGGCTCAGAGCGCTGAAAAAGCTGGATATGTCTTGTCTGAGACATTCTTTAGGACACCAGATCTATTCTCGACTGGATTTCGATCCGACAACCGTGGATCGAAAGATGGAGCTTCAAAGTCAAAGCATGGATCTGTTTCGGACAATAAGATCGATATTTCTAGAAATGAGTCTATTATCAAGGGTCAAATCAATCCTCAGGTAAAGAAAATGCAACGCCAGGATATGATCATCAGTGTCCTTAAGGGTCAATCGAACCTGACAATCAAAGACTTCGCCAAAGTCATCAAGGACTGTAGCGAAAAGACAATTCAAAGAGAATTGTTGGAATTGATGGAAAAAGGTATGGTTAGAAAAGATGGGGAAAGACGCTGGAGTAGGTACTCGCTCAGTTGATTTGGGGGCGAGTATTAGCTCATGTGGATGTGTTGACAATATTGCTTATTTCGCTTAATCTATAAGGTATTATTACTAAGTGGTCAAAAGTGAGGCGTAGAGGCGAAATCAGATGATGTTATCCACACAGTACTTTTGCATAGTTGTTTAGTTGCGAGTTATAATGTTTTGTAACGAGTGTGCAAGGGCTGATAATTTTCAGCAATTGTCTACTCGTACCAAGGCATTAGCTTTGGAGACAGAACTTTGACAAAAGAATAATATACGAAATCAAACGTAACATCGATCTCTTTGTACTGTTTCGATCGCATCGATCATATCGATTGTTACTAACTATCTTTGCCCACAAACCCTTTCTTCTTTGCGTGTCGATAGCGCGGGGCGGAAAGATGTGGAATTATTAGTCTTATCAAAAGCATGATCTCTCCACGATATTAATAGTAAACGGAGAGTAAATGTTTAATTATTAAAATACGTATGAAAAAAGTTCTTATTGCATCAGGCGTTGCCGTTTTGGCTTTCGCTATGATTGCAGGAGCTCAAGGCATGGTTTTCTCAACCAATTTGACGGTTGGAAGCACAGGTCCTGATGTTGTAGCTCTGCAAAATACTCTTATGGCCGCTGGATACAGCATCCCGGCTATCACTTCGGGTGCTGCTACTCCTGGTTACTTCGGTTCCCAGACACAGACAGCAGTCAAGCTTTATCAGGCAGCCAAAGGTATTCCTAACACAGGTTTCGTAGGTCCTTTGACTCGCGGCGCATTGAATGCAGGTGGTGTTGCTGCTAGCCCAGTAAACTGCCCAGTAGGATTCACTTGTACTTCAAACGCAGTTACAGTCAACTGCCCAGCAGGATTCACTTGCACACCAATAGGTGGAGGTGCTCCGATTGGTACATCTCTCGGTAACACCGACGGTTCAGTTTCAGTTTCACAATCAGCATATGTTTCGACAGGTGCTAGCCTCAAAAAGGGTGAGACAAAGAACGTTGTTGCTGTAAAATTGCAGGCAACAGCTGGACCAGTTTCAGTCACTCGTGTTGATGCACACTTCTCTGTACGTCCATGGTTGTTCTTTAGTCAAGCACAGCTCATTGATTCTACAGGTAAAGTCCTAGCCACAAAGACCTTGTCAAATTCAACAGATGTAACTGAGATAACAGTTGGATCAGATTATCTAGTCCGATTCGATGGTCTCAATTATGTTGTAACTCCGGGAACAAATCCTGATTTGGCCGTGAACGTATCAGTACTCGGTGCAACAGACAAGATTACAAACGGTATGTCGGTTACTGCTAACATCCCTACAGGAGCAATCCGAACAGTCAATGGATTAGGCTTTACTGATTCAATTGGTGGTGTTACAGCAGGATCGACAAGTGGAGTTGGTGCAGCAACGTTTACCTTGTCTTCGACAGGATCTGTCGCTGATATATCTACAGGTATAAGCTCTCTTTCTCCAGCAACTCAAACTACTGTACCAGTATCTGCAACAGTTTCTACGAATGATGTAACATTGGGTATATTCAAGATAAAGTCTGCAAACAATAGTTCAACAATTAACAGTATGAACATGCAGACAAATACCAATGTCTCTGCTACAGCTCAGACTGGTATCTTCAGCAATGTAAGGCTCATGGTTGGTTCACAGACCTACGGAGCACTTTCATACTCTGCTGCAGGCTTGGCAACATTCACAAATCTGAGTATTGCTTTGTCTCAGGATGTTTGGACAGATATAAAATTGGTTGCTGATGTCACCGCTACATCTACAGATGTATTGGCCTCATCGACACTTGTTGCAACTTC
Source organism: Minisyncoccota bacterium (assembly GCA_041663145.1). Classification (GTDB taxonomy): domain Bacteria; phylum Patescibacteriota; class Minisyncoccia; order Phycocordibacterales; family PALSA-1337; genus C7867-002. The sequence goes on from JBAZRG010000003.1 coordinate 80,703, forward strand.
AATTAATGCTATTGATAGCACATATACAGCTGCTACAGTAGGTGGTTTGGCCATGGCTTCTGCTACAAACAGTCAAACAAGTGTTAATACACTTTTGACCGTAAATAGCGTATCCTTGTCTAATCCAAGTGCCGTAATTGTTCAGGAGATCGCTTCTGTAACAAATGGTCCAACTAATGCTGCAACTGTTGCATATACGTTTACTTTGACGAACAACAGTTCAAACAGTCTGTACGTATCTTCAAATGTTTCAACATTGATCAACGGTACTTCAACTGTCCCAGCAAGTAATGCTTCTTCCACAATTACAGCTATCGAGCCTATCGCGGCTGTGCCAGGTGATGGAACAGGATATTATATCCTTCCTTCTGGTGGAGGTTCACGAACATTCACAGTTACTGGAATTATCCAGAAAGCTTCGCCAACACTCAGGTCTGAAAGGTTGAGTATTACAAGTATCCAATACGGTGCAACAACCGCTGGTACTAATAGTAATATCACTTCTGGTCTGACAACATTGACTGCAGCTATAACTATCTAACGATAGATGAAGCTTTAGTCGATCTATCTCTCCTCCCAACGGGTTAAAATGTTGGAACAAAAACCGCCTCTGATAAAATCAGGGCGGTTTTTGTTTTACCCAATTTATAATTAGGAATCTGCTATAATAATCTCATTATGGTTAATCCTTTCGATCATGATTTTATGAAGTTCTTTACGGGATTCATAATCATTCTATGTACGAGTTTCATCATCTTATATGTTGTCGGTAGATTCGCGTCGATTTAGGAACTTTCCAGAAATAATTTAAAATAAATTTATCCAGACCCCGATCTTTTTTTATCGGGATTTTATCGCTACCTGATACGCTTAGTTGATTATCAGTAACAGCGTATTTTATGTATAAAATCCAACAGATATTTCTCGCGTATATTACAGGTTTTTTGATCTTCGTGAGCATGATCGGCATTGCGAATGCTGAGACACGTATCGATCAGGGATCTCTCAGTCATGACCACGAGACTTGGACGGAGGCAGGAAGCCCATACATTATCGAACAGACTCTGGAGATAGGCGCGGAGCAATATCTATTTATAGGTCCGGGCGTAACAGTGATCGCCAATCCAAATGAAGATGGAGATTCAGATATCAATGTCCACGGTTCACTCTCTATGTCTGGTAAAGATGATTCGAGAATACGATTTAGCGGATCTGGTAGCATAAATATTTTTGGTGGTACAACAACAATATCAAATACTGATCTGGTGAATACTGGTGGTCTCAACATATTTCGAAGTTATGCTCAGATTTCGAGTTCAACAATAATGGGCATCGATAATGCGATGCGCATCAAATCGGGGGTAGTTAGAATTTTGAATAGTGAAATATCAGGTAATAAGACAGGTATCATTGTGGAGAAACCGCAGGAAAGAGTATTTCAAGTTCGAAATACGGATGAACAATATGGCGTCGGAGGCATTGGAAACGCTCTCGATGATACTGTGATACTTGCACAGGACACTTCTTTTTATCCATCATCAGATGTTCAAATTTCAAATTCAGTTATTACCAACAATACATCTTCCTCAATAGAAAATTATGATTTCTCGACAGTCACAGCTTTGGATAATTGGTGGGGCAGTGCGTCCGGTCCTGCTCAACAAGGAGAAAATATGATAGTTGGCGATGTGGCCTATTCACCGTGGTTAAAAAATTGGGGAAAGAGTAGTGAATGCTGTTCTAGCATTTTATTTATCCCAGGCCTAAAAGGCACTCGTCTATATCGTGATCAGACTGTGCTTGGGATTTCATCCACAAATAAACTTTGGGAGCCAAATAGAAATGCTGATGTAGCCAAACTATATCTGGACCAAAATGGTCAGAGTCTCGATCCGAAAATATATGCTGGCGAAGCTATCGATAAAGTATTCGGGTTGTATAGCATATACGGAAATTTCTTGGATTTTATGGATGATATGAAAGAGGGGGGCATCATTTCAGAGTGGCAGTCTTTTGGTTATGATTGGCGTCTACCGATCGACGATATAGTTTTGGAAAAAGTAAAAAGCTCGACAGGCACAAAATCACTGATAGAGAGCATAAGTACCATGGCCTCAAGTTCAAAAACTGGTAAGGTCACAATCGTTGCTCATAGCAATGGTGGACTCATCATGAAGTATCTTATAAATCAATTGGCCACAAAAGGGATGGATGCGATCGTCGACAAGACAATATCCGTTGCCGTGCCATATCTAGGAACACCTAGTGCTATAGGATCGATAATCCATGGTGATGGTCAGTCGATATTGTCAGGTCTCATCCTAAAAAAGAATACAGCAAGGACGATGGCTGTAAACATGCCGAGTGCGTATTCTCTACTTCCATCAAGGGAATATTTCAAAAAAGTATTTAGTCCGACAATAGTTTTCGCGAGCACGACTATATCTTCTGTTGATTTTGGGACAGATATAGAGGATAAGGATACATATGAAGAGCAGTCGGACTTTGTTGTAAATGCAGGAAAAAAGATCAGTAAATCAAATCAAAAAAATACATCATTACCAATATCTGGAAATAGTATATTGATGGCGGCGGCGGACATTATTCAGGGCATATTAACACCGTATTCATTGCCATCTACCATATCAAAGTGGGCGATAGTCGGCTGGAATAAACAAACAGAAAAAGGATTGGTTTATTCCGATAAGGTAGATTGCGTGGCGACCAATTGTCGCAATACGTTGGCTCATGTGGCGACGACAACTCTCATGGGAGATGGCACGGTTGTTTCTCCAAGTGCCGCATACGATGCTGGGACGACAATATCTATGGATCTACAGTCGACTGGAGATGTTGAAGATACGAGTATTTCTCATGCGAATATTCTCGAATCTTCGACTACGCAAGCAGTCATTAGTGAGATTATAAAAGGTGATAAGACTGACGATTCCGATATTTTGGATAGACTAGATGATATGACTGGAGTATCGATAGGTGAACCTGATTATTCAAAACAGCCTTCTTTTATAGTGCTCTCGACTCATTCTCCCGTAGATCTCCATGTATATGATGAGAAAGGACGTCACACTGGCATCGTTGATCTGCCGGCAGAGCTCGACTTCGAAGACAGTGCTTTCGAGGCAGCCTTTGAGGAAAATATTCCAGGTAGCACATTTACTGATATTGGTGGCACAGATGATGATCCGGAATATCAGGTTTATTTACCGGACAGTGGAGGACAGCGTTATTCGATCGGACTGAACGGTACAGGTGTAGGAACATTCACATTTAAAATCGAACGCGTCCGTAATGGATCATTCGTCGATGCTGTGGTATATAAAGATTTACCAGTGACACCACTCACCATTGCTTCGACGACTATCGTCACAGCAGTATCCGAAGAATCTTTGCCGGCTCCACTGGCTTCTTCTTCGGTGGCACTCGCCGTGGACATAGATGGTAATGGTTCCATCGATCTGTCTGCTACAGAAAAGACGGATATAGATCAGGCAACTTATTTGCAATTGTTGCGCAAAACGATCAGTAGTATGAAATTGAATGATAATAAAGTAAAGAATCTTCTAAAACGTATTGATCGTTTGGAGAGTATTATGAAGCAAGGCAAATCAAACAGATTGATTCGGATGATAAGTAAATTTGAAAAAAAGATTGGGAATATAAATCATCGCAAGATGTCGTCAAATGATAAAAACAAGATTATAGAATTGATAGGATTGTACATCGCGCGGTTCGAATAAAACAAAAATGCCCACAATAAGAAGTGGGCATTTTTGTTTTCGACGGAAAATGAAAATTATTTCAAATCGACTTTTCCTCCGGCGGTTTCGATCTGTTTCTTTAGGTTCTCTGCTTCGTCCTTCTTCATGCCATCTTTGAGCATGGTTGGGGCGGCATCGACCAAGTCTTTGGCTTCCTTCAAACCAAGTGCCAAAACTTCCTTGACGACTTTGATAACTGCTATCTTTTGAGCACCTGAAGATGTTAGATGTACGGCGAAAGTACTCTTTTCTTCGGCGGCTGCCGCGCCTCCAGCGGCTGGGGCGGCGACGACTGCGGCCTGTGCTGATACTCCGAATTTGTTTTCAAGGAGTTTTACGAGCTCGTTCAGATCTAGAACTGACATCTTTTCTATAGATTCGACAAGAGTTTTGAACTTTGCCGGAACCTCTACTTTTACTGACGTTTCAACTGTTGGGTTTTCCATGATTATATCTGTTAAATTATTAAACTGTCTTTTGCTTGCTAATCTGATCCAAAGCCATCACTAGTCCTTGAATAGGGGAATTGATGACATTTACGAACATTCCATAGAGAGTCTTCATCGGTGGAATCTTGGCAATAGTTATCATCTCGTCCTTATCCATATACTTATCTTCGAATACACCGCCTTGGATGGCGACCTGATCTTTGAATTTTGATTGAAATTCAAATACACCTCTCGCCGGGGCGATGAGATCGTCTCCATAGGCCAAACCAAATTCACCGACAAGCTCCGGTACAGTTCCAGCGAACTTTGTCTGTTTCAATGATCTTAGAGTCAAAGACTTCTTGGCAACGAAGAAACCTACGCCATTTTTCGTGAGCTCTCGGCGCATAGCAGTTGCATCGGCTACTTTGAGTCCGTGAACATTGACGAATACCAAAGATTTGGCATCCTTGATGATTTTGTCCAATTTGACGATGACCTCTTTCTTTTGTTCTTTTGTTCTAGCCATTTTTTTGAGTCAAAAGTTAAAATGTAAATGGAATATTTTCTTTCTTTCCATTTTCATCTTCCATTAATGTCGACCTTTATGGGCCTGACTAAAGAGATAGTGATACCTCGGAAGGTCTTCGATCTGGTCTAAACCAGAATGCCCTCTGTCTTAAGCCGTGCTTGTATGCTACAATACTCTTTCGTAAATATCAAATATATGGACACCCTCGTAGCATTATTCGGAAATGTGGCAAAAGTGAAGATTTTGCGACTTTTCATATTCAATGAGACAACCCCATTCTTACTCAAGGAAGTCGTCGAGAGGACCAAGTCTCCAAGTTCGGCTGTGAAGAAGGAACTCTTTCAGCTTGTTAAATCAGATATTATAAAAAAGAAGGAGATTATCAAGGAGGTACAGGTTTTGAGAGGTAAGAAGACGGTGGTAAAGAAAATTCAAGGTTCCGGCTTTATAATGAATTCCAAATTCCCTTATTTGAATCCGCTCAAAAATCTATTGGCGATTACGAGTTTGCAGACGGATGATACATTGGCGAAACGGTTTACCAACGCCGGTAAGATAAAACTGTTTATAGTATCGGGAGTATTTATCCAAAATTGGGACTCCAGAGTAGATCTTTTGATTGTCGGAGATGAGCTAAATCTGGGCAAGATAGAGACGGTTATCAAGGTTATCGAGTCAGAGATAGGTAAAGAAATCGCTTATTCAGCTTTTGAGACTCAGGATTTCGAATATCGCTTCGGTATACACGATCGCTTGGTGCGAGATATATTGGATTACCCTCACGTAACTCTATTGGATAGGATAGGTATAAGTCCAGCGTAATCTCTGGCAACACAATGTCCCCCCGTACGCCGAGGATTGTAGCCAGCGGTAGCGCCCGGAGGCGTACGGGGGGACATTGTGTTGCCAGAGATTACGCTTGGATCCACATAAACCTATCCACAGCCCATGATTTATTATAATTTGGCATGTTATAATAGATGTATTACAAGGAATAATTACTAGTATATATAAAATCATGATGTTCATCCAAAATTGGGGCGATGTCTTTACTCAATCGCTTCAGGGCGTATGGTTCGGTGTGGCCAGTTTTGTGCCAAATCTGATCATTGCTCTTATCATCCTAGCAATCGGCTGGGTATTGGCCGCACTTATCGAGAAGCTTGTCGAAAGCATTTTCAGAGCTCTCAAGGTAGATGCCGCTTTGAAAACAGCCGGAGTTGAAGAAGTTGTTAAGAAAGCAGGTCACAATCTAAATTCCGGCATGTTTGTCGGAGCAATCGTAAAGTGGTTTGTGATCATCGTATTCTTGATGGCCTCCTTCGATGTTATCGGCTTGAATCAGGTCAATCAATTTCTACAGCAAGTCGTTCAATATTTGCCACAGGTAATAGTAGCCGTTCTCATACTTATGGTAGCGGTAGTGGTCGGTAATGTTATGCATAGACTGGTTGTCGCGAGCTCACGTGCCGCGAACATCAAGTCCGCTGAATTACTCGGTCGTATCACCAAGTGGGCTATCTGGATATTCGCATTGCTAACCGCTCTATTCAATCTCGGTATTGCTCCAGCTTTGATACAGACGGTAGTCATGGCAGTATTTGCCGGAGCCGCTCTGGCCATAGGCTTGGCATTTGGTTTGGGAGGCAAAGATTTTGCTCAGAAACTCATTGAGAAGACATTTCATAGCACGATGGAATAATCTGTTATAAATATGTTCAAATCGAAAAAGCGGTTCTTCGGAACCGCTTTTTCGTATAGGGTATTGACATATATTTGACCTCATATATACTGTCTCTACCTCAGGATGAATACAGAAAATAACCCATTCCATACGCGGCCATAGCCTCACCCCGTAATTGGAGTGTGACCAGTGACCGCCTTAGTGAAGCGGTTTTTTCTTTACAGAGCGACAGCAGTTTGAAAACTTCATATCAAAGTCATTTGTAACCAAAGTGGTTATGAATGATAAACAAGTAAAGTAATTATAGAAATATACAGCGGTGTATAGATTTCCTAATGGGAAATCAAGGGCGTATGGTGGATGCCTTGGCTAGAAAAAGCGATGAAGGACGCGGCGTGGCAGCGATACGCTTCGGGGAGGTGCCGAGCAACCTTTGATCCGAAGATGTCCGAATGTGGAAACACAATACGATGAACTCGTATTACTCCAGCTCTAAGTTGGAGGGCGTACCCTGGGAAGTAAAACATTTCAGTACCAGGTGGAAAATAAACAAACATGCATTTCGTCAGTAGCGGCGAGCGAACGCGAAGAAGTCTAAACCTAACCTAAATCGTAGGGCGTATGTCATCCTTTGGATGAGTATGCTCTCCGATTTAGGTTGGGGGTTGCAAGGTGGAGACGTGCTATTTATAGCAGAGAAGTCAAAAAATCTTTTGTTAATCGAATGATCTGGAAAGATCAGCCCTAGAGGGTGATAGCCCCGTAAGTGAAAATAAAAGATCTTCTTTGTCTCCATTCTTAAGTACCCCGGGACACGAATAGCTCGGGGGAATCCGCCGGAACTAACCGGCAAGACTAAATATTTTTCTAGACCGATAGTGAACAAGTACCGTGAGGGAAAGGTGAAAAGCAGCCCGGAAGGGCGGTGAAATAGATCTGAAACCATATGCCTACAAGGAGTCGAAGCGGGTTGGACTTTGTGTCTGATTCGTGAAGAACAATAATTATTGTATCAACAATTATTGCTCTTCACTCAATATCGGACCTAAGGTCCAATCCGTGACGGCGTGCCTATTGAAGAATGAGCCAACGAGTTTTAGCAAGCAGCTCGGCTAAGGACGAGAGTCCGGAGTCACAGGGAAACCGAGTCTGAATAGGGCGTTTGTTGTTTGCTAAAGACCCGAAGCCAGATGAGCTTGCCACGCGCAGGGTGAAGTTCGCCGAAAGGCGGATGGAGGCCCGAACCGTTTAGCCGTGCAATACTATCGGATGACGTGTGGTAAGGAGTGATAAGCTAATCGAATCTGGTAATAGCTGGTTCTCTCCGAAAGAACTTTTGGGTTCGCGTCGGATGTATCTTTGCGGGGTAGAGCACTGGAAGATCTCGACAGGCCGAAAGGCCACGAGACCTATCAAACTCCGAATACGCAAAGTAATTATCCGGCAGTTAGACTGTGGGGGCTAAGCTCCATTGGTCAAAAGGGAAACAGCCCGGATCTCAATTTAAGGTCCCTAAATCGACGTTCAGTGCGCTTAAGGTGGTGAAATTTCTTTTACAATGAGGATGTAGGCTTAGAAGCAGCCATCATTTAAAAATAGCGTAACAGCTTACTCATCGAGAGATTTCGCGCCGCAGATAATCGGGGCTTAAACGTCGTACCGAAACTGAGGGCTTGTGAGCTTCATTGAGGAAAATTTTAGTTGTTCTTTTAGGTGATCCGAGAGACAGGAAATCTCGGCAGATGTTGTCTTGATGCCAAATCTTGTCACTGCCACTTCGTGGCGTTCAAGACAGATAGAGACACTCTGCATCCTGGCAATGCGTTGCGAGGGTGTCACCGTCGAATTTGGAGGCGAGTTTAGCTCAGCTGGTAGAGCGTCACCCTGCTGGGTGAATGTCGAAGGTTCGAGTCCTTCAACTCGCTCCAAATTATTTGGGTACCAGAGTAGCTCAATGGTAGAGCATTGGGTGACTAACAATCAATTGTTGGAGAAATCCAAAGGTTTAAGGTTCGAATCCTTACTCTGGTGCCAAACATTTTTGTAACTTTTAATGGATAAAAGTTATATTTTCAATTTGGTGACTGGTCGGCAAAAAATGTGAAGATAGTACCCTTAATCATCTCCCAGGAGATGGACACTTGATCATGTCAAGTGGAAGGCGAATCAATAGCATTACCAGTCACCTCCTCAATGAAGCTCATGAGCGGTAGGAGAGTATTCCATTCGCGATGAAGGTGAAGGGGTGACCCACACTGGAGCGCTTGGAAGTAAGAATGTTGGCACAAGTAACCGCAATGCGGGTGAGATACCCGCACGCCGAAAAACCAAGGTTTCCTTGGCAATGAATATCAGCCAAGGGTTAGTCGGTCCTAAGGGGATGGCGAACGCCGCACCCGATGGATA
>JBAZRG010000004.1:0-83260 GCA_041663145.1 Minisyncoccota bacterium
GAAGTCTCAAGGAAAGTATATCAGAAGTTCCAAACACGTTTAAATTACTTGGTTGTCCACACCTTTCATGGTTGCTGAAAAGTACTTGCGGAGTCTTATTAGGGACAGGTGTGAGTTGTTCGGGATTTTCAAACCATGAAATTACAATTATTACGTGATCATAGACAACTCCGAATCGGTGTGCTAGATTTGGATTAGTAGGCATTTGGCCTTTTAACAGTCCGTCGTAACCCCGCACTTTTATTTTATTAACCTAAAAAGCGGAACGAGGACATACAATACATGTTTAAGAAACTTAAAGAGACTTTGACCGGACACGCTAGTGAGGAAGTAGTCACTGAAACAAAAAAGAGTAAAGAGCGTGAGACAAGTGAATCAACAACAGTAGTAGAAACAGCCGGAGCTGTCGTAGATCGTTCTGATGCTGTAACCGAGCACGATTCAAGTGAGACTCCTAAAAATAAAAAGGACATGGAGCTTACGGAGGAACAAAAACAGACTCCGATGGGCAAACTAGTAGTGGATATGAAAAATCCACCAATGATCGGTGACCTCGTAGAAGGACCGGTAATAGCAGTAGAAAAATCTTCCGTTTACGTAGACTTGGCACCGTTTGGCACAGGTATCATATACGGTCGTGAATTTATCGTTGCCCGAGATGTGATCAAGAAGATCAATGTCGGTGACGTCATCGCCGCCAAGATCGTAGACATGGCACACAAGGAGGGTTATATGGAATTGTCTCTCAAAGAGGCACGACAAGCCCTCATCTGGAACGAAGCTGAGATCGCCATACGAGAAAAGAAAGTTCTCGATCTATTGGTCAAAGAGGCCAATAAAGGTGGTTTGCTCATAGAATGGCAAGGTATCATCGGTTTTCTGCCGGCATCCCAGCTCAAAGCTGAACACTATCCTCGTATTTCCGATGGAGACAAGGACAAGATCCTCGATGAACTAAAAAAGATGGTTGGTACACGTATGAATGTTGCCATCATCACTGCCGATCCTAAGGAAGGTAAGCTAATCTTCTCTGAAAAAGGTTCAGAGGCCAAAGAAAAGGAAAAGATTGTTAGCAAGTACGAGATCGGCGATGAAGTCGAAGGTCTAGTTACTGGAGTAGTAGACTTTGGAGTCTTCGTCAAACTCGAAGAAGGTCTAGAAGGTCTGGTCCATATATCCGAGATTGATTGGGGTCTAGTCGATGAACCGCGCAACTTCGTCAAAGTAGGTGCCAAGATCAAAGCCAAGATCATCGAGATCAAGGATGGCAAGATTTCCTTATCTTTGAAACAGCTCAAACCAAACCCATGGACAGAAGCTGCTAAAAAGTACAAAAAAGAGATGCCAGTCACAGGTGTTATCATCAAATTCAACAAACACGGCGCACTAGCTTCTATCGAAGAAGGTGTTGCTGGACTAGTACATGTCTCAGAATTCGGCTCTGAAGAAAAACTCAGAAAGACACTGGAATTAGGCAAAACATATGATTTCAAGATCTCTTTGTTCGATCCTAAAGAACAAAAGATGGCGCTATCGTATGCTGGAGTAAAGTAAAAAATAAGAATAGATAAATCATTTCATTAGTGCACACAGTAAACAACAAAAAACTCAACGATCACCGTTGAGTTTTTTGTTTAATTCTTACTAATTTTTATTGTCTTATTGCCCAATTACCCAATTGAGACAAATTGCAGTACATGTAACCGTATCATTGGCACCAGCATAAGCAGTCAAAGACTTATTTAATTCTGTATTATTGTTACCAGTGATATAACACTGACTCGGTGAAGATCCACTACTTGATGTTGTCTTTATACCCGTCAAAAGACAAACTTCACTGTCTCTATCCATAATAGTAGTATTGTCATCTCCATCGGTTGCTGTTGCACTGTAACTATTTGTCTTCGATATCTCCGTAGGAGTAGCTCCACCTTCACCGAACAAATCAGTTGTAGTCTTCCAAGCCACGTTTCCTTCAGCATCGACTGAAGTCAAAACTTTGTTGACACCTGCGCCGGTTTTCAACTGCAAAGAGCCGTTCAATATAGTCTTTCCAAATACAGAAAGACCGATAGCTCTTTCAGGAGATCCTGTATTTAAAAACAGAGCACCCAAAGTTAATACACCTGTTTTAACCTGATCCGACGAACCAACATTTAATGGTGCATTACAACCTTCGATCGTATCTGGACAAGCTGGTGGGCTAGATGGAGCTGTGGTCCATGCGGCAACTGCTGAGATTGCAAATCCCCCAAGTGCCAAACCTGTTACAATCGCTATTTGAAATATTATTCTTTTATTCATATAAATAAAATTAATTTTTATTAAAATTCCTGACTATTCATCTTCATTTGCTCAGCCACTATAGCGGCTTTTTTAGCTGCTTCTGTTTTCGAAAGTGTGACACTTGGCTGTGCCATCATCGCATCGATCAATTGTTGTTTGGCTTGTATCTCCTCTGCACTGAGTACCCTTCCTTTTGAAACAGATTCATTTGTATTTGTATCTACAATAGGCGGCTTTGTATTTACCAACCCACTATACAACCATCCCAAAAACATGATGAGTGCCAGAATGACAATCAATACGACCAACCACGAAACGTGGTGATGTGGCTTCGGAGGAGCGAAGAAATCTTGGTATTGATTTTGCTTGTTCAACATACTCAGATAAATTATATCAAGTAAAGACGCAATTATCGACTGATACTGTGGATAACACCCTAACCCCCGCACACCTTCAGTTGTATTCCTCGAACTCTACTCACAATATACCAACATTTTCACAAAGGATGCGCTACAAGGATTCGCGCATCCTTTGGAAAATGTGTTGGTATATTGTTTCGCAGATTATTCTCGGAATTCAACTGAAGGTGTGCGGGGGTTAGGGTGCTTATTAACTTTCTAATTGAAAATACTCATAGCCTTTTCCTTACTCTCAGTAACGAGTACAGCCACAGCTTCTACGACTTTTTTCATTACTTTACTCAAAACCTTGATCTCTTCGTCTTTGAATTGACCTAAAATGAATTTTTCGATCTTATCTTCGCCATGCGGAACTTTTGCCAGACCCTTGGCATCTTCAGGAGCAGTGCCGATACGTATTCTGATAAAGGCGGTAGTCTTCACTGCTTTGATAACAGACTCTAGCCCATTGTGACCACCAGAGCTCCTATCAAAAGATATCTTCATCCTTCCTAGAGGCAAGTTGAAATCATCATAGATGACGATCAATTTTTGAGCGGCTTTGATAGTCTTCACAACAGTTGCCACTGCCTTGCCGGAATTATTCATGAAAGTTTCCGGCGCCATGAGAATCACTTTTTCTTTTTTACTTTTGGGGGATTTGGAAACAGCCGAGACGATCTCTACTTCGGAAATAAGCGCGTTCTTTTTCTTATCAAATTCAAAATCACCTCCATATTCCTTTCTTATGGCATCCAAGGCCATACGACCGACATTGTGCCGAGTATTTTCGTATTGTTCACCCGGATTTCCCAAACCGACAATGATATATGACATATTTATGGAAAATGATTTAGGAATTAAAAATGGAGATCTTTTCCCGTATGACCGCTTGCATAGCCAATTTTGCCGGTTTCAGATATTTGTAAGGGGAAAGTTCTTCTGGATTTTCTGATAGGGATTTGACGAGACCAGCACGATATGCGATACGCAACTCGGTGTTTATGTGTACGATAGCCACACCAGCATCGATGCACGATCTTATATCCGAAGCCGAATTGCCGGACGCGCCATGCAGAACAAGTGGGATACCCGTCGCGGTGCTGATTTCGGCAACCACTTTTGGATTCAAAGCCGGCTCACCGCCCTTTACCATACCATGAACATTGCCGACCGCCGGAGCCAGCATATCCACACCGGTCTCGTGGACAAATCGAACCGCATCCGACGGCTTTGTCATCGACTTTTCACTCACCGCTACACCTTCGGGAATGGAATCCAAAATCTTTGAAGATGTGCCGATGAAGCCTAGTTCACCTTCTATCAAAATATCACGATTTTCTTTCTGTGCGACTGATCTCGCGTATTCAACGCATTTTTTTGCAACCTTGATGTTTTCCTCAAAAGAAAGCTGAGCACCATCTATGATGATTGAATCAAAACCAGCATCGATCGCTTCTTTCACTCGTTCAAATGAATATGTGTGATCGGCATTTAGAAAAACAGGCAAATTCCGGCTTTCTCTAATACTCTTCACGAGAGCTGCCACTTCCCTGACACCAACAAAATCCCTTTCACCTTCTGAAAGACCGATAATAATAGGAATTCTCATCTCTTCTGCAACATCTACAACAGCATGAATACCGTCTAATGTAGAGACATTGAAGTGGCCTATGGCCTTCTTATCCGCCTTGGCTTGGGCTATGTATTCTCGAAATGAAAGCATGGTATGATTATAAGTGATTTATGTTTCGTAAACAACTTGAAATACTAACGATCGGAGACATAGCCACGGACGCCTTCATCCGCCTCGATCAAGAACACGCGCACGCTTCAATGAATAAAGATAAGCGCGAGCTTTGCGTCGGCTTTGGCGAAAAAATTCCTTTTGAATACGTCAAAGTCATAAATGCTGCTGGCAACGCGGCAAATGCCGCGGTCTCGGGTGCTCGGTTAGGATTGCGAACTGCCATCCTTTCTAACGTCGGCGATGATGCTATAGGACGTGAATGTATAGTCGAATTGCGCAATCAAAAGATCGACACAACACTCATTCGCACAGAAAAATTCAAGAAAACCAATTATCATTTCGTACTCTGGTATGGTGATGATCGCACCATCCTTGTCAATCACGCCGACTTTGATTATCAACTGCCAGAAGTCTTTCGAAAAAATAATGGCTTGGGATTACCACCAAAATGGATATACCTCTCTTCATTGGCGGCAAATGCTTTTCCTTATGAAATGAAAATAGCTGATTATCTCGAATCAAACCCAGATGTTAAACTGGCCTTTCAACCGGGAACATATCAGATCAAATCCGGAGCTGATAAATTGAAAAGACTATATTCTCGATCAGAGATAATAATTGTAAATGTCGAAGAAGCCCACAAAATATTAGAAACGAGGATCGATCGCATCGGCTCATCGGCACCACAGATCGACATCAAGATATTGTTAAATGGACTAGCTTCCTTGGGTCCAAAACTTGTGGCAATAACCGATGGCACTCGTGGCTCTTATCTATTCGACGGTGATCACTACTATCATATTCCTATTTATGAAGATCCGCGTCCGGCTCTAGAACGTACAGGTTGTGGTGATGCTTGGGCATCGACATTTGTCTCGGCTCTGGTATTGGGACTTTCACCACTCGAAGCTTTGACTTGGGCGCCAGTAAACGCTATGTCCGTCGCACAATTTATCGGATCAAGAGAAGGTCTGCTGACACTGGATCAACTCAACTGGTGGCTCGATCAAGCGCCAGAACATTACAAACCGAAGGAGATCTAATCAGATCTGTAATAAATGAGTGCAATATGTATTTGAACTTATAAACCTTCCAGAAATAAAACCTCCAATCTATTTTTACTCTGTAAACTCAGCTTGAAATTCTTCAAATCGCCCATCAATGATCGCTTGTCGAGCTCTTTTCACTAGATTTACCACAAAGAAAAGATTGTGAATAGTGGTTAGTGTTGCCGCCAACATTTCCTTGGCTCGGAATAAGTGTGCTACATAACTGCGCGTATAGTTTTTACATGTATAACAATCACAGGCTGGGTCGATTGGTAATAAATCGGTGACAAAAGAAGAATTGGTAAGATTTATTGTACCGCTTTTTTGAGCAAGACCTCTCTGTTTCGAATTTGAAATATAAGCCGAACCATTCCTAGCAATCCTAGCTGGAGCTACGCAATCGAATGTGTCGATGCCATTTGCTATTCCAAGTATTAGATCTATCGGTTCACTGCCGATGCCCAAAAGGTGTCGTGGCTTCATCTCTGGCAATTCATCGGAGACCCAACCGACTGCCGTGCCTATGTCTTCTTTATCGAAAGAGCCACCGATGCCGAAACCGTCGAAATTCATAGCACCGATATCTCGCGCGCTCTTCCGACGGAGATCTTCGTAACGCCCTCCTTGGACGATGCCGAAAAGGGATTGGGTGTAGAGTGTTTGAGTGTCAGTAGATTTGTTGAAAGTTTTTGGTAACGGCAGGGGAGTCTCCTCGGATTTGCTGAGAATGTTTCCTGGTAATGAGAAATTTTGCTCAGATTTATGTTTGAGTAAGGGGGGTAGTGTGTCCTCTGATTTGTCGAGGATTGGAGCCAGCGAAGCGCCCGCAGACAAAGCAGAGGACACACTACCCCCCTTACTGTCATTCTTATTCTTAAATCCCAAACACCTCTCCGCCCAAAGACGAGTACGCTCGACCGCCTGCTTCTGCCTTTCATAAGACTCCCCCGGTAAAATACATTCATCAAAAGCAAAGATGATATCCGCCCCGATCTGCTGTTGGATCTCGATCGACTTTTCCGGTGTGAACATATGTGAAGAACCGTCTATGATAGAACGAAACTCTACACCATCATCACTGACTTTCGCCATAGAAATAGATGCGGCAGATGACTCGGCGGCGGAATCACCCGCCGCAGAATTATCTATCGCCAAATCATCACGATCATCATTTATTTTCATCACGCCTGTTATCTTACTTGCTCTCTTCTTGGAATTTCCCAAAGAGAATGCTTGAAAACCACCCGAGTCAGTAAAAGTAGGACCGGACCAATTCATAAATTTACCGAGACCACCTGCCTTCTCGAGTACGTGAGTACCGGGTTGTAAATATAGATGATAAGTATTTGCCAGAATAGCTTCGGCGCCAACCTCGTCTCTTACCATCTCTGGAGTAAGCGATTTTATCGTAGCTTTTGTAGCAACTGGAATGAAAGCCGGAGTCAGAATGCGTCCATGCGCTGTTTCTATCGTACCAGCACGTCCGCGACCCCCTTTTACTTTTGATTGGATTGTGAATTTGAACATTCCCAAAGTATAGTATAATAGTCCGATGAAAAGAAATGAGAAGCGTGCCTTGCCAGTCATTTTACTGGCAATCTTCCTGGATCTAGTCTGTAACGGCATTCTAGTTCCAATAGTCCCCCAGTTGTTGGCGGACCCTACTTCAACCTTTTATCTCCTTCCAGCCGGCATACCTATATCCTATTCTTACATCATTTTAGGGCTTCTGATATCTGCATTCCCGGTATTTATGTTCTTTTCAACTCCTATTCTGGGTGAATACTCAGATCGAGTCGGCCGAAGAAAAGTTATGACTCTAGCATTGGCTGGTACAGCCTTGTCTCTGGGAATGTTCGCGGTCGGAGTCATGATGAAGAGTCTAACCTTGCTTTTCATTGCCAGAATATTGGGTGGTATCATGGGTGGCAACCTTTCTGTGGCTCAAGCGGCAATCGCCGACATCACTCCGCGAAACAAACGTGCGGCCAGATTTGGTCTGATCGGAGCCGCGTATGGATTTGGTTTCATTATCGGACCGGTGATCGGAGGTCTACTATCATCGAGCAATATCGTATCGTGGTTCAATGCATCTACGCCTTTTTGGTTTGCGGCGATCCTATCTATCATAAATGCAATTTTAGTTTTCATCTTCTTGGAAGTCAAACCTATCGAGCTTAATAGCGATTCGATCAAAACGGGACTCAACTGGACAAAGTCTCTAGCCAATATCACAAAAGCTTATGGAATGAAAAATATCAGGATGGTCTTCGCCACAAATTTCCTATTCCAGGCCGGCTTGGCCCTATTCGCAACATTCTTTGCCGTATTTCTAACCAGTTCATTTGGCTTCGATCAGGTCTCAATCGGATATTATATCGGCTACGCCGGAATCTGGGTTATCATTTCCCAAGGTCTCTTATTGCGTTTTTTGACAAAGAGATACGACGAGGTCACACTGCTTCGTGTCTTTCTACTCCTCGGAGCCGGCTCGGTCTTTCTATACTATATTACCGAACATACCATCGGACTACTCATAGTCGGAGCTTGTTTTGCGCTCACCAATGGTATTGTGATGGCCGCATTGCCTTCACTAGCTTCACGCCGAGCTGAAAATAAACATCAGGGAGAAATAATGGGTATCAACACTAGCGTTCAAGCATTGGCTCAAGCTATTCCACCAATTCTGGCCGGTTTCCTAGCCGCTCAGATCACACCATCAGCTCCAATATTCGTAGCAGGCGCAGTTATCGGCGCCGGCTGGATATTATTCATCTTCACAGTCAAAAAAGAAAAAGAGATCGCTAGTTGATATTTCTCCAAGTCTCACTTACGGGAGCTTTTGAAATGATCTCTATTACACGATCCAATGAATCGGTTATTTCGAACAGTGCCAGACTGTCATCATCGACGGCATGATATTTACCCTCTGTGACTTTGGAAAGGAATGACTGGAAAGGTTTCCAATACTCCGAATCAAATAATACTACGGGTACACGTGGTATCTTGTCAGTCTGAATGAGAGTAAGGACATTGAAGAGTTCATCCATAGTGCCGAAACCTCCCGGGAAAAATACGAAACATTCTGCGGCAAACATCAAGATAGTCTTTCTGGAAAAAAAATAGGAACATTTTATAGACTGAGTAACGTAGGCATTGCTCGATCTTTCGTGCGGCAGACTGACATTCACGCCCAACGAAGCACCACCAGCTTCATATGCGCCTTTATTGGCGGCTTCCATGATACCGGGTCCGCCTCCAGTCACAACAGCGTAATTCAATTCTTTCACTATCTTTTCACCCAATTTTACTGCATCTATGTATGTCTGATCGGTCGGCTTTGCTAATGATGAACCGAATATCGTGACCGATCTTGGGTATTTTTTTAAGAAATCAAAACCATCGGCGAATTCATGAGTAATGCGATCTAAATGCTTCGCAACATCACCGGCATAGATCTGATCTCGGGAGATCGAATCTGGCGGAATGTTATTGGAATAATTATTGGACATAGCTTGTATTATAGCAGACGGATTCGATTATGACATAATTATTAACCCACAGCACCCTTATTTGTCATCCGAGAATATTCTGCAAACTTGATATTGAATCCCGAACAACGCACACCTGTCCCTAATAAGACTCCGCAAGTACTTTTTAGCAAAAAAGTACTGAGGACAGAGTGAATTGCTCTGCAGAGCAATTCACGTGCTTATTAGGGACAGGTGTGAGTTGTTCGGGATTCTCGGACTTATTGAAACAGAGTTCGAGGAATACAAATGAAGGTGTTGTGGTTACGAATGTTCCTCAAACAAAAAACACTCCCGACCTTTCAGTCAGAGAGTGCTTTTTGTGGCGGTTTATTTAGGCCTTTGGACGTGCCTCAGAAACAACGATCTTGCGACCATCGAGTTCTGAACCATTCAGCTTTGAGATTGCTGAATCAGCATCGGCATCCGAGCTCATCTCGACGAAGCCGAAGCCCTTCGAGCGACCGGACATCTTGTCCATAATAACGTTCGCAGCATCAACTGCGCCGACCTGTTCGAAGTGTGTCTTCAGGGTGGCATCGGTTGTACCCCAGGCAAGACTGCCTATGAAAAGTCTCTTTGACATTTTCTTTGTTACCCGCGCAACGAATCACCAAAAGGAAACCTATTGAGTAACGCGCTAGCGGAATCTCTCGTGCATTAATTATTTGCTAACGCGTAAGTGCCGAGAATACTTACACGCCCTCAAGTATAGCATACATTGAGGTAAATAGCAAATTTAATTCAATTCTGTTTCAAAACTACTTTGCCGGAATTGTAGAGGTTCAAGATTTCAGGGACAGATAGAGCACGGTTGTAGATACGAACGTCGTCGATAGAGCCTTGATACATCTGCGGAAAGGAGGCATCCCCCTGACGAAGTCCTATTGCAAGCAAATGAGATGTTGTATACGGATTATTAATAGTAGCAGATCCATCCGCAACACCATCCTTGTAAAAGGTAGTAAGTGAACCTGTAACTTCATGAACTACGACTATATGGTGCCATTTATTATCATTCACAGTTGAATTTGCACTTATCCAAGTGTCATCGGTATAGAATGATGGTTTTCCAGGATCACTGTAAGAGGCTCCTTTTGAGATGTTCCACTCCCAACCAACATAGTTTGTTGGTGTGTTAATACGAGAGAGAATAGGTCCGTCAGTATCAGTTGTCTTGACCCATGCGGAAAGTGTAAATGAGCCGGAAGAAAGATCATACGTACTTGCCGTGCCTAGATCTACATAATCATCACTACCATCGAAACTCAATGCCTGCCCTATTTTTCCCGCAGCCGTAGTTGTTGCAGCTTGACCAATTATTTTTCCATTATTCCCCTGCCCACTTTTATCCGCCACGTTTTGTAACATATCCTTACCATCGAAAGTCCAGTGCCCAATCAAGCCAGTCGTGAGTGAACTATTAGAAAACTCTGTCCTATTTGCAACAACTTTGCCGGAATTGTAGAGATTCAAGATTTCGGAGGCAGATAGAGCACGGTTGTAGATACGGACCTCGTCGATAGATCCGTTAAAAAGACTTAAGGTAACATTTGATCCAATTTTTAAAATAGTATTGTAATCAATTAAATAGCCAGTATAAGTGTCAGTTCTGTTGCTCACCCCATCTATGTAAAGTGTTCCGGTTCCCGTCAAACTCCCTTGCGATAAAGTATAAACAATGTGATACCACTGATTATTGTTGAGTGTATTTGTACTAGTTAAATACATATGGTCTGTAGTCGCTCTTAGTTCGACGCCAATAGTTCCGGTAGAGCCTATATATATTACATAACCCGCCCCTGGACTTCCTCCTGTAAATCTACTAATTATATGTGCGCTTGTTGCAGGTCTGTTCGAAACTTTTATCCATGCTGAAATTGAATGACTTGTGCTCGCAAGATTCCAAGTCGTCTTGTTATCTAAATTAATATAATCATCGCTCCCATCAAAACTCAGCGCCTGTCCTATTCTTCCCAGAGTCGTTGTTGTAGCAGCTTGACCAATAATCTTTCCATTATTCCCCTGTCCACTCCTATCCGCAACATTTTGAATCATATCCTTGCCGTCAAAAGTCCAGTAACCAACGAGACCGTTTCCAGAACTCAGATAATTTGGTGGCAGGTTAAAGTGGGTCTTCGTAATATCAGCATAAGCGACGGAACGAGTAGACAGAGCAAATAAAACAGCTAAGCAAAATAGACTTATACATCTGTGCCGCGAAATGAGCATATTTTTTTTATTTATTTGAATTGCCATGTTGTAAATATACCCTTTAAGAAGTCATCTAGATCGGCGTACGTACTGATCTGATAAAAATTGCCACCATAGACAAACCAGACTTCCCTCGATTTGCCTCCGAAATTTTCATTGTTGGAAACAAAAGCCAATCCTTTGCGATCATCACCTATCAATAGTTCTTGTGGTTCATTGACCTGCATCTTTGGTATATCACTCTTTATCATCGTCGCTGTCACATCTACATCCTTACCTTCAAATGGACTGACGATGATCTGAACGCCGACCTTGGTCTCTATATTTTGAATGATTATCGCTTCATTGGTATCGGTTGGAACAACTGAAACATCAAAGCCCTTTGGATATTTGAAAGAAAAACCGCGAGCTTGGTCGGTGTATTCTTCTGTATATTCATAAGTCGAAATTTTGCTGACTTCCTCAACACTTGCACCACTGGTATTTCTAGAAGTAAAAGTGTTTGAGCCAGCATCATTTGTTTTTTCACCATCAATAACGACGTAAACAATCACTCCTATGATTATTATGATCGTAATTGTTGTGAATATTTTTTTCATGATGTTTTATTTTGAATGCTTCATTTATCACATTTTATTCGGTTGGTGTCGATGGTGGCGGCAGTTCTACGGCGTGGATGGTGGTGGTTCTACGGGTGCGGCCGGTGCTGGCTCAACTGATACCGGCTCGGTTGGTGTTGTAACTGGTGCAGGTTCGGTTGTCGGAGCTGGAGTGTTATCTGGCGTTGAGGTTGGAGTGGCTGCAGGATTTGCATCTGGTGTTGGAGTCGGTGTTGGATTTGAACTTGCTGGAATCTCTATCGCAGGAGTTGGAGAAACTGCCGGCGTTACTGCTGGGATGACTACTGGTGTTGCGACTGGATCTGTTCCGCTACCAGTTGGTGGAGTCGTTGTGGCGATCGGGTCTGTCGAAGTTGACGTCGGTTCAGGTGTGGCATTTGCAGGAGGAGTCGGTACTTGAGGAACATCAGTAATAGTTGGTAATGGAGTTGGATTTGCATTCAGTGCTGCAACTTCACACAAACCTTTTTTCTTGTCCCAATCACCATTTTTGATAGTAACACAATATGTATCACCTGTTGCCTGATCGACTATTTCCATTCCTGTCTTTATGGAAGCTGTATTTACTTCTACACGATCGAATACTGCCAAGCGAGCCGATATTGTGTCTATGACCAATTGACCAGCGGACCTGATGAGTGACAAGACTGATTCGGCAACCTTGGCGATGAATGGTGTCGATGATGCCATATTATCGAGTGTGCTTGTCGAAATGAGTTCACTGCTCGATGCTAGTCTGGCTACAGTTTCACTCAAAGCCATAGTTGTAGATGATAGTGCTAGGAGTGAATCGAATCCTTCTCCAGTCAATTTATTTTCAATACTAGAAACTCTGGCGATCAAACTTTCGATCTCAGTTTTGTAATTCATGATCGGTGCATCTGACTCGAATACGAGCTCACTCATAGTGCTCGAAGCATTTTCTTCATTTACTGTGAGAGTCGATGGAGTCTTGATCTCATAGAAACCACGATCTACAAATACTGTGATGATGCCATATGATTCACCTTCGGTAAGCGAACTCAATGGATCGAGAGCTGTACCGATCAGATATCCTGTCGAAACTGCTTTTGTTCCAATACCAGAGACAGATGAGATAGTTATCCTGTCACCGATTGCGATCGGGCCACCTTCGAGATTGACTTTGAGAGGAACACGACCAGCTAGAGCGACTGGAACTTTTATGACTTTATCTGAATCATCGCTAAATCCACCAAGCAAGACTCCAGGTTCTGTCGAGACTATACCGATGATGGCTGGTGAAGTAGTCTGCGATCCTTTATCGTATCGGGTTACAAATTTTGGATTTGCAGGATCAACCATCAATATGTCACCTTTTTCCAAAGTGATGTCTGTGGACTGATATTGTTCAGCGATATCCAAACCAGCAACGGAGCTTCCTTCGGCGTATACATAACCTCTAGTCCTAGCTCCTGTGGCACAAGTATTGCCGGCTCCATTGTCTACGCAAAGTGCTCCATCAGAGATCAGCAAAGAGCCATAAGGAATATTCGCTGATGAAAGGACAGTCTCGGTAGAAGTACCGATGACAGTTCGGATCTTTTGTACTTCACCACTACCAGCAGACTGACCGTAAATGGTAAATACTGATAGTCCGCCGAGCTGTGCTGTATAACTCTCTGCGGTGCCTTGAGCAGCGGAACTGATAGGTAGATCTGCCCATGAGACAACTCCGGCATCTGTATCGAATGTGAATGCGCCGATGTTTATATTGTCGAAGATGCTCATTCCATTACTTACCAAACCTCCAGCAAATGTGGAAGTTGCTGTAGTCGAAGTAGCATGGAAATATTCAGCAACAACCGGACCGACTACTGAAAGTTTAGCGTATGGTGAGGTGGTGCCGATGCCAACCAATCCATTTGTACCATCAGAACTTATAGTCAATGTTTCTGTCATACCAACGCTAGCAGAATTTCCCCCTGAAAACAAACCAATTACACCTCTAGCTGCACCCCCTATATTTGGGGAACGAAATTGAATCTTAGCTCTTGGTGCCTCTGATGCCGACCCGTCAGTCCAGAGTATTTCACCAGCATCATTATAATTACCAGAAGAATTGTGCAATGTAAGTGTTGGTCCAACTGTTCCAGCACCTGTCTTTGATAAAACAAATTGTGATTGAGGTGTAGTAGTCCCAATGCCAATATTTCCAGTTGCTCCGATAAACATTCGAGCTGTACTATCAGTGTTAAATGTCAATGTCTTATTAGCACCACCAAAACCAATAGACGCATTCGAACCTGAACCGCTATCATAAATAACTGTTGTATAGATTGCTGGAAATACACCTTGTGTTGTTGCTCTGATTGAACCGGTAACATCGACTTTATAGATACCAGTTGTATTATCATTACCAACTCCAATACTTCCGTTTGCATTTATTTTGAATAGGGTCGTTGTAGCAACACCACCAGTTGTCGAAGCAACAAATAATAAAGGTGTGTTAGCTGGAGTACTTGCCGAATTTGAAATTGAGAGTTTCGCATATGGTGAAGTCGTACCTATTCCAACATTCTCTGTGCCGTAGAAATAAACCGATTCATTGCTTGCCGTGGTTGTAGCCCATCCCACACCACCTCCACCTGTTCCACTTGTAGGCCATGATGTACGACAATCATCTGTGAGACAGAGTGTTGTGGCTGAGAGAGCGGTGGTGGAGGCGTATGGGAAGACAGAAGATGCTGTGGTTGAGGTTGAGATGATTACACCACCGACGTGGATGTTACCGCCAGCGACTGAGAGTTTCTGATATGGAGAGGTCGTGCCGATGCCGACGTTGCCATCACTAGCAATCTTCATTGCCGTGTTGCTATTGACCTTAAATTCCATTCTATAATCTCCGGGAGTAGAATAACCCTGAATGGAAGTTAGAGCCGTTCCCCATTTCATTTCGTAACCCGAACCTATCGTTATATGATTACCAGCATATATTGCTCCAGTAAGATATAGTCCATTATTTCCATTCCAAGAAGGGTAATCTCCCCCTATGGCAATACCACGCAACGTCCCCGCCCCAATTTGCAGAGATGTTGACGGATTCGTCGTCCCAATACCAACATTCCCATTCGCCGCTACATAAAACGCGGTAGTTGTTCCAGCTCCTGCGGTTGAAGAAGCGATAGAGAATAGTGGTGTTGAACCGCCTAGAGTATTTTCAACAGAAAGTTTCGCGAACGGCGAGGTGGTGCCGATGCCAAGATTTCCTGCTATATAGTTATTGACCGCACCATTCATCGAAAATCCACCTGAAGGAGCATAGAAAGCTTGGTTTGTAGTAGCATCTGACCGTATATATCCACTAGGAGCATTCATAAACATTGCTCCACTTACTTCAAGCTTGGCTGCAGGATTCGCCGTTCCTATCCCCACATTACCTGTCTGATCAATGATAAATGGACTTGTGTCAGGTGAAGCAGAGTCTTCAACTATGAATGCAGGTGCACCAGCTGTTCCAGTTTGTGTAATTGATAATTTACCCCATGGTGTAGTGGTTCCAATACCGACGTTACCACTATTGAAATATGATAGAGAATTATCTGTATCTACAACAAAAGATTCTACTCCGGTTCTATTTCTTACTATTACCTTAGAATTATCTCCTACTGTAGAACTTAGACGACCAAGATATATATTTCTATTTGAGGAATCTATATATAGATCTCCTTGAGAAACTCCAGTTGAATGTTGACCTATATCGAAGATAGCGTTGTTATTATCTATATTCATCATAGACAAACCGAGTCTGTTTCTAAATATGAAATTATCACTGGAACTGACTGTTGATGATAGTCTACCGAAATAAATAGTATTATTTACAGTATCAGCCTTAAAGACTCCAGAAGTCATATTTGAATCGGCAATCGTATCAATAATCTCAAATTTTCCACTAGGATTTGTCGTTCCAATTCCAACCATCCCATTATTCAAAACCGTCAATCCACTTGTACCCCCCGCCTGCAACCCACCTGCAAAAGTTGAAGTTGCTGTAGTCGATGTAGCATGGAAATATTCAGCAACAACTGGACCGACTACTGAAAGCTTGGCGTATGGGGATGTGGTGCCGATGCCGACGTTGCCGAGATTATCTATTCGCATTCTTTCCCTTATTCCATTTGTACCAGAATTAGACGTGTAAAAAGCGAGATTACCAACTAAAGAACTTGCTCCATAAATTGAAGATATTTTAGAAATTGTCTGTTCCGCTCCTGTATTAAGAGCATTAAATTGAATTATTCCTGATTGATATCCTGATTGCGGCGAAGCATTCCTCATCAATGCAAGGACAGGGATAGAACCAGTCGTACCACTTGTATTTGTATTTTCAATTTTTAAGGTTGTAAATTCATTACCAGCAGGATCTGTAGATAAATGAAAATCTTCCTCTGGCGCCGCAGTCCCCACCCCCACATTTCCATTCCCCAAAACCGTGAGCAATGTAGCTCCTGTGGTGGAAGCTACAGTAAAGAGTGGAAGTGTGCCAGCCTGTTGTGCCGAGGTAGAAACTGAAAGTTTAGAGAATGGTGAGGTTGTACCGATGCCGACATTGCTTAGTGCTGTTGAATAAATAGAATCACTATTTGGTACTGTAGTTGATGCCCAACCTAGACCTCCACCTGTTCCACTTGTAGGCCATGATGTACGACAATCATCTGTGAGACAGAGTGTTGTGGCTGAGAGAGCGGTGGTGGAGGCGTATGGGAATGTAGAAGCAACAGTCGTAGATGTTGCCGTGAAGTAATCTGCCCTAACATCTTGATTGAATACTCCACGACCATCGACAGAAAGTTTGGCGTATGGAGAAGTGGTGCCGATGCCGACATTACCCGTGCCAAGAACTACCATAGTCGCGCCGGCATAAACACCCGCGGCTGAATTGATATTTCCTCCCAAAGCAACGCTTCCACTATTAGAAAAATCTGTCTTCATGACTCTCCCCTGACTGAAATTGCCTGAGCCTGTATCGTTGGAGAAGAATGTTACCTGACCATTATAGAATTGGAAGCCAGAAGCATAACCAGAATTTATCCTCGTCCAACTTGTACCATTATAGTAGGAATTGTCCGCGACAAAACTGTTATTGAAATCGTATGGCTGATAAACGAGACTACCTGTTCTGAATGTGTATAGAGAAGTATTATATACGGCACCAAGATCAAGAGTTGAAACAGGATTCGTAGTGCCTATCCCGACTTTTCCATTCGCCGCCACATAGAGAGCTGTTGTTGTGCCTGCACCATTTGTCGAAGAAGCGATTGCGAATAGAGGTGTTGAACCGCCTAAAGTATTTTCAACAGAAAGCTTGGCGTATGGTGAGGTGGTGCCGATGCCGACGGAGCCATTAGTTGTTACATTGAACATCGATGTGCCTGCTTTTTGGAAATCTGCAAGATAACTTAAACCACTTCCAACACTGCTTTCTGTAGAATTTATCTTTAGAACCGTATAAGCAGCTGTCCCCGATTGACCAATAACAGGTTTCATCTCAACAAACGGCGTCATCCCACTGCTTGCATTCATTGTTAATCCTGTTAAATCATTTGTACTAAATATCATAGTCGCTGCATTCACTGTAGTTGAACTGAATGTTATATTTCCATTACTAGCACCGGCTCCACGAAAACTCTGTCCTGAACTGAGATAATATCCTGTTCCACCAACATATATATCTTTGTTAACATAAATACTTCCAGCTGCCATTAAAGAGCATGGCATATGTGAACCAACAATATTGCCATTACAACTAGTATTGCTTGGGTATCCTAAATATAAAGAATTAGCAATGGTCGATGTTCCTGTAGTTGAAGTGGCTGTGAATGTTCCTGCCAAAGCATTATTACCGAGATCAGATGAGCCTTGCACAGAGAGAGAACGCCAAGGACTTGTTGTGCCGATGCCGACGTTGCCTGAAGAATCAATTGTCAGTTTAGCTCCTGTTGCTGGATCATTCACTGAATTACTTATAATAAAAGAGTTTACTGAGACGTCTTGAGACAACGACCAAGCATTACCAGATCCATTAAAGTTAGACCAGAGAATCAATTTTGGATCAGAGTTCGCAAGGTTCATTTCAATGTTACCGGAAGCTCCAGATCTTGAGAATCTAGCTGCTGTTGGATTTGCTGCTGCTGCCACAACATTAAGAATCACATCCGGAGTACTTGTCCCAATACCGACGTTGCCTGTGTTTTTTATTATCATTCTTGCATCAGAAACGAGGACATTCGAAGTATCATTTACACTATTGTTAGCAAATATAATATCTCCTCTGTTGTAGGCATCTGAATCTTGATAAAAGATAGCGCCCTTTGATTGCGAAAATGAACTTCCGTTAGCAAATAATATTCCACTTGTTACACCAGAACCATCATTCTTATTCCTTAATCTCATAAGACCGCCAGCGGAGCCATCAATTAATGACGAGGCGCCTTGAACATCAAGAATATACTGTGGACTCGTCGTACCAATCCCAACATTCCCTCCCGTCGTCGCAAAATATGCTGAACCAGTTGAAGTGATCTGCGTTGTTGTAGCTCCTGCACTGAATGTTGCAAGGCCGCTGAATGTCGATGTACCTGTGACATTCAAGTGAGCATTGACTGTGAGGTTTTGGTTGGCAGATGATGTTTTATCGAATGTTCCATAAAGGAGAGCCATGGTCTTGTCATTTGCTGAACTATATCGATCGAATGCGTCGACATAGAAGGTGCTAGTTCCTGTTTCGTAAGAACCGGCTTGATAGCCAAGCATAACGTTGTTGCTACCACCTACATAATAACCAGAATAACTACCAATTGCTATATTATTATCACCTGCAGTGTTTTTGTAAAGAGCATATGATCCTATAGCTGTATTATTATCACCTGAGGTGTTATAATAAAGGGAACGAGAACCAATTGCGGTATTTTCCCAACCTGTAGTGTTATCAGAGAGAGCAAGATATCCTATAACGGAATTTTCAGAGCCCGTAGTGTTATCATAGAGAGCACGCGATCCTATAGCGGAATTTCTTTCACCTATAGTATTCAAATAAAGCGATCGGTAACCAATCGCTGTGTTATCATGTGCATCATTTGTACTAGCAGTCGAACTAGATAAACCAGCTTGATATCCTAAGAAAGTATTGTATTGCGCTCCAGACACAATATTCTTTCCTGCCTGATATCCAATTTTTGAATTGAAATCAGTGTTATTGAAGTCAATAAGATCTACGACTTGAATGGTGTTATTCGGCGTAGCTGTTCCAATACCTACATTTCCATACCTGTCTACAATAAAGCTAGTTGAGGTCGCGCTTGAACCAGTTGAAGAAGCGATCACAAATTGTGGTTGAGTACCACCGAAACTATTTACCACTAGTTTAGCGTATGGAGATGTGGTGCCGATGCCGACATTTGTTGAATTTACTGTGAGAGTTGGCGTCGATCCATATCCGACCATGAAGCTATTGGCAACATTGTTTGTAAATCCGGAACCAAAGGCAGTAGAGAGAGAGGCGGATGCTGTCACATCATCACCAAAAGCGAAAGAAGCATCTCCTGATGCTGTGATATTACCTGTATTGGCATAACCTGCAGCAAAACTTCCGTTAGCGGTCGAATTGATCGAGCGTGTATTTGCGACCGCCAAGACGGAACCAAACGCAACAGATCCTATACCTGATGACAAGATAGATCCTGATCCCAAAAGACTATTGACACTGCCCCATGCTATCGAACCCGTTCCACTTGCAGAAGTTGTGGCCGATCCAAGGTTTGACACGATCTTTCCACCTGCCAGTCCGCCTCCTGTGGCAAACATTGAAGCTGTGCCATCGGTACCCTCGCTAGTACCTGAGACGATACTGCCGAGCTCTGAGGAAATATTAGCTGTCATACCTGTTCCCGATATAGTTCCCACAGTCAAAGCACCTGCCCCAGCAGAGATCAGATTTGTACCGGTACCGGAAACATTTATTCCACCTATCCTCACACCTCCAGCAAACGTACTCGTAGCGGTCGTCGATGTAGCATTGATAGCCGCAACCTGAGGTGTTGATGTGGAGACCAAGCTTCCTGAAGCATCGAAACTTGCAAGCATGTTTGCACCACCTGTAACTGTTAGACCTGTGACACTGAGTGCTCCTCCAGAGACCGTGAGTCCTGTGCCTGTGAGGTCTGTGATGTAATCACTACCTAGTCTTAGTTGATTTGAGACGTAGAGATTTGGGAAAGTTGATGTGGCTGTTGTAGATGTTGCTGTGAAGTATTCTGCGACTGTCTGACCAACAACAGAAAGCTTTGCGTATGGAGAAGTGGTGCCGATGCCGACGTTGCCAGTCGCTCCATCGGAAAAGAGTGAAGTGCCGCCATTGTATCCCACCCTGAAGTCAATGGTCTGATTCTGATTGCCATTTAGATCTATTATGGAATGGTCTGCTCCGGAATTTTTCTGGTAAGCCAGGAACGTCAAACCTCCAACTGTGGTATATATGCTGTTTCCACCATTCCAGATATAGGTATCGCTATCATTGGACCAACCGTAGGCTTTCGTCAAAGCGACATTGATATCACCGTTTACCTGCAAAGCCACTGTCGGGTTGGCTGTTCCAACCCCCACATTCCCATTCGCCGCCACATAGAGAGCTGTCGTCGTTCCTGCACCATTTGTGGAAGAAGCGATCGTGAATAGAGGTGTTGAATCTCCCTCCGTGGCTTGAACTGAGAGTTTGGCGTATGGAGAGGTGGTGCCGATGCCGACTAATCCCCCGGAATTCACTCTAAAAAGTTCTATTGATTTCTCAAACACACTCAGAGTAGGAAATTCTGAGTTAGGAGGACCTCCTAGAGCTCGATTAATTCTAACGCCTCCAACCACATCAAGTCGATATGACGGATCAGATCTTCCGATCCCCACATATCCATTCTGCAACACCGTCAATCCGTTCGTTCCTGCCACACTCATACCTCCAGCAAACGTACTCGTAGCCGTAGTACTCGTTGCATGGAAATATTCTGCAACAACTTCACCGACTACAGAAAGCTTGGCGTATGGCGAGGTGGTGCCGATGCCGAGATTACCAGAAGAATCAACTCGCAATCTTTCAATTGAATTTGTCTTTACAATGACTGGAAACGCACCTAATGTATTCAATATAAGTCCGCCTGAACTGTTTGCTGTAATAGTTGAATTAGTATCAAGAGTTAATTTTGATGTATCAGTACCATCGGTTACAATAATGCTATTATTTCTTGCCTTAATAGCCCCAGCCACTTGTAAAGCGACGTTTGGATTCTCTATTCCAATTCCCACATTTCCATTCGCTAACACCGTGAACAAACTCGTTGTCGCAGTCCCATTCGTACTCGAAGAAATGTTGAATAGTGTCGGGTTGTAAGTATCAAGAGCATTGGCGGAAATCGAGAGTTTGGCGAACGGCGAGGTGGTGCCGATGCCGAGACTGCCAGAAGAATTTACCTGTAATACCTCACTACCATTCTTTTTAAGAATAAATAGTGGATCAGTAGCAAAAGCACTTAATTTTGAATTAATAACTAAACCATTATATGGAGTAGCTATAATATTTCCACGATCTGTATCATACATTTGTAAACTTGCACGATTATACAAACTGTCGTTGAAACCTCCATAGATGAGAGCAGAATTTAATCTTAAACTGCTTCTGATGATAGCGCTTCCGTTCACATCAAGTTTTGTGACTGGTGTCGCCGTTCCAATCCCCACATTTCCATTATTCAAAACATACAATCCCGAACTACCCCCAGCCTGCAAACCGCCCGCAAACGTACTCGTGGCAGTCGTACTCGTAGCATTGAAATACGGAGCACCGATCTTGTCCCAAGATTCGATACCTCCGGCAAATGTAGAGGTGGCAGTTGATTTGATCCAGATAGGAAGTGTGGAAGTAGGGGTTAGAGAATTTACACCAAAGACATTGGATTGTTGAACCCAATCATATGTACCAACTTTTGAATTGAATGTCGACCAATCTGTAGATGATATACAACCTGCTTGTGAAGCTGAAGCTATGTCGCAAGCAATACTGAGAGCACCGCCGATCACAGAACGATTTGCTGTAACAGATATTCCTCCACTGCTCGATATTGTTCCTGTAGCGACAGAACTCAAGGCACCTGTGCCACTTCCATATACTAGTTGTCCTCCAGTGAAGCTGTTAGCGCCTGTACCTCCATATATTACTCCAATCGATGTTGTGGCAGATACTACACCATTGTTTGCCTGCAAAGGACCGTTTAGTGAGCCGACTGTGATACCACTAGTTGTTACAGAGTTAAATGTATTTGATCCTGTCCAATTGTTTGCATCTGAAAGAAGTGTTGAGGAAGATGTTGTATCTACAGGCCATGAAGTTCTACAATCACTTGTGAGACAAAGTGTTGTGGCTGAGAGAGCGGTGGTCGAGGCGTATGGGAAGACAGATGAGGCTGTGGTTGATGTTGAGATGACTACGCCACCGACGTGGATGTTTCCACCTGCGACTGAGAGTTTTTGGTATGGGGAGGTTGTGCCGATGCCGACGTTGCCACCTGTATTAAAGTAACTGTTTCCATTTGTTACAGGATTAAAGCTTATCTTAGCAATACCGCCACTATATCCTTGAAGAGTGCTATAGAAATATGAATCTGTATTCATCCATACTGAACCACTGAAGTTTCCTGTAGTTGCTTTCAAACTGCCAGCAATGTGTAGCGTAGCACTTGGTGCAACTGTACCAATTCCCACATTACCATTATTCAAAACATACAATCCCGAACTACCCCCCGCCTGCAAACCTCCAGCAAACGTTGAGGTTGCACTTGAAGATGTTGCATTGAAATACGGAGCACCGATCTTGTCCCAAGATTCGATGCCTCCTGCAAATGTAGAGGTGGCAGTTGATTTGATCCAGATAGGGAGAGTTGAAGATGGTGTGAGTGAGTTTACAGAGAAGATGTTTGATTGTTGTAACCAATCAAAGGCAGTAACAGTTGGCCATGCTGTTCGGCAATCTGAAGTCAAACAAAGTGTTGTGGCTGAGAGAGCGGTGGTCGAGGCGTATGGGAATGTTGAGGCAATCGATGTGGATGTTGCTGTGAAGTAGTTTGCTCTCACATCCTGATTGAAGACACCACGACCATCGACTGCAAGTTTGGCGTATGGAGAGGTGGTGCCGATGCCGACCGAACCATTGAAATATGATGTGTTCGTATTTGGATCAAAGAATATTTTTGCAGTGGTAGTGGAGTTTGAACCGATAGCGATGATGTCGGTATTGCTGTTTGAATAATTTACGAGTTGTCCTCCAACACTTGAAGTCGTCGTTGCCCATGTAACTTCTCCGCCACCTCCACTTACAGGCCATGAAGTTCTACAATCACCGGTGAGGCAAATCGTCGTTGCCGAAATCGCAGTTGTTGAAGCATAACTAAAAGTTTGCAAAGCACTAAAGACATTTTCTTCATAGAGTTTGGCGATCGTAGTTGAAGCTCCGACATAAGTATTGATAGCTGAATCAAAATCAGTGATACCGTAACCAGCCAAAGTTGTCGGCGTAGCAGTCACACTCGAAAATGCGATAGTTCCTGTAAAAGTCGTTACACTCGAACCGCTCGAGACCGATCTACCTATAGAATCTTGTGTGGCATTTGTTTGGCGTCTTTCAAAATCAGCCAAGTTGATCAGACTTTGTTCCAAATAAGCAAAACGAGCGTCAACATATTCATATGAAGGTCCGCCTCTCGATACTATATATGTAGTAGTGGCGATACTTTTGTTGACCGCAACTCGAACAGCAGAAGTTGTAACCTTAGGAGATGGAGATAATGGCCTTACAATATATGTGATACTTCCAATATCCTTGATACCTAGAAGCTGCCTCATCGATGAGACAAACCATGTACGACCTTCGGAATATGCGATATTTGATCGTTCCTTGATAGTACTTGCGACTACATTTATGAGATTCGAACCCTGATCGATAGGTTTCTTTATGACATCCGAAGCCAATCCACTAGAATATACAAGCGCATCATTAACTCCTGCCGCCATATTTCTATCTGTTGAATCGAGATCGATCCGACCACTCAATATTCCATATATACCAAAGAGTCCAATGAATATTAATGTAGTATTCATCAACAATCGAGCAATTGTACGTCTTTGAATATTGCGGACTATTTCACCATTCTCGATTATATTACCACCCATTCTATTTGCACCCAGCTTATTTTCGAGATTTTCTAGTCTTTGTTTCTTAATATCCGATCCAATTATTTGATCTGAATTCGAAATCGATGTAGAAGATTTCGAACTGAGCGCAGGCATAAGAGGCCTATCATCACTATTATATTTTATGTTCCATTTGATAGGAGGCGCAAAGCTCGTCATCCGAGATATGCCTAGTTTATTGGCTTCTACAGGTTTTTTTTCACCTTCTACATTTGCAGTTTCAAAGCTACTGTCATTTGAAGTATTTGAAGCATTGGTTGCATTTTTGGTAGCATCGGTAGCATCAGCCGTATGCGCTAGAGAAGATGTATTTTCAGTATGGACATTCGAACTTTTTGCTGGAGATTCTTTGCGAGCAATTTTATTTACCTCTGTAGAAGATATCACTGCACTCTCTTCAGGAATAAATTTTCCGGAAGCAGTCTCGACAACTCGAATATTTTTTCTTCCATTTACGTATCGAGACAAATCTGCATTTCTTTTGTGTTCGAGAATTGATTGCAATTCTATGTACCAAGAGCGACCGAGCATTCGAGCATTGACTGATCCAGCTCGACAAAGTTGTCCGATATAATCCGGTGAGTATCTAGCTATCTCGGAAGCTCGCTTCGCCGAGATAAACTCACGACCTTCAATTTCAATAGAATTTCTCACATCAATATTTTAACAGTCAACGAAAAAAATATATAGATGTGGATAATAAATTACACTTCACTTTTGAAATTTACACAAAAAAATCAAATAATATCTAAAATTTTCTTAAAAGAATGAGTAGGGGCAACACGTACGGACAACTTCATTGAAAATCAAAATTATGTCATAATAAAATTAAATCCAAACTTAACGCAAACATATTTTGTAAATATAAACCTTTATAAACAGTATCATTGTTTATAAAGTTATCCACAGTTTTTATATATCTCTATTAAGGTTTATATACATTGTGATATAATTGTCGCATGAGTACCCAAGAACTAATTCAAATTAAAGATGCTGCCAAAATGCTTGGTGTCACCACCCTCACTCTTCGAAATTGGGACAAGGCTGGCAAATTGACCGCCTACAGACACCCTATAAACAACTACAGAGTATACAGACGCTCTGATATTGAGAAAATACTCGATATTATGTCTACAAACACAAAAGCCATAGAAAAGTCCTATGCCAAGAAGAAATTGGTCAAAAAGCTCAATGTTTTGCATTTGTGAGGTGTAGCCCCACTATTGCTCATATTCCTTTATGTCTGTACACTAGTAGTCATGGAGAATCAATATGTGCCTACTATAGGCCTCGAAATACACGCTGAGCTCAAAACGGCTTCAAAGATGTTCTGTTCCTGTCCGAACGATCCTGAACCTTCGAAGCCAAATATCAACGTTTGCCCTATTTGTCTAGGTCACCCTGGTACTTTGCCGGTACTTAACATGGAAGCTATTCGACACGTCCTCCGAGTTGGGCTTTCAGTCAATGGTTCCTTAGCGGACTTTACAGAATGGGATCGCAAAAATTATTTTTATCCGGACATACCAAAAGGCTATCAGATCAGTCAGTACAAATATCCACTCATAAGCGGTGGCGAACTGTCTGGTATAGCTATAGAGCGTATCCATCTAGAAGAAGACACTGCTCAGTCCACTCACGACACTCATAAAAAAAGTTTAGTTGATTTCAATCGCTCGGGCTTGCCTCTCATGGAGCTCGTCACCAAACCAGTCATCCACGATGCAAAGACTGCTGTCACTTTCGCAAAGGAATTGCAATTGTTACTCCGCTATCTTTCCGTTGGTGATGCCAACATGCAAAAGGGCGAGATGCGCATCGAAGCAAATATTTCTCTCGCTAAGAAGTCCGATACAGAAAATAAAAAGTTTGGAACTAAAACTGAAATAAAAAATCTCAACTCATTTCGTGCTCTCGAACAATCGATCGCTTTCGAAATCTCTCGTCAGACTTCCCTCCTCTCTCATGGTGGTAAGGTTGTCCAAGAGACCCGAGGTTGGGATGATAAAAAAGAAGAAACATTTTCTCAGAGAATAAAAGAAAGTTCTCATGACTATCGATACTTTCCAGATCCTGATATTCCAAAATTGAAAATCTCCGAGATAAAAGAATTTCATCCAGATGTTTTGATGGAGACGATTCCTGAATTGCCGTGGAATAAAAGAGAGCGTCTTCAAAATGATTATCAGTTGACCGTGAAGGAAGTCGACCTCCTTATCGAGTCTCCAGACATTGCAAATTATTTTGACTCTATTGTTTCAAGTTTTAAAGGTGATCAAAAAAAGATTCGACTGACTGCAAATTATTTGCTCACTGACTATCTCGGTATGCGCAATCGAGAAGAAAATAAAGATCACGAGATGATTCCTGCAGATTCATTTTCCAAACTCATAGACATGATCGCCTCCGGTACCATATCATCTCGTGGAGCAAAAGATCTACTCTCGCATATGAGTAAGGACACTTCGTCATCTCCAACCGATCTGGCGGACAAACATGGCCTCATCCAGAAGAGCGACTCTGCCGATCTCGAACCTATGATAGTCAAGATTCTCGCGGACAATGTCTCGGTCGTAAATGAATACAAAAACGGTAAAACTGCCTCACTACAGTACCTCATCGGACAGGTTATGAAGCTGGCTCGCGGTTCCGCCAATCCCGAGATTGTAAGGAAAATCCTCATAGATAAGCTCACAAAAGCTTAATAAGGTGTGATAAAGCTATTAAGGACATGCGGGAATGACTATATTCCCTATTCCTGGACATGTGTCCTATTGAGTTAGCTTGGTGAACATTGTTCCGAAACGACTCGCAATGCGATTTGAACCCCGAACAAATTGCCCATATTTCAGTAGTTCCATCTACTGAAATATGGTTGCAATTTGGAGTGGGTGACCTTGCGAGGAGTTGAGGAACAATGTTCACTAAGCTAACTATTTCACAGTTTTACAGATAGTCGCTTTAATATTTCTTCAGATAATTTCTTTAGTGAATCGTCGTCGTATACTGAAACGAATAGAATATCTTTATTATATTTTTTGAGTGTTTCTTCTGCCATCTTTATGGATTTCTGATCAGCCAAATCAGTCTTGGAAAGTATAATAATTTCCTTTTTCTTATCCAATTCTTCTCCAAATTTCTCTAGTTCTTTTCGAACTGTGAGGTATGATTCTTCGATGGAATTCATATCTTCGAGTGACACCATATGCAAAATAATCTTCGTTCGCTTGATGTGTTTCAAAAATTTATGACCCAAACCTTTTCCTTCCGATGCACCCTCGATGAGTCCGGGAATGTCCGCCAAAACATAACCGCGTATAGCACCCAAGTTTGGATCGAGTGTAGTAAATGCATACGAAGCAACCTTGGCTTCGGCATTGGTAAGAGCATTCAAAAGACTAGACTTGCCTGCGTTTGGTAGACCAACTAGACCGGCATCGGCGATGAGGTCGAGCTCAACTTTGAAATCAGCTTCTTCACCGACTCTGCCCGGCGTTGATTGTTCCGGTCGAACATTTGTTGAAGCTTTGAAATATTCATTGCCGAGACCACCAACTCCACCGTGTAAAATTTTTGAGATCTGGTCATCTTCCAATAGCTCGATCCTGCGACCACTTTCCATATTTATAACAATCGATCCTAGGGGTAAATCGATCGTGACGTCTTCACCACTTTTTCCCTGCCTGCTACCATTCATACCATCTTCACCATTGCCTGCTCGAAAAACTTTCTTGGCTTTGTGTCTGGCCAACATATTTACATCTCGGACGGCGCGCACGAAAACATCCCCACCCTTGCCACCGTTACCGCCGGCGGCACCGGCATATTCTTTACCACGTTCATGACGCCAACGTGTGACACCTTTGCCACCGTCGCCAGCTTTGACGTGAAATTGTATTTCGTCTATGAAGGCCATTATTTATTTCGTATTGATCTCTAATGAACCAATTGTTTTTGTGTTCTGTGTCGCTTCTGATCTAGGAGTTGAACTCTGACCCATCTCTTCACGATCTTCCGCACTAAAAGTTCTGCGATATATATCGAGTAGAGCAAAAAGGAAAGCTAGTATAAGTGGTCCCAAGACAAAACCAATAAGACCGAATGTTGCCAAACCACCCAACACAGATATGAGTATCAGAAATGGATGAACACGAATACCGCGATTTATGAGATAAGGACCGAGCAGATTGTCGATAAGACCTACAGCCAACGCTCCCCACAAGAGTAAACCGACCGCAAATGTGTATTGACCGATAGCGATGAGATATATGGCACCTGGTACGATGATGAGACTAGTACCCAAAGCCGGTATCATAGCCGCTACCGCCGCTATACTACCCCAGACAGCTGGAGCTGGTATACCAAATATGAAGAAACCGATACCAGTCAATGTACCTTGAATGACACTTACCGTGATCGTTCCGATGAAAACCGATCGAACGGCACGCTTCATAGTGAGTGTTATGTATTCATCATGAGCATCCAGGAGTGGACTCCATGAGATAAATTTTCTTTTTATAAATTCTCCGTCCCGCAAGAAATAGAACAAGGCCATCAAGAAGACAAAGACGTAGGCGGCGACTTTGGCAAAACTGTTGAATATGACGTCGAGATTGCCGAAGACCCAGGCCAAGGCGCTTTTCAGATATTCAGCAACATTCAATGAATCGAAAGAGTAAGCGGGAAATGTATTCAACATGGCATTTGATATGCCCTGCGAGACGTAATTCAAAGAAGAGATGACTTGTGAGCGGCCAGATTCATCGAGGAGAAGAGCGTACAAAGTCTGGACTTCAGAATAGATCTTGGCTATGACGAAGAATAGTGGAACGAGTACTACGATAAGGACAATAAGTACGGTCAGGAATGAAGAGATATTTCGTTTCAAATCAGTTTCGCCAATCAAGGTCAGTATTTTCCTATATAAAGGAAAAGCGATGACTGCGGCTGCTACTGCCAAGACGAGAGGTGTCAAGAACGGCAAAAATATAAGTATTGCCGCTACCGCCGCGCAAAGTAGTAATACGAAGAAGAAGTAATATGAGATCCTAGAAGTCATGTCTGTACATTAACACACTTTAGATGCAAATAAAAGGGTACATAGAGCTTGGTGAATACTGTTTCTCAACGACACGCAAGGTCACCCACTCCAAATTGCAACCATATTTGAGCAGATGGAACTACTCAAATATGGGCAATTTGTTCGGGGTTCAAATCACATTGCATGTCGTTGAGAAACAGTATTCACCAAGCTCGTAGAACAGTCTTCTCCATCAGATTTCCTCCACCTCAACCAATTTTTGTTCAATGATAATATCACCATCTCCAAAAAGAAATTTTCCTTTAAACTTCTTTCCACTTAAGAATAACGGCATCCAATGTATATCATCAGGCCACATATCTTTGAATGGAATCTCATTTACGTGCCACCATTGTGGTTTCATCTCTTCACTTTCGGTCGGTTCCCCCGAAAAATCGTCTGTCTTGAAAATGTGGACCTGCAAAATCTCAGGGTTGCCTTTGAACTCGAAATCTATGACTCCAACCTTATCAAGATTTTTTGCTCCTATTCCCGCTTCTTCCTGTAATTCTCTTTTGGCCGCATCCTCTATTGTTTCAGTTGTTGCAACTTTTCCGCCAAATCCATTCCACCTTCCCGCTCCAAAACCGCGCTTTTTCATTCCAAGCAATATTTTTGGATGCTGATGAACTATGCAAAGTGTCAGTAATTTCTTCATATTATTTCCCATGACACTTCTTGTATTTCTTTCCAGATCCACAAGGACACAAATCATTACGACCTGTGACTGGCTCGTTGCTTGATTTATGATCTCCTTCAGTTCCACCAACTGAACCATCCCCTGCACCGATCACCTGAGCGTTTTCATGAACCTCTTTTAGTTCTACATCTTGTGCGACGTTTTTAGCAGAAATCGGTTGACCATTTTCGATCGGCACTATATGTGGGATAACTTTTCGGATCTGTTCACTCATGGCGTTTTGCATCTCCTTGAATAGGCGCAATCCTTCTTTTTTGTATTCAACCAGAGGATCCCTCTGACCATAAGCGCGGAGACTGACACTCGAACGAGTATGATCCATGACTTCGAGATGCTCCACCCAATACATATCGATAGCTTGCAACAATATAATGCGGACTGCACCAAGGAATGCTTCACGACCAAATTCTGATATCTTTTTATTTATAGTCTCTACAAGTGCATTATTATTTGAAGTACTATCCTCGACAGTCTCTATTGTGTCGGGACTGACGGCATCCAAACCTAGCGTTCTATTTAACTCAGCATAGACATCATCTTCGGTACCCAAAAGTAATTTGCGGCGACGGCTATATATCGCTCCGCGCTGGTGATTGATGATGTCGTCAAATTCCAAAACATGCTTACGAGAATCAAAATTGAATCCTTCGATTTTTTGCTGAGCTGATTCTAGTGCTTTCGAAATGAGTTTATGCTCAATGGCCTCGTCGTCAGCAACACCTAGGCGACCCATCATCGATTTTAATGTATCCGAAGCAAAAACTCTCATCAGTGAATCTTCGAGTGATACGAAAAATTGAGTTTCACCAGGATCACCCTGACGGCCAGAACGGCCACGAAGCTGATTGTCTATACGTCGTGCTTCATGTCTTTCGGTACCAAGAACGAAAAGTCCTCCGGCGTTTTTGACCGCCAGAGCCGACTCTCTAGTATTCGGATTTCCTCCGAGCTTGATGTCCACTCCGCGACCAGCCATATTTGTGGCTATGGTTACAGCTCCAGCTTTTCCAGCTTGAGCGATGATCTCTCCTTCTCTTTCATGATTTTTTGCATTCAAGATCTCATGAGCCACGCCTTCAGCCTTCAAAAACTGAGATAGAAGCTCATTTTTCTCGATCGAAACCGTACCGATCAAGACCGGCTGACCCTTGTCATGCGATTGTTTGACTCTTCTCGCTATGGCTTTGTATTTACCGATCTCTGTCCTGAAAATCTGATCGTTATAATCCTTGCGGACTGCCGGTACATTCGTAGGTACCGCGAAAACTTCGAGTCCATATACTTTATAGAATTCTTCAGCCGATGTGGCGGCAGTACCAGTCATGCCGGAGATCTTCGGATACATGCGGAAAAAATTCTGGAAAGTGATCGAAGCGTATGTCCTGGACTCTTGTTGAATCGAGACTCCCTCCTTGGCTTCTATTGCCTGATGCAAACCATCCGACCAGCGTCTGCCCGGCTGGAGTCGTCCGGTAAATTCATCGACGATAACGATCTCATTATTCTTTACCACATATTCTTTATCGTTGTGATAGAGAGATTTGGCTTTGATCGCTGTTTCCAGATGATGAACAGATTTGATGCCTTTGTCCGTATAGATATTTTCTATTCCCAATTCCCTCTCCGCTTTGCTGATTCCCGCTTGAGTCAAAGAAATAGAATGGTGTTTTTCATCTACCGTATAGTCCTCTTCAACATTGAATCTTTTTACCAAATTTGCGAATTGTTTGTAAGTAGCCTCAGCATCGCGAGTCGGCGCGGATATGATGAGTGGTGTTCGAGCTTCATCGATCAGGATCGAATCGATCTCATCGACGATGGCGTAGTTCGGCTCTCTTTGACGCAGACGATCACGGCTGTATTCCAGATTGTCTCGCAAATAGTCGAAGCCAAATTCATTGTTCGTGCCGTATGTGATATCCGCCATGTAGGCTTCGTGCCTTGTAACGGGTCGTAAGAATTCATGTACGACTTTGAAAGCTCCAAGTTCATCACGTGTTTTGTCGAGTGGATCACCAGCTCCGTTGTCACCATCAGTTACTTTGTCGCTTTGACCTCCTTCGGATTTGTCATATAAGAAAGAAGATTCGTGATTTATGACTCCGACTGACAAACCAAGGAATGAATAGATCTGTCCCATCCAAACCGCATCTCGACGTGAGAGATAATCGTTCACGGTGACAATATGGACCCCCTTACCGGAAAGTGCATTTAGATAGGCTGGAAGCGTCGCCACTAGAGTCTTACCTTCACCTGTCCTCATCTCGGCAATCGCACCTGAATTGAGAACCATACCTCCTATGAGCTGTACATCGAAGTGACGCTGACCGAGAGTGCGACGCGAAGCTTCGCGGACCACCGCAAATGCTTCTGGCATGATATCCTCCAGACTTTCACCTTTTTCCAAACGTCTACGAAATTCATCAGTCTTTGCC
Organism: Minisyncoccota bacterium; assembly: GCA_041663145.1. Classification (GTDB taxonomy): domain Bacteria; phylum Patescibacteriota; class Minisyncoccia; order Phycocordibacterales; family PALSA-1337; genus C7867-002. Next base: position 32,312 of record JBAZRG010000004.1, read on the forward strand.
CGCAGTTCGATATCAGAAATAGCCTTGAGTGCCTCCTCAAAGGTATTTATTGTCTTCGCTGATGGTTCAAATCTTTTGACCCCATTGGTCTGGGATTTACCCATTAATTTGCTTAAAAATGACATCTGAGTAGATTTGACTCTATCACATTTGAGCTAATAAAAAAATACGTAGAAACCTCCCAGAAACAACTTCCCTCCCGTCTCCTCCCCAGTAGGCGATCGTGCTCGATCGCGCTCACTAATCGCTGGCTACCCATCCTCGGAGCACGGGAGGGAAGTTGTTACTGGAAAGTTTCTACGCTACGGTCCAATCAACCTCTACTTCGACATCGATATCCGTCATCTCTTTGACTTCATTCATAAGATTTTTTGCAAAAGCTACGACTTCACTGGAAGTTGCGCCTGGCTTGGTTACCAGAACCAGTGCCTGCTTCTTATAAGTCCCAACATTACCAACAAGTACACCTTTAACATTACAAACGTGTTCGAGTATCCAGCCCAATGAGACTTTGACTTTACCATCTTTATCGCTAAAACCTACCAGTCCAGGATATTTAGTTTTAAGTTTATCAAAATGTTCGGCGGTAATGATCGGATTTTTGAAAAATGATCCCGCGGTCCCCCACTTTGTCCAATCAGGCAGTTTATTGTGTCTTATTTCTATGACAGCTTGTCTGACTTCGACCAATGTAGGATCTGTGATTTGTTTGGTGGCAAAATATTCTTTGACATCGGCGTAGTTCATCTTGACTCGACCGGATTTGGAAATCTTAAACACCACAGATGAAACAATATAAAGACCTTTTCTTTTTTTGAATATACTGTCCCGATAACCAAATTGGCATTCATCTTTTGAAAGATAAACATACTTCAAAGTATTCATATCGAGTGCTCTAACCTTTTCTATGTGATTTGCCACATCGACACCGTAAGCTCCGATATTCTGTATCGGTGCCGCTCCAACCGTACCCGGTATAGCAGACAATGCTTCCAGACCATACAGACCGCGATCGACAGTCTGTTTTACAAATTCATCCCAATTTTCACCCGCTCTAACATTGACGATCACATCCCCATCATTATCATATTGCCAATCGATCCCCATAATCTCTATTTTTATCACCAGTCCTGCATAACCCGAATCAGAAATGAGAACATTTGATCCACCTCCCAATATGAGAATTGGCAGCTTTTTTTTATTTGCAAACTCTACCGCCTCCAACAATTGATCTTCCGTCTCAACTCTGCAAAAAAATCGGGCCGGACCGCCCAAATGAAAAGTGGTATATGAAGATAAAATTACGTTTTCTTGCATTAACATCAGAGTGTGTTCTTATTTTCGTGCAAACGAGTATGAAGTTGATTCTACCTTATTTCTATCGCATTTGCGCCCAATGATGGCGACGGGTGTGAGCTCCAAATAAAATGTCTAAATTTTATGAGTACAGCCGTCGCCATCATTTGGTACAATCTGTATTCAATTATAACCTGAAAGTCAGAAAAAGTTAATTATTTGTGCATTAACGGTTTTAAATACAACGTTTTTTGATTCAGTAAAACGCAAAAAGGGCCCGAGAGCCCACTTTGCGAGACATTTGTATTGGGAGTGCCCACTCGGGTACTCATGGGGGTATCCTAACACATATTGTGAATAAATGCAATACCCTCCACTGGGGATATCTATGAATGTAACCCCCTGACAACATTATGTCTCTCCGTACGCCGAGGATTGTGACCAGCGTTAGCGCCCGCAGGCTACGGGGAGACATAATGTTGTCAGGGGTTACAGAATCTTCTACTTCACAATCCCCTTTATTGCCTCTTCAACCTGATCTTTCAATTCAGGATTATTCTTCGAAATATTTCTCATTGTCGCTATAGCTTTATTCGTAAACCCAGCCGTATATTGGATCTGAGCCAAACGGACCTGATAGTCTATGTTACTTGGATTTTGAGCTACCAACTTCAAATATATATTTTCAGCTTTACCATATTGTTCTATAGCCAGATATGCCTGAGCCATCTGTACAGTTTCGAATATTTCCGGAGTATCACCGAACAATGCTTTGGCTTCAGCTTCTTTATCGCTCGCTACCAGCGCCATAGCATAGGCATCTCGAACCTGCTTGAAGCTCTTTTCTGATTCATATGTTACTTTCAAAAGCTCAACAGCTTTTTTGATCTCGCCAGTATTCAGATATATCGCCGCCAATTCGAGAGAAATAGTTTGCTTCTTTGGTGACAATTCATGAGCTTTTGTAAATAGAGGCAATGCGCCAGTGTATTGACCTATACCAGACATAAGTGAACCCGCCAAAGTATATATACGAGCATCTTTCGGAGTTGCTTCGATCTGTGCCTGAATCTGTTCGTTTGAGACAGCAAAGAATGACTGTTTGGCTTGTGTCGAAATCTGCGCGTCATTTACTATCCTCATCGTACAAGACAAAAGCTGTTCTCGGATTTCTTGATTTGCTAGATAAGAATCAACGCGCAAAGCATTACCAAAGAGAGTGACGTCAGGAGTCGGACCACCACAAGACATCATCGCACTGATCAGACGTGTATTTGCCTGTACCGGTCGGAATTGAACGAAATAAAATATCAAGACCAAGATGACGATTACTATCGGAGCGACGACATATTCAACCACTTCTTCTGAAACCGGTTTTGATCCCAGTTGTTTTATCAGACGGCCTTCCTGCCAAGAATTGGCTAAACCAAGCACAGCAAAGAACATGACGTAACTGGCCAAGTTGTCGAAGACGAATATATTATGAACGAAATATCCTGCCAAAAGTCCTATCAATACACTTTTCTTGGCTATCCCTATATCAGATTTCCATACAGCCAATAAGAAGAAAACGTACAATGACAGATAGGCAATCAAACCCAAAAATCCTCCTGCTACAAACCAGTCCAGAAAGACGCTGTGTGCCCTATCGAACCATTGTTCCTGAGAGTACATCTTCGGATTGTAATTCGCATTGAATATATAATTGAAATTCTCTTGTCCCCAGCCGAGTATCGGTCTTTCCAACGCTCCATTTATAGCCATTGGCCAGATGAACTGACGGGCCTGGTTTGAGGATTCATTCCAAGAAATGTTCGAGAATCGGCCGAGAATAGGATTCTGTTCAATAAATGGCTGATGACGATTGAACCAGAATATGACGCCCAGAATAACTATGAATGCCAAAATGCCGGTTGATATCAAGCGCCATTTCTTTTGCTCTTTTTTGCCGAATATCGAATAGACAATCAAAGCCAACATTATTCCACCTATAAGTCCGAGTATGGAACCTCTTGTCTGAGTTTCCAGAAGAATAAATGCAAATAAAACTGCAAGCACAGCGTATGACCAATGCCAAAGATTTGCCATAGTCCTTTCATTCTTGGCGACCTTCTTGACTCGGAAGTCAAAGAAAAGATATCCTGCCAAAAATGCATGGAAGAGCATATAGACCGCCATGTATGCCGAGTTTCCCAAGGAAGCATCCAGACGAGAACTACCCTGATGGATTGCCGCCCAACCGAACAATTGGAACAAACCATATATAGCTACGATGAATGCAACGATCAATGAGAAATTTATCCAACGATGCCAGAGTTTCTTGCTTTCGTTTGAAGAGGACGATTTTTCATCATTAGAACCAAACAAACTTGTCGCTACCATATAAAATGCCCATAAATGGATGATCACTATCCAACCTTCCATACGTTCAAAGTTTGACCAGATGCTTCGCGCTGGATTGACTCCGAGCAAGTCTGCAAGGAGAGCAATCACCGTAAATGCAGTCACTCCTATCGTAAGCCATGTAAACTTAGGACGATATTTGGCATCCAAAAATGCCAATATTATCCAAGAAGCAAATGCTAACTCGACTAACAGACGAAAATAAAAAGCCTTACCAGTTATGAATGGAAAAAAGAAAGAGTTAGCGACGATGAGAGGAAATATTGGGATGAAGAAGAGAGCGGCAAGAACTATGATACGTAGGGTTTTCTGGAGAGTCATAAAAAAAATTATTGTAAAATTATAATGTCGCTACTATATCACACCGGCCAATATCCGCTAGCACTGTAAATTATTTTAACTATAGTGATAACATCAAACTATACAACACTAGAGTTATGTTGCATTTTGTAATAATATGAATTCTGATTTTTTATTAATTCCTCTGGGCGACCACATTCTACAATACGCCCATCGTTCAATACAATAATTTTATTTGCGTCAACTACACTAGATGGACGGTGGGCAATAATAAAAACCGTCATTTTACCTTGTAAGTTCGTAATCGATTCTTGCACTAATCTTTCAGATTCATGATCAAGGGCGCTTGTGGCCTCATCCAGGATAAGAAGTGACGGTTTACCAGCAAGTGCACGAGCAAGTGCTATACGTTGACGTTGACCACCAGAAAGCATAACCCCCCTATCTCCTGTCGTCGTCTTAAATCTTTCAGGCAATCCCATAATAAAGTCATAAATATTGGCCTGCTTTGCAGCACTTTCTATATCTTCTTTTGTTAATTTTTTATTATAAAATCTTATATTTTCTTCAATAGTGTCGTTAATCAAAAATACATCTTGTGACACGTAACCAATATGGGTCCGCCATTCCTCAAGTGATATTGAGGTACTAGGTACTCCATCAACAAGTATCGACCCGTGATTGGGTTTAAAAAGACGTAAAATAAGATCGGCAACAGATGTTTTGCCGGCACCAGACGGACCAACAATTCCCACTGTTTCTCCTACTCTTACAGAGAAATCAACAGAATCAAGAATCGTTTTACCGTCTTCATAAGAAAAAGAAACGGATTTAAAGGCAAACTCTTTGTTGAAAACAAATGGTTCTGCACCTTCCGCTGATTCGCGATATATATCTAGATTATGTTTAAAATCCGCAAGGTTTTTGGCATATGGCAACAACCCTCTAACAGATTGCATTGCATTTTGTCCAGACTCAAGATATGCAAATATCTTTTGAATCAAATACAGAGAGGCGGCAAAAGATATGATATTGAATTCTGGAGTATGATAGGTTAACAAAAAAAGCAACACAACAAGAACAATTGCGGAAGGTTGGAAAAAACTGGTACTCAATGTTCCGACAAATGATTGTCTTATAGACAGATGTCGCAAGAGGCGAATATGGGCTGCGCCATTAGCAATAGCGGTACGTTCGACTCCAGAAGCCTTAATTGATTTCATCCCTATAATGTGTTCACTTAGAAATTGGGCAAATTGTTTCTCGACTCCTGCAGTTTGTTTGCCTAGACGTTCTGTACGGTTCAAAAATGGCCGCAATAAGAATAGAAGAACCGCTCCTCCACCCACTGCATAGAAAGTCATCATTGGAGAAATATTTATCGCCACCAAGAGATACATGAGAAAGCCACTGAAAGACTGTATCACCTGAACCACCGCCCCCAGAAGACCTCCTGTTTGTTGGACATCACGCACAAGAGTATTGTGCATTGTACCTATCTTCTGCTTGAGAGAAAAAGACCATGAAGAAAGGAGCGTGCGACGCATCACGTCCTCGCTCTCTTTACCGAGAAAATCTGCACTTATCCAACCACGAATATAACCAAATATAATAACGGAAACTGCTCTTAGTATGAAAAGTCCCAAAATAAAACCAAGTACGTACCGAAAACTGAATGGTATATGAAAAAAACTAAAAAATGCTTGAACGGCTTCATTTATAAAATCAGTTGCGGCTCCTCCGCCTCCCATAAAAAAGGACATGAGTGGAACAACTGCATTGATGCCAATACCCTCAAGAAGGGGGCTCAAAATACCAAATGCCACCAAGGCAAGTACGTGCCAACGATATTTAACAAACGTAATCCAAATGGTTTTTATCGTGTTTTTCATATCGTCGTCTTGATAAAACTATATCAGCGTTATGCGTCAAATGCCACACTATTCGTTTATGTGCAGTACATCTGGAGTCGGCAAAGACAATCGTTCCAGCTGTGCCGCAGAACGGATATTTTTTGATTTCAGATTCTGTAGATACCTATCGTGACGTTTGATGTTCCACCCGTGAGTATTGATAACAAGATCACAATCACGAGGAACGATCAGTTTGGCTTCTGCCTTACCTGGCCACAATATCTGTTGAGCAGCAATAGTTCCCATTTCTTCCATACCAGCGTTATCAGGGTCGTGCAATGAATCAGCCGCCAGAACAAAACCTGTATGCACAAGACGTTTAATAGACCATAACGCACATGTATTCCATGGAATCTGTAAACCACTAGCATTCTTTACTAAAATACTCTTTCCTGATGATGCTTTCATATCATGGCCCGAGAGACTGGCGCCTACCACAAGTGTTCGTTCATCAAAATGTGACTGAAGTAACGAAACCACATATTTGGTAACTGGATATTCCGTACTTACAAATAATAAGTGGTCCATATCTTGTTCTGCGCTTTTTATAAGAAGTGCATTAGGTGCTTGCACCACCTTACCCCATGGTGTTACCGGAAAGGCATTAACTTTCGGATATTTATTTTTCATAAAATCATAACTCCCGGCAAGATCTACTTCGGAATTTATCGCAACAAAAATACTACTTGGTGGCACGATCGCAAGTGCCGCATCGACCCATGTAACAAGACGTTCTGTGTCTCCTTCTGAGAGCCCATAAAAACGTGTTGCAATACCAAATTTTTGATACATGTCAATCAAAGCAATGGATAGGCATTCAAGGTAAAGCCAGCTTCAAAATCTACGACCGCACCATTTACCCATTGGGATACACCATCTCCAAGCATCACAATATATTTAGCGACTGCCTCAGGGGGAATAAGTTCGTGTTGTGGTAAACGTTTCTTTGTAGCTTCAAGAATAAGAGGGTTTGCTTTTGTCGATTTCATGAGCTTATTGAGTGGCCCAAGTCGTATAGCATGTGTAGAAATACCATACTGACCCCACTCTACGGCCAGTTGTCTAGTCAAGCCCTCCAGTCCGGCTTTAGAGGTAGTGTAAGCGGCACGATTTGGATATGGATATCTGGCGTTCATGGATGTGACAGTCACAAATGTACCCTTTGCATCCTTTAGTCCGGGATATGCAGCACGTGCAAAAAGAAAAGCTCCTTTCAAATTTACGTTCAGCACCTCATCCCACTCTTGTTCTGTTATCTCCTGAACTGGCTTGACTAGATTTATACCTGCGGCATACACTGCCAAATCAATATGGGCAGGAAGATTTTTATACGATGAAGCAAGTTTCGCATCAGGATGATTGGCATTATTCCATGTTTTATCTATTTTATATCCCGCTTTTTTCAAAGCCTCCACAATAGCCAATCCAAGGTTACCGGTTGCACCGATTACTACCGCTACTTTTTTATTCTTATATGAGGTCATAATATTTATTTTACTTTTTCCCATGTCTTTTTCTTAGCTAGATAGACCCATACATACGAAACATGAACCCTGGGCTCGCCTACTACAGGATGATACCCCATAGGCACTGTGCCGAAGGTATGATCCTTTATTTGCCAAACGGTATCAACGGCAGTGTTGTCGTACCAAACACCCTTACCTACTTGTATCCCACGCTGATTCGCACCATCAATAATGTAGAAGAAGACTTCTTCAAATCCCGGTTCTGTATTTAGTTCAAAATCGTGTGGCAAACTTGACCATGTACCTTCACCACGATGCACGGTAATACCAAGACGCATTGTAGGTGCCGGGCCGTTCGGCTTTAGGTAGTGATAAACGTCCCGCTGTGCATTCCCCTCACCAACTACCATAGGATGCGCTTCTTTGGGACTAATAACTACTGGTTTTTTACCAGTTGCAGTGAAAATTACCTTCTCTATATTGCTGTTTTTTAAGAAAACCTGAGCATGTTCACCCGGCGCCTCAAATACAAGAATATCGTCCTTTCCTGTCACTTTAAGAGTATCGAGTTGTGCTTTATTGGACCATTGATATGTCATATGTTGTCATATTATCACATCACTATACATAATCAAATCTTGCATTTCAAACTCAAAATCTGTACGTCACCAAAGCCCAATCTTTTGGCCATCTGATCAAACACTCTTTTGTATGGTTGAGGAACTATCATACTTGGTGCATTTGCACCAAAGCTACAATATTTATCTATAATGAGTCCCATTCGTTTCGCGAGCATTTCCATACCCTCTTTTGAGGCCAAACTCAAGTGTTGCACTGGCAAAAGATGAGGCCAATTATCTCCATAAAGTTCTCCTAGGATACCAAATCTTGGTGTCTCTAGAAAAATCCGTCCTTTAGGAGTAAGTAACTTTTTCAACATTCCTATGACCGCCGCAGGATCCTCAACATGTTCTATCACATCCCACAAAGTAATAAGATCAAATTTCATATTAACGGTATTCGTATCCTTAAGAGGAAACACATTCCATCCATTCTTTTTGGCCTGATCAAGCATCCCTTCTGACAGATCAGTTCCGTACAATTTGGTGCTAGCATTAAAATACTTTTTACAAAACTCAAGAAAAACTCCGTCCGCACAACCAAAATCCAGAATCGATTTTACATCTTGTTTATTTATATCAATATCCGTAAGAGACATGGTGTATTCCTCAAAAACAATGGGACGATACTTCTTTGAATATCTGATTCTACAATCTACACCAGGGTGTGGTTGTAACCTCTTATTGAGATAATCATTTTCATAAACCTTTCTGATCACCTCCTTAGGCGGTCTCGGTAAAATCATTAGACTTTCGCAAACCCTACACTTATACCAACTTGAATCCAGATCTTCCCAGAGGATTTGAGCATGGAATACTTTCTTTCCCCTGTTTCCGCACCAGACACAAGTCGCTATTTTTTGTTTATTTTTCATGAAATAAATTTCTTAGCACTCAAGTCCTTATTTGCTTCACGTAAAGAATCTGTTCTATCATATGCTGCACCAAGAGCAAAACGTCGGCCAATGCAATCCTGGGCATCTATCTCAACCTGCGCGAGCATAGACGCAAACAGTGCTTCATCATGATATGTAAAATAACGCTTTTTGTATTCCGGTGTCAACTTTTCACCCAACGCAAAGCCTAGCATTCCTCCGATAAAATCGGCACCACGACGTGGCGTAGACCATGACGAGTCCCATCCACCAGAAAGACGTGGTGTAAGTTCTATAATACGTGGTCCATCAGGTGTGAGCATTAGATCGGCCTTCAATACATGACCACCTTTTTGTTTATCCATCCCTAGAGCAATACCAGCTTGGCGAATCATATCCTCGGCGGCCTGTCTAACACTTTCTTTATGTACTGCAGGATTTATATGGGCCAGCTCAACCGCCCAAGATGTGTTTTTGTATGGATTTTCACTCTCTGTCCATAATCCAGGAATAAGATCAAAATCTTTGCGAAAAAGACGGTCGACCCAATTCAACCAAGTCATTTTTCCGTCATACCACATGGTCTCTACCGATTGTTCCGCAATCTCACCTGAAACTGGAATGAGCAGTTCTTCAATTATTGCCGAACCGACAGTGCCATTTTTTACTGCACGTTCAAAAACTTCTTTGGTTAGATCTGCTTCAGATTCAATATGAGAAAATCCACGACTACCAGAATTGTTAGGTGGTTTAAGTGCAACAGGAGCGCCAATTTCCCGCAAAGCTTCCAGAGCTTCGGTGTGTGTTTTGACTACTTTAAATTTGGGCTGCGGAATGCCCGCTTTAGTCAAAACAGCACGTGTTTCGTATTTGTAACGGCAGGTATGTGAAATTTCCGGATCAATACCAGGAAGTCCTAGGTGGCGCGCAACTCTAGCCACAGTCTCGTGACAATCGGCACCAGAAGTAAATATTGCTTTGATCTCATATTTTTCATTAAGCTCATCTGCTTTTGCGATATTTTTTTCAATATCGAAAGTATCGAGATGAATAAATTCATCCGCCATCGAGCGTAAAACACATTCTGGTGAACCATCGGTCAAAATGAGTGTATAACCACGTTCTTTAATTTTCTCCGCCACAGGGCGTTGCATGGGCCCACCAGCAAATAGCCATATTGCAGAACGTTTTTTTGATGATGATTTTTTCATATTATTTCTTTTTAGCAATAATCATAAATTCCCGCCCAATGCCTAGAGTAGCCAGACCAGTATAGAGGTTGTTTAGTATACCAGAATCTTTTTTGTAAAACATTAACTCAAAAGCCTTGCGATCTTTGTGACAGGCGCGCCCTACGGTATGATCATCTACATAGTTTCTACCTGATAATAGAAAAGTTTCCAGTGGAAATGTTCCTATAACATCTTCAATAATAAAACCTAAACGTTCCAGCAATCGATTCATACTTTCTATAGTAAAATAATTAAGATGGTGTTTTGGCACTACCCACCATGGCTTAAAATTGTGCTTCTGACGCAAAATAAGTTGGAGAGGATTGTAATCATTAGGACAAAAAATAGCAATATGTCCACCTTTTTTTAACATCTTTTTCATATCATTAATAAAACCGATTGGATCTGGTACATGTTCCAATACCAAAGCAGCGTGTACAACATCAAAGAGTCCCAATTCTTTGGCTCGATCATAAATGAAAAAATTATTGATGGTTACAAGCCCACGTTTATTGCTATATTTTGCCGCCATAGATGAAGGTTCTATGCCAACAGTTTTCCATCCTCGTTTCTTTCCACAACTCAAAAAGTGTCCAGGACCTGATCCAATATCGAGGAGGGTGCGGCCCTTGGTACGGTTTTCTAAAAGTTTATAGTAATTATTGTAGGTCGCCATCCACCAAGGTAGATCTTCTCTAGTTTCTTTAAAATAATTCGGTCTTTCATGTTGATAAAATTCCTGCTCGTAGAATTTTTTTAAGTCTTCTTCAGTAGGTATTGGGTAGACATGAGCAAAACCACATGCTCTGCAATCAACAACTTTTACACCTTCTTTTTTATCCAAAATCTTTCCAAAATGTTTCTTCATGCTTCTAGATCGTTATAAGTAATCGGGGAACGGGCAGAAATTGCACGAATGGTCTTTTTACCTATGATCTTTTCTAGATCTTTAGGCTCAATACCACGCATAGGTCGCAAGGTAATTATCATTGAAGCATCCAGAGATTCACCTTTCTTTATATCGCGTAGAGCATAGAGGGAGCGACGTGTTCCCCGTTCTTTTATCTCATCTACAGCTCGATCAGGAGCAGAAACCGGCTCCTTTACCCCAGAACGAGACATCGCCGCTTCTAAAGAGCGAACTTCTTTTATCATCTTTTCAAATTGATCTATAGTCATTGAATTCTTGTCGTCATTACTATTTCCCTCTTGTGAATCAGTGATGTGACGTTCAATCATACAGGCACCAAGCGCTATGGCACCGAGAGTAGCCACATTTGATGAAGGATCTGCATGATCAGAATAGCCAATTGGCCTGTTCAATTCATGACGAAGTGTTTGTATGGCCTTAAGATTGAGATCTTTAAATTCTGGGGGGTAGAGAGAAACGCAATGTAAAACAATAATCTGATCATTCCCTTCTTGCTTGATTACATCTACTGCATGCTTTACTTCTTCCAAATACGCCATACCAGTTGAGATAATAATCGGTTTGCCTTTCCTGGCAATATATCGGAGCAATATATCATCAGTCATTTCATATGACGCTACCTTGAAAGCTGGAGTACCAGCCTCATGAAGCACGTCAACAGCTTCATGATCAAATGGTGTTGAAAGAAAGATTATATTTTTCTCCCTGGCTCGTGCCACAAGCTTATCGGTCCATTCATACGGCAATTCTGCTGATTTATAAAAATTGGATAGGGGTTCTGCGGCTATCTTGTCATGGGTTAAGTGCTGGAACTTAACAGCATCTGCTCCAGCATGGCTTGCCGCATCTATAGCTTTCAATGCTGTCTGTATATTGCCACGATGATTGGCACTAACCTCTGCAATGATAAAAACTGGCTCTCCATCGCCAATCTTACGCGTACCAATATTTATGTTTTTCATATTCATAAAGTCATCTAATACTACACCGGGCGTTCTTTTTTGTCTTCTGGCGAAGCTGTATTATATGTGCCAGAACCAAGGGCTTCAACGCCGCGCTTTTCAAATTCCAGTCTTATTTTATATGCGGGAGTAGCTTTTATATCTTCAAAAGCTTGTTTAAATTCTGGACGAACACGCACGATAACATCTTCTGCAGAAATAAAATGAGCTTCAACTGAAGTATTGAGCCTGTTCCACATCGCGTGTACTCGTGGCAGATGGAATTCATTGGTCACAAAGATGATAGATTCCCAATGATTCTTTTGTGCAAGAACAAGTGCTTGGTCAAGTCCATTCATTGTCGTAGTTGATATCTCTTCACGCAATATTCGCCCCGATTCAACTCCGAGCCCTAGAAGCTCACGTCCCATAACTTCTGCATGCGTTGGACTCTTTCCATCGAGAGCACCTCCTTTACCCGTAGTTACTAACTTGGCATTTGGATATTCACGTGCCAATATAGCCCCCGCCTCAACTCGAGCATAACCTCCCAGAGTACCAAAAGCATCACCGTCACTATATGAAGTTGAATGGTACTCACCATCTTCCGAACGAACAGTTCCACCTGCAATAATAAAAATGGCGTTAGGAGATATGGTTCTATTTATCTTTTTATCTTGCTCCATAGACTTGGGTTAATTGCTCCTTTGTTTAAATCTTTAAAAGATTCTCTCATTTCAGATATAAAACTATTATTATTCGAGAATGATTTTATGATATTCACATCCTTACTGAGTTGCTCTGGATTATCAACTCCAAAAACGATGTAGTCCGCGCGACATTCAGCATGGACAAAATTAAGCGACGCTTCGGTTGGGGTTAAATTATACTTTGTAGCGATTGCAATAAATTTTTCTAAATGAGGACGCAGATATGATAGATGTATCGGTAATTCATTTGGCTTCATGAGCAGTAACCCTTGCAAAAATGGGCTACGAGCAAAGACAGTAACTTTATTCTTCTTGGCAAGATCAAAAAAATCAGTAACATCTAGTCTTTGATCGAAAGCGTTATAAGGAACTTGAATATAATCAACTCCGAGATTTGCCGCTTGTAAGGCTTCAGATTCATCATAAACCGAAACGCCTATATTTTTGACTAATCCACTTTTTTTAATCTTTTTTAATCCCTCTACCACATGATTCAAGTAAACATAATGTGGAGAATGAAAAAGATATCCATCTAAAGAGTCTACACCAAGACGCTTCAATGACTTTTCGAATTCCATCTCAACTATATCGGAAGATTTTGTTCCATCCGGATAATCATTCAGAGCATGTGGTTTCATTTTGGAAATTATATTTACTTTTCCAGCAAGTGACCGCTGTTTGATCCAAGCTCCAATCACATCTTCCGCGGTACCATAGGCCCATGCCGTATCAAAAGTATTGATTCCGGAAGCAAGAGCTCTGTCCAATATAGCAAATGATTCAACTTGAGTTGGCTGACCCAAAGTATTATTGAGACCGTATTTCAATCCCAGCTGAACCGTTCCCAATACTAATTTTGTATTTTGTAATTTCATTTAATCTTTTCTTTAAATTCCTCATCCTCTTTCAAAGACTTGGCCAATCCTTCATATCCTGTACCACCCTTATTGATACCCAATAATTCTGGATGTCTCTCCAATAGTGCTAGCACCTCATCTTTACCAAAATCTGGATTGGTAGGATATAGATGTTCAAATATTTTTGTGACAAATTCAAAATCGACAAGAGTGTCTACTGACCAATGCATACCTGAATCATCTCTTTTACCTGTCTTCCATTGTATAGCACGAAAACGATCTGGCCTGTTTATAAAATATCGTGTCACATGCTCACGCTCCGAAGGAAGTTTGGCATTTTTTGCCGCCTCTTCAAGTGCACTAAATGTAAATATATTAAAATCAAGACCTTCAGGATAGTTAAGTACTGTACCGGCATAAGCAAAAGGGTCAACCGCTTGAGTAAAATGCTCTACAGCTTCATCTATCACAGCCGGGTCTTGGAGTGGGCAATCAGCCAAAAGAACCACGATGGCAGTATCTGACTTTGCACCAACACTTTTTGCAGTTTGGTAAAAACGGTCAAGAACATCTTTTTCACTTCCACGAAAAACACCGACTCCACATTCTTTTACCAACTTTTCTGTTTCATCGTCTTCCAGATTATCCGTCGTCGCAACTATTATCTGATCCAGTTTCTTGGCACGCTTCACACGTAGAAGCATCTGTGCAAGCATTGGACGACCAAGTATGGGCTTCACTATCTTCCCTGGTAAACGAGTTGACCCCATGCGGGCTTGAATGATTGCAAGTATCATAGATGACCTTGATTATACTTTTTAGTAAGCCTCTGTAAAGAAGTGAGGATTGTTTTGTTTTTGGCAAATAGAACACTGGTACTGAAACGACCATTTACTTTTCTAAATAGGTCGAGAGGTTGGCCAGAAAAATCACTCGTGAACCCACCCTGCTCTTCAACAAAAAGACTTCCCGAAGCGATATCCCACGGTTTGATATCTGGAGTCAGATACGCCCCAGTAATGCCAGATGCCAGAAGGCATCCATCAAAAACAGCTGAAGCGGATCTACGCAAATCCGATGAGGCCAACCAGAGATTTTTATAGAGCTCGAAGGCGGGATCGGCGACTTCTTTTGTCCGTACATGAGGAAAACCGACACTTACCAAACTTTGAGCGAGAGTGTCATCTGGTGAGATACAAGTGAGCTTTTTCCCATTATGAAAAACTCCATGGCCACGTACAGCATGGAAAATATCATCATGCACAGGAAGACAATTGACCGCCACGACAACTTTTCCATTTACAACAAGTGCAATAGATACAGCATAAATATCAAGTCTTTTGACATAGTTAGTTGTCCCATCAAGTGGATCTATTATCCATACACGCTTCCAGTCCGATGAATACTCATTTCGTGTCTCTTCACTCAAAATATGATCTTTAGGAAACATTCGCGAAATCATCAGAATACACATACGCTCCGATTCAAGATCTATTTTTGTCGTCACATCCAAATATCCCTCGCCATTTGGTTGTTTAATAATTACATTATTTTTTTGTGAAATCTGTAGATAACGGCCAACCTTAAGTGCCGTTGCTTTTGCGATTTTTAATTCTATTGTATATAGAGGCTTGCTCATGTAAGTTTTTTAAGTGAATCAACAATACCATGACTTGCCGCTCCGATTCTTTCTTCATAACCAAATCTCTTGCGAAGTTTAGCTTTACTCAAATAAATACGAAGTTGGTAAAGGGCTAACTTTTTCTCTAGGTTAGGTGGTCTCTTAGAATGACCAAAATATCCTTTACAAAACAAATCAAATATTTCTTTAGAAACATATGTCCCATAAAAAGCTACATCGTACAGTGGATCTCCAACTTTGGCTTGAGAAAGATCTATTGCTGCGATAACTTTTCCACTTACCTCGTCAATTATAATATTGGCATTATGATAATCACCATGGAGTGTAGTACCAGTTTCAAGTTCAAGTAATTTATCATTTTTTACGAAGGTGTTTCTGATTTCTTTTTCTTGCTTTAGAGTCAGGAGATGATGTTTGACAAGATATTTTAAATTTTCTTCTAGACGTACATGGATAGCTTCTTTCCATGTCTTCTGACTACCTTGCAGAACTTCATCTTTTAGCTCGAGTATTCCAAAACCCTCTAATGACACAGTGTGAAGATGCCTAAGAAAGGCTCCTGATGAAAATGCGTAAGTAGTTAAATCCCGAGGATGGTGTCTCAGATATTCCTCCAGATCATGAGTGCCAACATTCTCAAGTAGAATATAGTCGGGATCATTTTTTTTGTTTCTCAAAGTAATATTATAGACCTCAGGACTCGAAATTCCAGCTCTGTGCCAGATATCATATAGTGTGGCTTCAACCATAAAATGCTTGGCAACTATAGAATCGGTATTGAGACGAAAAACCACCTTAAGGCCTTTGTCAGTGTAAGCACGATAGACTAGGTGATCAAAAGCATTTTTTCCAACCCCAAGTGGCTCTACACGGACAATTTTTGCACCAAGTGCTTCTGCTGCTATTTGTGTAACGGTAGTTTTTGCATCAAAATTCACATATCGATTCTTTTTACTTCTAAGAGCTTCGTCTGGAAGAGCCGAATCGGCCTTTGGATCAAATATAAGGTCGGTAGAACAAATTTTTGTCATATTTAATTTAATCTTGAAAAACCTGTATGTGCTACGGGACCCCGTAATTTTTGATAAATAGTTTCTGTCTTAATTGCATCAGCAATAACAGAAAAGACTTCATCAACATTATTCAAATATTTCTTTATATACACATCCGTGTGAGCGCACGAGGCAAAAAACATATTCGTGGCTAAAAATCCACGGTCAAGCATTTCTTGAACAAAAAGTGTTTTAAGTGCCTGACTATCCTCACCATATTTAAAAGTAAAGCTACTAATAGGGATGACTCCGCCAAGGCTAATGTTCAGACCATGTTTTTTGGCCTTTTTCATCCAACCAGCACGTACAGTACTTCCTGCTTTCTCTAGACGTTTTACTACTCCCACTTTCTTCATTTTGCGAAGTGTAGCAAGTGCCGCCACCGGGCCCAGCTTTTCAGTCCAGTATGTACTTGAAATAAAAGAATTTTGTGCCGCTTCCATAACTTCTCTTCTGCCAATAATGGCTGACATCGGATAACCGTTACTCATTGCTTTACTGAAGACTGCAATGTCTGGACTGACTCCATACAGCAGATGCGCACCACCATATGTTAATTTCCATCCAACAGTTATTTCGTCAAAAATAAGTACCGAGCCAGTCTTGGTAGCAATTTCACGGACTTTTTTCAAAAAATCATTCTGTGGTTCTATATTATGTATCGGCTCCATTACAATAGCAGCTAATTTGCCACCGACTTTTTGTACAATAGCTTCAAGTTCTTCTATCTTGTTATAGTGAAAAGGTAAGACTGTACCCTTCAAACATTTTGGTACGCCAGCAGGCTCCAATCCAGCGAGCAAGTGTTCTTTTAGACCATCTTTGTGTTCAAGGTTAGTGGCCAAATACCAGTCATGCCAACCATGATAACCACAAAAAGCGATTATGTCTTTACCGGTAGATGCCCGAGCGATGCGTTCTGCAATAGCCATAGCTTCACCGCCAGTACGTGCATAACGAACCATGTCTGCCCATGGATGTATCTTGCACAAAAGTTCAGCTAGTTCTACTTCTTCAGGAGCATTGAGTGTAGACATAGAACCATTATCAACGGCTTTTTTTACCGCCCTATTAACATCGACATCTGCATAGCCGAGAATACAGCTTCCGACTCCCATTATGGACATGTCAATATATTTTTTGCCATCCAAATCCCACACTTCACATCCTTTCGCTTTTGAATAATATGCTGGCCAACCTTCCGGCAAAAACATCTCTGCTCGTTTAGAGAGTAATTGATTGCCCCCGGGAATTATTTTCTTGGCTTTTTTCCATAATTTCTGTCCAGAGCCGATTTTAATATTCTTTCTCATGATTTAGTAAGTATATCCTTTAATGTTTCCGCAATAAACTTCTGTTGTTTGTAGGTGATATTTGGAAAAAGTGGGATGGAAATTTCTGATGCGACAAAATCCTCCGTACTCGGGCAAATTCCTTTCCTATAGCCAATTTTTTCATAAAAGAGATGGGTATAAACTGGCACATGGTGTACCTGAACACCAATCCCCGCCAAACGCATCTGTAAAAAAACTTCATCGCGTTTATGGGCATTAGGCGGTGTAAGTCTCACTGTATAGAGATGCCAAGCCGACTTCTCGTGAGCACCTTCTGGTATAGGAAGTATCAGATGCGGAACATCGGCTAGTAACTTATAGTATCTTTTCGCTGCTGCTTGACGTTTGGCTATAAAAGAATCCAGACGCACCAGCTGACTTAGCCCCAAAGCAGCAGACATTTCCGGCATGCGATAGTTGAATCCAAGCGCTTGCATTTCTTGATACCATTCACCATAACCTTTACGTACAAATTCTTTAGGATCTTTGTTTATCCCATGACTACGAAAAAGTTTCAGAGCTTTATAAAATTTTGCATTGTTAGTGACAATCATTCCACCTTCTCCTGTGGTAATAGACTTCGCTGGATGAAAGCTGAATATTGTCATATCTGCCTGAGTACCGACAGGCTTGCCATTGTAATATGCACCTAGAGATTGAGCCGCATCCGAAATCAATACAAGTTTGTATTTTTTTGCTAAAATCTGAAACGCACGCATATCCGCTGGCCTACCAGCATAGTCAACTGGCACAATCGCTTTTGTCTTTTTAGTGATTTTTGATCTCGCATGAGCTGGATTCATATTCCCTGTCCAGATGTCCGAATCAGCAAAAACTGGTTTTGCTCCTAGATACAGTGCTGCATTGGCTGTCGCAGCAAAAGTAAGAGCCGGAACTATCACCTCATCATTCTTCCCGATACCGGCAGAAAAATAGGCAGCGTGGAGTGCTGCCGTACCAGAATTGAAGGCCACAGCAAATTTTGCACCAACTTTTGTTGCAAGAGCTTGTTCAAACTCTTCTACAGTGGGTCCTTGAGTAAGCCACTTTGACCGAAGAACTTTTATAACCGCTTTTATATCCGCTTCATTGATATCTTGTGTTGAGTAGGGAATCATTTATTTTCTTAACTTCTTTTCCATACGAGAAACCATTTGGAGGAGCTCTTTTTGTGACATACGCCTAGCGGCCGTATCACTTGTAAACTGAAAATCTGGCTTAAGTGATTTACCTTGTTTAAGAAATTTTTGTAAACCCTTTTTCTGGTTTGAGTGACTGATATATTCAGGCAATATAACAAAATATTCCTTCAATTCTACAGCATGACGAGCTTCATCTTTGGTAAGTAAAATCTCATGTAATTTTTCTCCAGGACGAATACCTATAATATTACGTTTGGCATTTGGTGCTAATAGATCAAAAAGATCGGTAAGCTTCATAGCCGCCGCTTTTGGTACAAAAATCTCTCCACCTTCCATATTATCTAGAGCAAATAAAACAATTTGAAAAGCCTGTTCTAGGTCAATCCAAAAACGAGTCATACGTTCTTCGGTAATATGCACTATGGCTGCACCTTTTTCTAGTATCAACTTTTCAATGATACTTCCACGACTACCAACCACATTTCCATAACGTACTACACTAAAACGTGTTCCCCTATCAGAGCTATATGCATTACCGGCAATAAAAAGTTTTTCCGCAGACAGTTTTGTTGCTCCATACAGGTTTACTGGCATCGCGGCTTTGTCGGTAGAGATAAGTACAACTTTCTCTACTTTCTGATCCAGTGCAGCTTCAATCACATTTTGAGTACCGAGAACATTGGTCTTAACTGCCTCAAAAGGGTTGTATTCAAGTGCTGGTACTTGCTTTAAGGCAGCAGCGTGCACGATTATATCAACGCCAGAAAAAGCACGTTGCAACCTGGAGAGATCACGCACATCACCTATGAAAAACCTTAAGCGGTCATCTTTTATCTCTGCTTCCATCTGTGACTGCTTGAACTCATCACGAGAAAAGATAATGAGCTTCTTAATCTTTGAATTGGCCAAAATATACTCGGAAAAGTTCTTACCAAAAGAACCTGTTCCACCAGTAATCAGCATGGTCTTGCCACTAAGTTTATTTAAATCCATAAGTGGTAATATTACACAAAAATACCCCTAAGGCAAGGGGTGTATCTACCCCTATCTATGGGCCAACTCTTTAATCAGTTTTGCTACACGTTCTGATGATTTTCCATCAAAAGAATACTCATGTAAAAACTTTTCTTGTTTAGATAAAAGTTCTTGGTAATATAAATTATCCGTAAAAACTTTCTTGATAATCTCTCTAACTTCTCTAGAAGAATATGCAAGAGGAATAAATGATGAGTAAATCCGTGCATGATAACTGTCGAAACGTTTCCATGGATGAAGCACGAGAGGTTTTTTTGCAAGAACGGCTTGGTAGATAACTGTTGAGTTGTTACACATCACCGCATCGCTAGCACACAAGAGAGGAAAAATATCCTCCTCACCAGAGACCGTCCAATCTGAAGAAAAATATTCCTTCAGATATTCTTTGGTATGATCAATCAACTTTGGAGTGCGACATTTAAAGAGGATTTGTAAACCCGGATTCTCCTTGTGCATTAAACTAATCATCTCAATAAACTCCGCGAGCTGATAAGAGTCTATTGCAGATGCATATGTCTCAGAAAAAGGAATAATGACTAGAAGAATAGGTCTTTCAATATCCAGTCCGAGATTTTTAAGTAATTGTTTCCCTCGCTCAATACCTCTCATTCTTTCATTAACATATTTATCAAAACGTGGTGAACCCACAGAGATCAGTTGACGAGAAGTGTTACCTATTCTTCTATGCCATGAGCTTATAATGTCGCCAAACGTCAAAAGATAGTCAGTCTCAATACGACAATAGACCGATCGTGGATCGATTGTCACAGTAGCATGTTGCATCTCTATAGAAGGAATACCGAGTTGTTTAGCGACGTGTGCCATCAAAAAAAAATAATGATGCGGACCTCCAACAGAAGCCATTTGAAGGACTATGTTTGGCTTTTCTTTTTTCATAATCTTAAATAGCGTGTTTATATCAGCCACAACTCGTGGCGCATATAACATGAGGTGTTCACAGGCCTCAATGACCGGACTCCAATCCAGATTTTCACGAACACCATAAAGATAATTCCTGACATGTTCCTTGGCACTTTTCCACTGCCCCATGAACTCTTGACCAACCTGCTTTGCAATACGCTCTTCAGTATGATTGATTGCACCATGTGAATACATAGCTCTCATGCGATGCTTGATAAGTTGTTTCCACGGTATCATCGTAAACAGTTTGCTTTCTAGAAGGATGATTTCTGTATCATCCATAAGAGGGACGAGGGATTCGGCGTGTGTCCAGTATCCACTCATATAGACCTTAGTCTTGTGACGTGGCGAAAGACCAATAAGAAAGTTATAGATTTTTAGAAGTCGTGACTTTCGCGTGGCTGGAGTAAATATGTAGGTTTTAGGAATAATTCGCTCTTGTCTGTCATCTTTCATCAAACCAACCATCCGTGCCGCATCTACTACCGCCCATGGCTGAAAAACTGATAGACACTCCGTCGTTGATACGTTATTTATTATTGGATTTGGAATGCAAAAGGACGAGCCTGGATTTGATTTTTTTAAGAAAAGAAATATGCGAACATAGTAAAATAATTTGGCCAAATGCGCCTGCATGATGGGTTCTGGAGCTTCGGCGATGCGAATATCTCTGTGTTGAAAAAAAGCCATTCCTGGCACACGATACCATTCGCGAGCGATGTCATGCGAGAGCTTCCACCACTCCTCTTCCCCTGTTTCCGAATCAACAAAATTTCTTAGGGGAATAAAGGAAATATTCCTCTTCTTACATTCACGCTCAAGTAAGAAATCCAGGCAGATGACAGTAGTACCGTCCTTCGACTTCTTTTCAGCCTCTTCAAGATGTCCTGATTCGTAGGCTATGAATATCACTTCATTTCTATTTTTCATAATTAGAGAGAATATAGATACGTGACCCACCACACTCCCTGTGTAGTTTATAACCTTTTTCTAAAAGAAATTGTTTTGATTCATCACCCTCTATTACAAGTACTCTTGGATAATTTTTCCAATCATATGATCGTAGCACTTCAAAATCCATTCCTTCCGCATCAATAGTAAGTAAATCTATCTCTCCTTGCACAAGTTCTGAAAGAGGACAAATCTTAACATCAATTGTTCCTAGAAATTGCAAGAATGTTTTTCCTTTCCACTTATCTGCCTCATTTTTCTTAAATGTATTAACTGCTGGATCAGAAAATTGGTAATATGTGAGTGTACCCGCACTACCAACACCATTGCAGATATTTTCATCATGGGGACGGGCCTTATTGAAAAGTGATATGGTATGAGGATTGGGATCAATATTTACCCCATACCAACCTTTCTTATGGAGAAGGTAGGTATTAGAATAACGATATGGATGATGAGCACCAACATCTACATATCGTCCCTTATTCTGATCTTTGAATAATTCCAAAAGAACTTTATCTTCACCAAATTGAGAATAAGTCTTGTATCCCAATAGTTTGTGCTTGAGATTGGAAAGTGGGTAGTGCCAAGAAACTGGAAAGAATCGTCTTAACATGAATAGTGAATTATATATTTATGGACCGTTTTGCGAGTTCAACAATAAGGTCAGCATATCTCTCTCTTGAATGTCCGTCAAATAGAAAGTTTTGAGAGATGAATGTTTGTAATACATTTTGTATTTCAACCCTTCTTTCAGGATGAGAGGCAAGTTCTCCGAGGATACGAGCAAATTCCTCATGGTTTGAAGCTATGTCCAGAGCGCCAGCCTCTTTGTACTGAGAAAAATGAAAATTTACAATCTGCGCATCTACTGGATTTAAGGCTGGAATAATGACTGGCATACTAAACTGTAAAGCTTCGAGTATGGCGGTCGAGAAACATGAGACGACAACATCTACTTTATGGTAGAGAAGAGGGAGAGGCTCGTATTGGGCAATAGTGTGTGGCACGTGAGAAAACACACGTTCAACAATAGTACCTAATGTCGTCTCATCCGCCGGACCAGGGCGGAGCTTGATAATGACATGCACACTTTCAAGTGACTCGACTGCCTTAACGACAGAACTAAAATAATCTTCTGCACTATACGAATCGTAGATTTCAAATGGGCGAATATCTGGTGCAATACAAAGTATTGTAAATTTATCCTGACGATTAGGTTTTTTATCTCGATAATTACCAAGCATATAATTATCGAAACGAGGTGAACCAATTTCCCTGACTTTCTCTCTAGAATATCCAATAGTAAGTAGTTCTCTCTTCACAATAGGTCCATATGTTGCAATATATTCAGCGACATGATCACGCGACCAAGAACCCGGACCAAGATATTCAAGCCCGTGTTGCAATTCTAGAGATGGGATACCAAAATCTTTTGCAACCAATGGTAAAACAGAGAAATGGGTTTGGGCACTAACACTAGCTCTCAACATCACAACGTGAGGATGTAGTCGTCCATAAAGAGCATGAGTACCCTCAATCTCACAAAGAATCTTTTCGAAACTACCAACAATATCCTGAGCAGCATTAAGCATTAAAGTATCAAATGAATATCCCCGCCAAACAAAAACTTGCGGAATCTTACCTTTTAGATTATTCCACAACATATTAAAGTTTTGAGTCTCGACTTTCACAAGTTTACGCGTCTGGCGTGATAAAAAGTTTTCTATATGTACAAATCGCATTCTATACCTCACGAGTGTGCGCCAATTGATGTTGAATATTTCAGTACGATCAAGAAAAATACATTCTGCCTTTTTAAGTAATTCAATAGATGGCTTCAGATTTCTCCAATGGTCACTGATTATTAACCGAGTATGACTGGACTTACGTAATATAGTAACCGCGACATTCCATACATTAAGAAAAACACCAAAAGCTATCCGTTTGGATAAAAAAAGGAGTGGTCTCATAGAATTACGCACAGAGGTAATGGAATTAGAAAGCGGTATCACAGTGACTGACATGTCTCTAGCAGAAGCAATATTTTTGGCACAATCAATGACTACATTTATTTCACGAAAAGCCAAAGTACCAAAGGTCTTGGATATAATTTCACTAGGAGCAAAAAGCTTAAATTGTGTAGCATTTGAATGGACCTCAACTACAGAAATCAGTAAATTACTATAGTAATGGATACGTTGAAAATATGAACGAAACATAAACTGAAAGATAGTCGGTAAAAAAATATTCTTGTACTTAAATTTTTTCCATGCCAAATCAGAAAAAAATGCTGTGATCATTTTATCTTCTTCATTCAATTGATTGGGAAAGATATTTTTATATTTACTGATAGAAACAAAAGGAACTTTTTGCTCATATAATCTAGCCTCTATATCCAAAGAAAAAGCTATGACTAATGAATCAGTCTTCGCTTTTGGATTTTTACCAAAAAAACGCTGGAGTTCGTCTACCTGTCCCAATTCGTAAATAAGAAATAAAGTTTTAGAATTATTTTCCATAATTATTTTATAGCATCAACCACTGCTTCCATAGAAATATTATTTATACAATCAGGATAATCTTTGTAGGTATGTTCATCCGCACAAGCCTCATCATGAGAAAAAACTGTTATAGGCGCATTCGGACCATACTGTTCTGAAAACCACCAGTTTGGAGCCAAGCATGTGCGCAAAATCACCAGAAGTCTGCCAAGTTGGGCTGTTAGATGTGCCACACCAGTATCGAGACTCACGACTCCAGAACTTTCTGAAATCAGATTCATGAGCTCTTGTAGGGTCACTTCACCAGCCACAACAAGTACTGGAAGATTATTCGAAACGCGCAAAGCTTCTTGTTTATCACTTACACCACCACTTACTATTATTTTAATCTCAGGATTTCTTTTAGCAAGAGTAGCAAGTAACTCTCTTTTTTTATCTGGGTGCATCCCCCGTCCAGCATTACCGGCAAAAAGATGGACGATGATAAATTTTCCTGATTTAAGAGAAAAACGATCAAGTACTTGTGCATCCTTCACAAAGACCATTGTCGGAACCGGCTTGGACACAGGAACTCCTGCGGCCTTCAAAATTTCCCGTTCATGCCAAGCTACAGCTTGATCAGACCGCACAGGAAGTATCTTAGAAAAGAGCAATTTATTCCAAATAGAAATATCATTAAATCCGATAAGTCCGTCACGACGCGCCAGAAATCGCGCAATAAGCTTGCTTGCCAAACCAAACTTCCCTCCACGCTTACCAGAATATTGAGTCACAACTAGATCACTTCCACGATATTCTCGCCACAATTTCATCACAGAACTCGGTTTACGACGATTGACTTCAATCACCTCTATCCACGGATAGGCCGCAAATAGATCCTTGATCATCTTAGCCCTACTAGCAACCACTATGGCACAGCGGGCTTGAGGAAACTCTGCATGAATATTTTCTAGCAGATACTTCGCCATGAGACAATCGCCAATTGATGAAGCGCGAAATGTAATCGCTTTTCTTATTTTCATATTGTTTTGAGTAGTTTGCGAATTCTTTGTATCAAGGGATAGAGAGGAAATTTTCTCACCCAATACTTAAACTTGCGAACATTGTCTTTCTCGCTTATCTTGGCGGGATAATGACGTCTGCGAGGTGGTAGAACTTGAATCTTTTCTACCGAGATAGGTAAATTATGCCACAATAACTTGTCAAAACCAGAAATTTGTAAAGTTCCATCGTAAAGCTGAAATAGTTTTGTCTCGTATTGATGATCGATATGGAGTGTCTCTATAGAATTATTAGTAATGCCGAATTTTGAAAATAATTCTTTCAACACAAAAAAGGCATTGATTTCATTGGCAGCTACGAGTTCATATCCTTTGCGTTTTCCCAATTCTACCAGGGCACGGAGAGATGACCCTTGGAAAACTTTCATATCGCGGGGTTGAATGAAGGTCACATCATTTGGAATTGTAGGATTAAATTCTACAATCATAACTCGTGGACGATAATCAGTAAGAGAATCCCAAAGATGATATTCGTTGCCATCTATATCCAAAGAAAAAAGGTCAAAAGTTTTTGGTAAAGGTGCACGAGCAAAGATTTTATCTAGAGAATTTTCACCTTCAAAAGAAACGAAAGCTTTTATACAATGAGCATTCTTAATATCAGCATATTCCTTCTGGAGTCTTTCAAAATAGGTCTGATCAGCTTCTATGAGAACACCTGACCAGCCGCGCTCCTTTACTAGATGCCAGACATTACTACCGTGAACTCCATTCAAGGCACCAAGATCCACGCACCATTTAGATCCTTCACCAATAATTTCGAATATTTTTTCTATGACCCCATCCTCTCCATGTTCAGAGGTGATATCACGATTGTAGGAGAGCAAATTTGGGTTAGGCATAAATATTGGAATTAGTATTCTCTCCCATAAATTTAACAATACGCTTTGCCCTGGCACTCCATGACGATCTGGTAGCTTGACGCATGGCCGCTTCGGTGAGCGGTAAGAGTTTCTCATCGT
The DNA here is from genome assembly GCA_041663145.1 of Minisyncoccota bacterium. Classification (GTDB taxonomy): domain Bacteria; phylum Patescibacteriota; class Minisyncoccia; order Phycocordibacterales; family PALSA-1337; genus C7867-002. The sequence goes on from JBAZRG010000004.1 coordinate 58,460, forward strand.
TAGATACAGCATATCGTACTACTTGCGCAAGATTTTCTGCATCGTCAGGAAGATAGAAGAGTACTTCTTTTTCACTAACTATTTCATGTATGGCCGGCGTACTACTCGCTACGATCGGACGACCGGTCGCTAGATATTCAAAGAGTTTCATTGGTGAAGTATAACGATAAGATTGTACATCACGAGCCGTTCCGAGGACTAGCAAGGCGTCAGCTGCAGAAAACCATAACGACATCTCACTATGTGGACGACTCCCAGCAAAGAAAAGATTTTTTGGCAAAGATTGTTTGACCAATCTCTCAAAGTCGGCTTGACCTCCGCCCACCGTTTGCCATCGAACAAGAGGTGTTATAGATGCGGCTTGGGGTAAAATTTCTAATCCCTTCCAGCCAAAGAAACGTCCAGCATAGAGAACTATCGGCACATCTACTGGAAGTCCAAGCTGTTCTCTAGCATCTTTTTTATTATGTTTTGTAGAAAACTTAGATAGATCAACTCCGTTTGGTTCCACTATATACTTAGCAGAAGAGTTTGGAAAATGACTTTGCAATTCTGCTACAATAATTTTATTGATAGGAATAATGCCTTTCGCTCTCCTAAAAAGCATACGTTGTGGAAGAGTTGGTGGTTTTGATCCATGCATCTCAGAAAAAAGCGGAATGCCGAGAAGTGTAAGAGCTGAAGAAGAATAGTTGTCCATATCAACTGTATAGAGAATAAACTTTTCCCCCTTTCTCTTTCTTTTCCATAGGAAAATTAAATAAGAGACCATAAAAGAAAAAGAGGAAAGAAAATAGCCCAAGCGGCCACCAGTATACCAATCAAGGACGGGTAGTTTAACGAGTTTAATAGGCACACGTAAACCATAATACTCCTCAATTGATTGTGGTTCAGTCACCCGGCGAGGTACAACAAGCGTAAGATCAATTCTCTCTTCCACAAATGCTTCGCACATCTTGGCCACCTGAATACCATGAGCTTTTTCCGTCGGCATACGGGCATTTGCAATGTAGTATAACTTCATATTAGTGGTGCCCATTATAGCTATTTTATTCTCTTCAGTAAATCTTCAATCACATACTTCATAAAAGCATCTATCCGAAAATAATTTACGAATACGTCCCGGGCATTTTTCTGCATCTGTTCAAAACGTTCCGGTGAAATATTCTTATGGAAATCAGAAATGATTTTTGACAGATTGTTAATATCACGAAAATTAACTATCAAAGCGAAAGATGAATAATCAATCCTTTCGCTAAAAGGAAAATTACGTTCAGTATCTACAATTACTGGAATGCGTCCAAGAGATAGTATTTCAAAAAGTCTGGCCGAATTGTTAGCATCGCCACGCACATCAAGAGCATAATCGCTCTCTAAGATCGTATCCACCATCTCTGTCTGTAATTTTCTCATATCACCTTCTGCCGTCTTTGGATTGGCCGAAAAAGAACTTCGTGCTAGATAATTAAATTTCACTTGTGGTGACCTACTCAATATTTTGATCGCTTTCTGTCTCCAGAGTATACCTTTCGTACACGCTCTGTATCGTGAATCAAACAGACCACGAACACGCACAGGCGATTCCTTTACAATCGTACGCAAATATTGCTTGAGAGAAATCTCTGTCCAACCAGCAAAACCAACAACTGGTTTGCTTTCATTCTTTTTACGAATACTCAATTGACCATTCCTACAACGCTCCAAAAGATCATCAGTAGTTAGTGGTATTTGAATTCTATTTGACTCTGGTAAAAAACGATATCCGCCATAACGCAAAATGTGTACATTATCTCCAACTTGAGAATGCTCAATATCTCCAGAGCCATCAATAAGAAGAGGAAGATTGTGAGTACGAGCCACACTAATACATTCAGCCAGTAAATCATTATCAAAGTTTAGAAGCCAATTGTGCTTATATGGAGCAAACACCAGATCAGCTTTTTCTATGTTATCAGTTATCGTATAGCATAAGGTATCGAAGGAATAAGTATCGAACATCTGTTTAGAGAAGATGGCCGCCTCCTCATATGGATTTCCCCACCATGGATTGAGAAATGGGGTGTGAAGTCCTTTACGACGCCATTCTGGATTCACATAAAAAGTAAGATGGTTTGTTGATGTCATACAAAAGAATTCATAATTTCAAGTAGAGATTTCGCAAAAGTTTTTGTAGTGTAATTTGTGATCACTTTATCATGGCCAGATGTCGCCAGCAGTTTACATCTTTGACTATCTTGCCATAAAGTCTTTATTTCCTCAGAAAGAGTCTCATGATTGCTTGGTTCTACTACCACCAAATCTTTATTGGGAGTAAAGTAATCAATAATCCAAGGACGGTATGTCGCGATAACTGTTTTTCCTGCCGCTAACGCATCGAGAACAACGGTTTGTCCTGAACAATCTGACCCATCTGGAACATTAGCATCTTTTGACACTACCACCACTAATTTTGCCCGCCTATACAAATCACGAATCTCAGCAAGACTCTTGTCATAAAGAACTGTGACATTTGGGGGAATCGGTCTGTCAGATGGTATATTTTTCAAAGAGGCAACTATAACAAATTGATGAGGTACTTGCTCGGCCACCTTGAAAAGAGTTAGGTAGTCACGACCAGCATCACGACCAACACTGACGATAAGATTTTCTTCTGGGTCTTCATTGGCGACTTTAAAAAATGATATGTCTACACCAAATGGCACAAATGCGAGATTTTTTTTGGATATTCCAAGTTTTACAAAATCATCAAATTGTTCAAGGGATAGGCAAACGATACGAGCGTAGCTAGACCAAAGTTTCTTAAGCAAAAATAAATGGAGAGGTCTTTGGGCATGTCGTTTCATTAGTGTTGAAGAGTTTATAGCAATATAAAACCATCGTGTACGTAGGCGAAAGATATACGAACACCAAGAGACGATATATCCTAGTAACAAATTATCTTGTGCAATGACAAAATCATAACGCAGTAGACGCGGTATAAATAACAAAGCTCTTATTGATTTTGGAGGTATAGTAAAATGGTGAACTCCAGTAAAATGATTCAAACCATAAAGAGAAGTGCCAGCTACTTGTCCGGTCTGTAGATTGCGAATGGTTGCCTCTCGAGAATTTGTAAAAATATAAGCTACTTTTTTCATATATTTTTCATATCCCCCAGAATTTTAGGAATCAGATTTTGGAGTGAATGATTCTCTCTTACATACGAAACTAACGATTGACGATCGAAACCAGAAGTAGCAGTGATTACTTCTGCAATAGCCTTTGGTATTGCGTGGGCTTTCATAATCGGTAAACCAGATAAAGAAGTGCTGGTAGTGATTACTCTTAATCCACAAGCCAGAGCTTCAAGTACCACCTTATCTAGACTACCTGTTTCACTAGTATGGACAAGGAAAGCCGCTTTTCTGTATTCATCTCGCAACTGTGCCTGCGTAAGAGGTCCTAAAAATTCCACAGACGCACCTAGTTTTTTAACTAGATTTTCCAACTCTAGACGTAGAGACCCCTCTCCTGCTATGCGTAAAGGACGACCCACAAGTGCCGACGCTTCTATTACCAGATCATGGCGCTTGGTTGGCATAAGTCGCCCAACAGAAAGAAGTGCATTACCAGGTATTACACGGGTATCAGGAGAGAAAAAATCCACATCAATCCCATGACCCATTACTTGAACTTTTCTACTTGAAAGACGAAAACTTTCTTTCGATGCAGTAAATATCTTATGAGTAAATTTTTCCGCCAGTCTCAATTTCCAATCAACATTTTTGTGGGTATACCAAAGTGAAATTTTCTTGCCTAACATTCTCCACAATAACCCACCTAGCACTACATAAATTGGATTCATATGTACAAACACCGCATCGTAATTTTTCCTCTCTTTCCAAATATGTCTATAAAATCTCCACAAATATTTAACCCGAGAAATTCCATCCTCTTTTCCTAAAGATAGTACTTCCGCATTAACAAGTAATTCTTTTGCACCTTTTTCCAAACAAATAACCACAACTGATTCACAGTGTCCAGCAAACTCAACAATCCATCCATGAAAAAAACCGAGAATTGGGTCATCTTTATCAACTTTCTGAGTGATAATTAGTAATTTCATGTTATTTGAGAATCGATTCTAGAGCACTCACAACTTCACGAATATCATGACCAACGATGACTGCTCCAGTTTCTCTTGCAACACCGACATCGGTCGAAATTATTGGGCAACCGGCAGCACGAGCTTCGACAAGCGTCATACCATAACCCTCAAACAATGAAGTGTTCAAAAATACATCCGCAGTTTTCCAATATGAGATCAATCTATCTCTATCCACCCATGGTTCAAAAATGACTGCTTTATCCAAACCAAGTCTAGAGCACAGATTGTTCAAATGAGAATACTCACTACCGCTTCCGACGATTATCATTCCGATTCTAGGTAATTTCTTTTTGACAATATCAAATGCTTTTATAGCCGAACTAATATCTTTTTCTGGTTCAAATCTCGATGCCATCAAAATTATCTTTTCAAATTGTGGATATCGTTTATGAAGATCCGCTCCATCAATCACGACTGATTGTCTTATCTTTTCAATATCTACATTTATCGGTCGTACAACGATCTTTGATTCTGCTATATGCAATTCTTCTATCAGATATTTCCTGATTCGCTCCGAAACAACTCGAATCTTATCTGCCTGCGGAAGATATATCTTTGCTAATATTTTCCTGATTGAATTTGAAATATTAAAATTAAAATACGGACTTCCGATATCATTGTGAATCTGTAGCTCCAAATCCAAGCCAAACTTTTTCTTCAAATAAACTCCGGCCATTGCTGTCAAAGAAGCATCCTGACAAGTAATGTGTGTGATGCCTCGTTCCCTGACTATTTTGGCACCAATGCGTTTGGCATCGACTGGATAAAATAATCTGAGAGATGAATTGGTGGAATAGATCCAACAATTACCACTGATCGCAATCCCTTTTTTTGAAGTATCCCCATTCCTCAGGTTCAAAGCATCCTTCTTCTCAAAAAGAATAATGTGAACCTCGTCCCAATCCTGAGCATATTCGATCTGACGTTTACGCACATCACTTCCCTCGTGAAATATCAAACGATCAGTGGATATCATAAGTAATCGTCTATTTGTCATAGTTTTATTTCTTCTTCCAAATAGCTACGATCTCCTCTCCAATCTGTTCCCATGTATGTACAAAAGAAAATTCTCTGACTTTCAGAGCTTGTGCATTACGATTTACAGGATCGGCCATCCAAACTATTTTCTCGACGATTTCACCTTCATTCATAGGATCAACAAAAATCGCACAATCTTTGATCCTGTCTTTGATACCGATCTCTTTTGTAACGATAAAAGGTGTACCCGCACGAATAGCGTCGAAAATCAAATTTGGACTAATGTCTCCCAAAGAAACTAGGATAACGGCATATGAATGATGTATTTTTTCAACAAAACTATCATAAACAGCTTTACCTGTATCCAGGTTTATGTCTGGTAAACCGCGCTTTTTCACTATCTCTGATGCATTCTTGAATGTTTTTTCAAGAACATCTAAATTCTTCCATTTAAGCAATCTGGTACCAGCCACGAACGAACGATTTTCAGGTTCGATAGGTTCAAATCGTGGTCCGCAAAAATTCTCGACTATAACATTTTTTTGAGGATTCAACCCATATGCACTCTCAAATATTTTTCTTTGCCAGTCAGTACTAAATATTATCGAGGAGGCATTACGCAAGGCAGATCCACCCAATTTGAAAATAATTTTTTCCTTTCGTGTAAAGCGGTCTGTTCGAGTCGAATAAAAATATCTAAATAGGACCTTATCGCCAGTCCTCTCTGTATATGATTCCCATAGGAAATCTCCACCCGTTCGGATGATGTATTTCTTGCCCATTAGTTTACAAGCAACCATAGTTGGAACGGCCGCAGACCACGTATCCAAGACCAATATAAGATCAGCTTTCCAGCCTTTGCGAATGATTTTGGTCAGATACAATAGGTGTCTTATGAATGGAGGCGCGATACGTTCCCATCGATAAGCCGCCACTTTCACCTCATGCAAAGCTTTTCCATTTTGATCCACAGCATTTTTCCAAGTCTCATATAGATTTCTAGCATACTGAGCGGGACCGCCGATATCGGGTGGGTATATTCCTGAAGCAATAAGGATTCTCATATTGATTTATTATACAGTATATTCTCCATCTTCTCTCCGATGGTTTGCCAATCATATTGTTGTTCTATCATCTCCTTGGCCTGCCGAACAATATAATCGCGCGACTCGGCATCTTTCGTGAGCTTCATCACCTTCTGCGCAATACTTTTAGGATTATCCACTTCGCAAAATAAACCAGTCTCACCATCTCTCAAAAAGTCCGGTATGCCTCCAACCCGAGTGGCTATGACTGGTATACCGACTGCCATGGCTTCCAGAAAAGAATTTCCCAATCCTTCGGATCTAGAAGGACGAATAAAGATATTTGAGCTCTTCAAATAGTCTGGTAATTTTTCATGATTCACAAAACCTTTAAAAATAACTCTATCCGCCAGATTCATCTTGGTTACAGTCTTACGTAAAGTGTCCTCATCCTCTCCCGAACCCAAAACGAGAAATTTGTATGATTTATCCAAATATTGCAAAGCAACGATGATGTCATCAATGGCGTTTTTATATGTCAGTCGTGAAGCCGTAACTAGAAGCACTTCAGAATTCTTTACTCCAAGCTCATCACGGATTTTATTTCTCATCTCCGGATCAATCGGTTTTGAAAAGTGAGAAAACTCCACACCGTTCGGTACTATCTCGATCGGACATTTTGCACCCATGCTTCTTGACCACTCGACTAAGAAACTAGAGATCACTTGGATACGATCAGCTGATCGAAATATCATTCTGAAAAATATTCCAAAGAAACCACTGCGTCTTTCGAAATTTTCACCTTCTTGAATCGTAAGGATTACCGGTATTTTCGGGAATATTTTTTTGAATAAATAAGTAGCAGAACCGGCATAGCTGGCCATGATAGACCATACAGAATCATATTTATTTTTGTGATGCAATCTGATCGCTTTCAGGAATGCTAGAGGGATGTAAACAAATTTCGCAAATATTCCAATTCTACTATTTGATGGTTTAGAATCATTACCCCAAAACTGTCCAACTCTATAGACATTGATATTACCTATTCGCAAAGGCGAAAAGGCCTGTTTCCCTACCGTTATCATGTCGAATTCGATTTTCGATGAAGAAATTCTATTTGTGATTTCCTTCACGGCAACTTCAGCACCGCCTACATAATGTGGAAAATAGGCCAAAGAAAATATGAGTATTCGTCGGGACTTCATATCTTCATACTTCCATACCTTTAACTATCTTTCAATACCTTTGAGAGAACTTCTTCAGGCACTTCGGAAGGTTTGTTTGGCTGTATTTGTGACTGTTTTGTATGATTGTCAGCATTCTTGACACCGGAGGTTGATGGAGCATTCTGTTCTTTTGATGGAATTGGTGAATTGCCCGATTTTGCCAATACAGACGCCAAAGCGCTTTTCAGATCGTTAATATTTGAAGCTGAACGGACCTTCGGATCGGATCGTGGTGGTCGAGCATGTGGTGAAAGAGTCGATAGAGGTACTGATTTTGGAGTCAATGGTTTATTAGGAGGAACTATTGGTGGAATGTTGACCTTCTCTGAAGAAGCGACGCCTTCCGTCACCTTAGAAGTTGTGTGTGCATGTGAGTGTGGATGTCCACTTTCATGTGGTTTGATTGCGGGAACTAATTTAGTCGGCGGTGTTGATGCAGATGTTGGTGCTGATGTCGTGGTTGATGTTGATATCGACACCGGTACTGATGTAGTTGAAATAGATGCTGATCCTGACACTGGTGCGATATTCGACCCTACTGAAGATACAGTCGGAGTCGAGATTACTGATTCCGCTTTAGAAGTAGACTTAATTGCTGGAGCATCAGATTTTGTTTGCACATCTGCTATTTTACCTACAGCCGGTTTTGGAGGCGCCTTTACTGGTACAATCGGTGTATGGAATAAGACAATTTCTTTCTCGACTTCATCACGAGCTCTGGAGAATTGTTCTCTGGACGCAGAGATAATATCCGCAACATATGAAGTATCTGGATGAATAATAGGTGGCAATGTTGTGGCGGAAAATGGCGATGAAGAAAGTCCATCTATCATCAATTTCAAATATATCTGAGTGAATCCGAGATTTACCAGATCCTCTATCACGAATACTGGTGCAAATTCTTTTTCCAACACTTCGGCATCTGTTGCACCGACTCTAAATGCAATCATTGTACCAACGTTACCAAATACAGCAGGTCGAACAATTTCATCCATTTGTTCTATGTATTGATGAGCTATGGTCAGATTGAGTTTGTACTTACGAGCTTCGGAAAGAATATCAGCAAAAGAAGCGTTAGCGAAGTTCTGAAATTCATCGACGTAGAGATAAAAATTTGGTGCAACCTTCATCATTCTGTCCGGCACATCAGCACGCGACATGGCGGCTAGATATATCTTTGTTACCAAAAGACCTCCTAGCAGTTTCATATTCTCATCACCGATCTTACCTTTTGAGAGGTTGATGATGATGATCTTGCGCTGGTCCATTGCCTCGCGAAAATCAAAAGACGATTGCGCCTGACCGATCATATTTCTAATGAGTGGATTGGCGGTAAACTGACCGACCTTGTTTTGAATAGCTGGCACAGCCTCAGCCGCCATTCTTTCGGTATAATTTGCGAATTCCTTGACCCAAAAAGCTTTGACTGAAGGATCTTCAACATGCGCGACCACATCCTTTCTAAATTCTTTATCGGAAAGCATCCTGTTTACACCGAGCAAAGTCGCGCCAGGATATTCGAGCAAGGCCAAAAGAGTGTTGGTCAGGATATATTCCATACGAGCCGACCAAGCATCCTCCCAGATCTTTTTGAAAGTACTCATGAGTCCCGATGAGACCAGATGTCGTTTATCCTTTTCAACACTTTCCAAGACATTGAAAGAGATCGGGTGATCAACATCGAAAGGTGCGATGTATATGACATCACGAATACGATCCTTTGGTACATATTCCAATAACAAATCAGCAGTCTTGCCGTGAGGATCGATAAAACACATCCCCTCGCCATTTTGTATATCCTGAACCGCCATGTTTTCGAGCATGGTGGATTTACCCATTCCAGTCTTTCCGATCACGTAGACATGCCTAGTCCTATCCTTAGCTTTGATGCCAAATCTAACCTTTTTATTTCGGGCATCTGTTTCCGCAAAATATGTTATACGATTATCGTCCATTCATGATTATTATAGCGCCAAATGAGGACTTGCGGAAGTTCGACTTACGCAAAGTCCGAATGCCGGCACTATATGAACGCAGTGAATATAGCGCCGAGCGAAGACTTGTGGAAGTGCAACTTACACATAGTCTGACGATCTAGCAAGATCGCCACTGGGTCGAAGGCGATATATGAGCGAAGCGAATATAGCGCCAAACGAGGACTAAAAAAAGGACCCCCACAATCCTTTGATTATATGGGGGTACTTGAACCACTACCTTAGACCGCAATGGTTCTTATGAATTCCGTGATCTGTTCTTTGCTTCTGAACTTGTTGCCGCCGCGCAGATGATCCTGAATAGCATCGATCTGCTTTGGCTTACAATCGACATTGACGAGCGTTACTCCTTCATTGTTTCCAGATGCAGAACTACTGGTCCTCATCACGGGTACACGAAACGTAGCTGAACTTGCCATGGTACTTGTTGTTTTAACTGAGTTGTACTCTGTGTCTTACTTGTCTCCTCATTGACAAGCCAGGCACATCTGGTCTGGTATAGTATCACATACCAAATACAATGCAATACTCCATGCTGTGCATAGCATCAAGTGTAACTTCTGTAATCACTCGCACCTTCATTTGTCTTCCGAGAATAATCTGCGAAATAATATACCAATACATTTTCCAAAGGATGCGCGAATCCTTGTAGCGCATCCTTTGTGAAAATGTTGGTATATTGTGAGCAGAGTTCGAGGAATACAAATGAAGGTGCGAGTGATTACAGAAGAGACTGCTAGGAGGGTTACAAAGAATTTTCCTTAACCATCAAATCATTTTTATCATAAATATTCGCAGCATCCCAAAGCATCCAACTCGTAAGTCCAGCATCGTATGTCGCCTGGATCTGAGCCCTGACCAAAGCCGGCGTATAGACAGCACCAAGATCGAAAGCCTGCAACCAAGGGCGAATCTTTTCTGGTGAACTCGAAGCAATGACGGATCTCTTTATAGCCTGATCCATTGAATACTTTATAACTTCATAAGGATGTTCTGCCGGTTTTGCGTAACCGATAAATCCTTTGGCGAAATGTGAAGGATAAACCATCGGTGCCACATAATCGAAATATTGCAAAGCATCAACCAGATTTTGCCCTATGCCTAGATCATCATCCACGCTTGTAGTCAGTCCAAAAAGATCGATCGAGATGGGTACTGAAGTCGAAGCAAATGCTTCGCGGAGATGTACATAGAAAGAACGCATGACTTCCTGTCTGGTACGACCTTCACTCCAAGAATAAGCAATGTCGCTCATCTTACCATCGGAAGGATAACGTATATAATCAAAATTAAGTTCATCGAAACCGACCGAGTACGCTTCATTGCCAATAGCTACCAAATAATCCCAAACTGGCGGTGCTCCCGGATCAAGCCACTTAACACCTTTATAATCTTTCCAAACATCTCCCGTTTTCGTCTTCACAGCCCATTCTGGATGGACATTGACTAGATACGAATCCTGAAAAGACGAAATCCTGCCTATGACGTAAGCGCCTTTTTCATGTAATTGATTTATAAAGTCAACAATATCCACAATTCGATTTTCTGAAGCTCCGGTTGCTTTGATCATCGGATCATTCATGACAAAGCTGATACGGCCACTATAATCTTTTACATCAATGATCACAGAATTGATCTCCGTATTGTCCAACAAATCGAACAGATGAGTGCGGAATTTTTCATTTCCAGCAGCCCAACTACTCAAATAAACCGCCTTTACGGCGTTCGGCGTGGAGATGTGGTAGATTTTATTTGGAATAATCTCCTCGATTGAAGTTGTCGCCACCAATGCCGAACTTTCATCCACATATATAATGTTTCCCACCGATGTCTGCCAGGCGATCACATAGCTTGCCAATACGACAACAACCGCGCCAATAAAGATTGCTAAAATCCGCATCGCGCCGTTCTTCTTCCAAAATCGCATATTAAATATTTCTACTGTTGTTGATTTATAATGGACGGCGAGGCGCTATCACGGTGATGTTCCACAAAAGGCACATTGTTCGAATCCGAAGACTTCCTATCCGATGTGCCCAATCGATACGAAATCACGACCATAAGGACACCAGAGACGATAGCGAATAATTTATCCCAACCGGGAGGAAATCCCATGAACAAGAAAAAAATCGTCCATACGCCTAGTAACATTAAGATCTGTCTTTTTGTCATGTTGATATTATAGCGCAAGATGCTATCATAGCGCCAGAAAAAGGAACAATATGTCTGATGAAAAAAGTGCGGAATGCACAATAACAACTGACGAACAATTTGAGTCTTGTGGGCAATACGGATTCTGCATACTCGAATTTGCAGGATACTTCTACGTTGGACTGATTGCATACATCCTTCGTTCAAGCGATGTCCTATTGGCAATAAAAGTTTCTTCTTACAGGGAGCTTAGAGATATCAATCTCAAAAGCTCTCCGATTTGTATTGGAAAAGCTATCGGAAAAAAACGTGGAGAATGCCTATTCAGCTTTAATGTATGTCAGCTGAATGGTAAACAATCCGACCCGAACACTTCATTGTTCAAATCAGCACAAGAGACGGTTGTTATAACGACCGATCCCAAACTTTGCGAAATCATCAAACGTTGTCTCAACGAAGAATGAGTACAAAATGAGTACAAATCACATCATGCAGTCGCCAAACTTTACCCCCGCGGTAGAGTTTTTATTTTTTACAGATTATGGACAATGACCACAAATTCTCCTCTAACCTTATCCGGGTGACTTTCGAAATATTCTTTTACTTCATGAGCTGTACCGCTTTTTACTTCTTCAAATATTTTCGTCAATTCTCGACAAACTGAAACTTGTCTAGCTTGATGTGTGTCTTCACTCGCAACTTCTACTGACAGATGCTCCGTCAATGATTCCAAAGTTTTCAATATTCGATGCGGTGATTCGTAGAACACCATAGTCCTTTTTGATGAAGCAATTTCTTTAAATAAAGTCTCTCTACCCTTCTTATGTGGCAAAAATCCCAAAAAAGTAAAATCTGAACCGGACACGCCAACTATAGAAAGTGCCGCCGTTAAAGCCGAAGGTCCGGGAACCGCTTCGATCTTTATCGATCCTTCTTCAATCTCTTTTGCCAACTGATTTCGGATCTGACGCACCAGTTCTCCTCCCGGATCGGAAATAGCCGGAGTACCAGCATCAGAAACCAAAGCGATATTTTTTCCATCTTGCAATAGTTGGATGATTTCATTCGTTCGGGAGATGTGACTATGTGTATGATATGACATGGTCCGGGTAGTGATATTGTGTTTATCCAAAAGTCTTTTCGTCATTCTGGTATCTTCACACAAAATAACATCGACATTAGCCAGAACTCTTAGAGCTCTCACTGTAATATCTTCCAGATTGCCTATGGGCGTGGCTACGACAGAAAAAGTTGACATGTGAGCACTTTACATCATGTTGTTATATATCGCAATTAGCATACAGATCACACACAGACGAACACTTGCGAACTTCGCTTCTGGCGACTACACTGTGTTCTATGATACCTGATGATAAAAAAATCATTTATGTGACCAGAGAAATAGAACGGGCGATCGGAATGACTCCGTCCGCCAATTATCAAATAGCCTCAAATAGGACTCCTTTCGGTGAAAAAATACAAAAACAATATCCTGATTACATAACACTGGTAAACAGTCCTTCAGGAAAATTGCTCGGTACCGGTGAGCTTGTCGAGACACCAGAAGTACGACAACTCCTAGCCCGAACAGCAAATTGTTCCATTTTGGTCTTCAAAAATACCCTTCGCGTCGAAGCGATCGTAAAAGCCAGTGGCGTCAATTGCCTCAATCCACAATCAGTTCTTTCAGAACGTGTGGAAAATAAACTTTCCCAGATTCGTTGGCTGGGACCTTTGGCTGCCAAATATTTACCGCCTCACGGAGCAAAGCTCGCCAAATATATCACATGGAAAGGTCATGATCCTTTTATATTGCAGTGGGCACACGGACATACTGGCGACGGAACTATACTCATAAGCACTCCTGAAGAATTGAAAGCCATCCAAGAGAAATTTCCAGAGAGGATGGCTCGCGTCAGTCCTTTCATCGTTGGATCGTCATTTACAGTAAATGCGGTGGTTACACCTACACGTGTGATTATGGGAAATATCAATTACCAAATCACCGGACTCGAACCTTTTACTGACAATCATTTCAGCACAGTCGGCAATGATTGGGGACTTATCCGTAACATACTCACGGCCGAAGAGATCACCAAGATCGGTTCAATGGTCTCTGATATTGGCACTAGATTGGCCGCTGATGGATGGAAGGGATTATTTGGAGTCGATATTATACGTGACGATATCAACAAGAGACTCTATCTTATCGAAGTAAATGCCCGTCAACCCGCCGGTGCGGTCTTCGAATCGGCTCTACAAAATGAAGCCCGGGCAAACGGCAAACGTGGTCTCACAACTTTTGAGGCACACATCCGGGCATTATTGGATCTGCCTATCGATGAAGATATTATAACCATAGAAGATGGCGCTCAAATCATTCAACGTGTCACAAAGAACGTGCAAAGTATATTTGACGATGTTGGAGAAAAACTCACGAAAGCAGGTTTCGATTTTATTTCGTATGAAAATTCCACTCCAAATACGGATCTGCTTCGAATCCAATCCTCCTCAGGCATCATGAGCGGACATGCTCTATTCAATGAAAAAGGTCAGAAGATAATCGAGATCATCAAAGATTCTCATTTCAAGATTCAAATCTAAAAAGATGTCCATCAAAACTATTTCCAAAGAAGCATTATCGGTTATCGAGCAATATAGAAATTTGCCATTGGGAAATACTGTCTCATCTGTGCCTTATTACAATAACAAAAAAAATCGAGCTCGCGCCGCACTAAAAACATTCATAGGCAAAGGCAGTCCACATAATATCGTCGAAGAAGTTGAGTCAATAATGATAAAATCTCATATTGTTCCGGAAACTCTGGATGGACTGTCGTTGAAAAAGATCATGGTTGATAACAATATCGGTATAGAATGTTCAGGATTTGTCTATCATGTCCTTGAAGCAGAAAATCAACAAAAAAATCATGGTCCGCTAGCCAAAAAACTTTCTTTTCCGAATTGCCATGGCCTTATCGGTAAGTTTCGTTGTTCGATAAGACCAGTCGAGAATTGTGATGTCTCAACTTTCAGCCACAAGGACAATAGTCATGAAATAAAACTATCGGATATTGTTCCGGGTGACTTCATCTCCATGATCGGAGACCAGGAAGAAAGCGAGCATGACCATATCATGATTATCGATCAGGTTGAATACGAAGGATCTTTGCCAAAAATAATTTACTACTCTCATGCCGCTGCTTATCCGGAAGATGGTCTCTTGGGTAGTGGTGTCAAAAAAGGCACAATCACTGTAAATGACATCAACAAACCGATTACTCTACAATTATGGACTGAAGAAGGCAGAGAAGGTCAAAATAATCGTCTTTTTGTTCGAGCATCAAAATCAAATACCTCTATTAGAAGATTTAATTGGTAACCATATTATGAGCTCGGAGAACATCATTTTCAAATGACTCGCAATGCGATTTGAACCCCGAACAAATTGCCCATATTAGAGTAGCTCCGCCTACTCTAATATGGCTTCAATTTGAGAGTGATGACCTTGCGAGTCATTTGAAAATGATGTTCTCCGAGCTCATGCTAGTTTTGATAGACAACTATAATGTGGTATCGTATAACGCATGATTACCATATTGGAAGGCACCGCAGATCTGGCTTATATATTCAGTTTTACCTTACTCGGAGCCGTTGTAGCTTTTGCTTGGTCACCTCTTTTATCCAAGATACTTTTTAAGCTTAATCTGATAAAAGGCGTCAAAGTCGAACTCACTTCCCTGGGTTCACACGCTTACAAAGCCACGACACCTGTTATGGGAGGACTATTGGTCGTTATCACCGTGGCACTTATTACTTATATATTCAATTGGTCCAGAAGTTTCACTTGGGTACCGATCGGTGTCATGATTCTTTCCGCTTCTTTGGGTGCAATCGACGACATTATGAATGTCTACGGATCAGAACGCCGATCCCGCAAACTAAAACATATTCTGACTCTTATTCGCGTACACAAGGACTGGAAAATGCGAATTTGGTACATCTTGACTCTGCCGTGGACGGCATTCAAGAGGATGTCCGTCTGGTTCGGTTCAAAAACGTCCAAAGGCATATTCGTCCACGAAAAACTCATTCTTCAGTTCGTCGCCGGTACGCTCACCGCATGGTGGATATATTCAAAACTCGGTCCAGCTTGGCACTATCTCTATATTCCTTTTGGTGGTGGCATCAATGCTGAAATTTTTATAGTGCCAGTGATCATCTTTATCGTAATGTTCACCGCTAACGCGGTCAATATCGCCGACGGCATGGATGGACTTGCTGGCGGATCACTCATCATTACGATGAGCGCTCTTACTCTCCTTTCTTGGATAAACGGTTTTGGAGAACTTGCCATCCTAAACGCGACAACAGTCGGAGCCTTGGTCGCATATACTTATTTCAACATCAAACCAGCTAGATTTATGATGGGTGACGTAGGCTCACTCGGACTCGGAGCATTACTCGCGGTAAACGCCATGGCTATAGGCGAAACAGTCGCCCTTATCTTTCTTGGATTTATATTTTATGTTGAAGCTGTATCGGTCTTACTCCAAGTTTTCTCCAAATATGTTTTCGGGCGCAAAATATTCCGAATGGCTCCGATACACCATCATTTCGAATGTATAGGTTGGAGTGAAGAAAAGATCGTCATGCGCTTTTGGCTCATACACTTTATTTTTGTCATCGTAGGTTTTTGGCTAGCACTTCATTAATATAAATCAGATATTCTCAATGGATAAAGATCTGAAATATCTTCATTGGAATCAAGAAACAATCACGGATTTTTCTGACGAAAATATATCCAAGATGTACGAAAATGGTTTCGTATTCACACGTCTCGACAAGGGTCTAATGCATCAGACGCGTTCGGTGCGAATAAATATTTCAAAATTCACATTGTCTAGTGAAAACAAAAGAATCCTCAAAAAAACAGCCGATCTTGTTCTCACAGCGGCCGAATTACCACTTTTAAACTACGATTATAGACTCGGCAAACTGGCCAAAGATTTCTTCGAAAATAAATTCGGGCACGGAATAATGAGCGCTCAAAAGATAAAAGAGATGTTGACCGATCCAGTCAAAAGCAATTTCAATCTGTTATTAACATATTTACAGGAATCATCAACAGGATATGCAATATGTTTTGCCAATAATACCCTCTTGCACTATTCGTATCCATTTTACGATCTTAACGGCGCACAAAAAGATATCGGCCTCGGAATGATGGTTCGAGCCATAAACTTTGCGGTAGAACAAAAGAAGAAATATGTTTACCTTGGTTCACTGCAACGACCCGGCGATACATATAAACTCCAATTCGATGGCTTAGAATGGTTTGATGGTTCGAAGTGGCAAGACGATATCGAGACAGTGAAGAAAATCTTGGCTTCTCTAAAGATAAATCAATGATATTCATCCATCACAAACCATCAAACAACAAATCCGCATCGCCCTTGGAGTTGCCGAGACATGTCCATGTTATAGGCATTTGCGGCGTAGCTACAAGCGCTCTGGCTATCGCATTTCATAATAAAGGCATAAAAGTCACAGGAAGCGATAAAGGATTCTTCCCTCCCATTTCGACCGAACTCGAAAAACACAATATATCTTTCTATGCTGGTTGGCATGTAGAAAAAATGATTGAAAGTGGTTTGCCGGACATTGTCATTGTTGGCACGGCATCTGGAAGTCAAAATCCAGAGACGACATACGCTGATGCAAACAATATTAAAAAATACTCCTATCCAGAAGTGATCGGAGAATATTTTGCTAAAGAAAATTCCATAATCTGCGCTGGTACTTGGGGCAAAACGTCTTCCTCCGCTCTTTTGTCACATATTTTCGAAAAGGCCAATTTGAATCCCAGTTATATGTTTGGCGGGGTTTCACTTTCACATGATTCATCCGCCAGGTTGACTGAAAGCAATTGGAGTATTTTCGAGGGTGATGAGTATAAAAGCTCACCAACAGATCTTCGTGCCAAATTTTTCCATTACAAACCGACTCATTTACTTCTCTCGGCCGTATCATGGGATCATGCCGATCTGTATCCGACTGAAACAGAATATTTCGAAGCTTTCCGTAAACTGATGGCGATCATTCCAAAGAGAGGTTTCGTTGTGGCTTGCGCCGACAATGACGGCGTCAAAAAAATCCTAGATGGATTTGACGGCAAGACTGTTCTTTATGGAAATAATGCCAATTCAAAAATGAGCGGTACTGCTGATTTGGATTATTCATACGACAAAATCATAGAGACAGATAAGGGTATTTCTTTTACCATATATCATAAAGGAAAATCGTTCGAAATCATCTCCCCTTTACTGGGTGCATATCAAGCTCAGAATATCACAGGTTGTTTCGCCATGGCACATGAGCATAATATAAGTACCGATTCGATATTATCAGCCATTGCTGATTTTAGTGGGTTAAAGCGCCGCCTAGAAAGACGTCTCGACGGAAAACTATCGGGTAATGGCATTACAATATTTGATGATATAGCTCATTCACCAGAGAAAGCATCTGCCACTATCGGAACTCTTAGGAACATTTATAAAGGCAAAATAATAGTGATCTTTGAACCGAATAGCGGTGGCCGTAGCCGTGAATCTGCTCCTAAATATTCGAATGCTTTCAATAAAGCCGACATTGTCATTATTCCTCGTCTAACCAAACTAAAAGTTTCTACCGATAAGTCAGATCAACCTATGGAAGGAGACGAACTGGCCATGACAATAAAAAAGACTCATTCAGATACGATCTATATCGATCACGATATTAAGCTCGTCGAGTACCTAATATCTACGTCAAAGAAAGGTGATGTTATCGCCTTTTTGGGTTCTCATGGTTTCCGTGGAATGATCGAAGAGTTGATCGAGAGGATCAAATAATCTTATTACTTGCCTTCGTCGACAATTTCAGTGACAACTTCTTCGCCTTTCATTTCTTTGACGAGTAAAGTCATACCGCAATGATTGCATTCGATAACCATACCTATTGCAAGATTTGGATAACGAGACAAATCGATCGGATTTTTACACTCTGGACAAACACATAACATATTCATAGTTTTTAAATTTTCAGTAAACATTAATCTAATACGGTAAATGACCGTCTTTCAATGGTAACGAAAATACGCTAGGATAGCAATGTTGATTGTATACCGCCATATAAATAATCCTATGCCCACACAACCAATAACACCGTCCGAAAGACATCCAGATCTGGCAAAAGCTATTGGACTTGCCGATATATATCTGAAACGCGAAGACTTGCATCCGTACGGTTCTCACAAAGGTCGTTCGATACCGGTCATGATTGATCATTATAGAAATAAAGGCGATAGAAATTTTGCCATATCTTCATCTGGTAATGCCGCATTGGCAGCAGCACTACATATCAAAAAACTCAATGAAAATGCCTCCGCATCCGACAAAATAACTATCGATATCTTCGTCGGCAATAACATCTCTCCGAACAAACTCGCAAAACTCCAATCTCTTACCGATGAACAGATTCGTGTACTAGTAAAAGAACGTCCTTTACAGGCCCTATCATCTGCCATATCCGAGGGTAAACGCAGTTTACGTCAATCCACTGATGATATTGCCCTTTTGGGATACGAATCACTAGCGGAAGAATTATCCGAAATTGATGAACTTGGCAGTGTATTTATAGGTACGTCTTCAGGTACGACAGCCGAGGCGTTGGCACGATATTTCACTACACACAAATCTAATGTCCAGATTCATATTGTTCAGACATCTTCTTGCCACCATCTTTCCGAAGTATTTGAAGCTTATGGCGGACCAGATGAAAGATCGATAGCTGATGCCATCGTAGATCAGACGGCAATACGAAAAGATGTACTAGTACCGATGATTCACAAAACTGGCGGATATGGCTGGTGCGCCACAAATGAAGAGATCATCACAGCCCAGACTCTCGTCAAAAAACACGCCGACCTCGATATTTCGACCAATAGCGCCTTATCGATCGTGGGAGCTATGCAAGCAATCTATCGAACGTGGGATTTCAAAGGTAAAGTAGTCTGTATCATAGCTGGTCAGTAGGAATCAACCCTCCTACAATCCTCTCACAGCTTTTACGAATCTTTCAGATCTCTGTTTAGTTGATCCATCAATACCGATTGACTGAAATGCCGGACTGAATAAAACCCTGTCACCCTTCTTAGCGTTATCCATAGCAAGACGTACCGCCTCTTCGATAGTAGGCACAGAAATAATATTCATATTCTCGATCTTATCTAGCTTTACCCTTTCGCGAATCGTACCACTACCCGGCACTAGAACTATAGTATGGACAGATGTAGGCAATATTGAATACAGATCACTATAATCACAGAATGTATCGGCTCCACCAAAAATCAAAACTATGTTTTTTTCATTTACCAGTGATGTTATGGCTATTTCCGTGGCCAAAGCATTGGTTGATTCTCCATCGTTGTAAAATTCGACATTCCTAACTTTCTTTATAAATTCCAATCTACCCCGCAAAGGTTTCCAAGACATCAGTATGTGTTCCGCATCATCATCTTCGATCTTGAAGAGTCGAGCTGTTTGCAGAGCCAAGGCCGCATTATCTCTGTCGTGCGCGCCGTTAACCCGCAAGATCCATTCTGTCGGCAACAGAGTTGATCTGGTTCGAAGCATTTTGACGCTTGGTAAATCCTTAAACTTCCTAGCATCGTCTATTACTTCGTCCGAAGCGACAATGAAGTTGTTATATGTCTGAAAAGATAAAATTTCAAACGGTTGCACTTCGTATGAACCCGGACCGGGTACAGTCGTAAAAACAGCCACATGAGGACTCATTCGAATTCGAGTCATTTCTATCATGATAGTCGGACTGATCTTCATCACAACCAAATCACCATTTTTGATCTTCTTAAGATTCGCGATAATACCATCTGAAGATTCTGGATCGATCTTGAACAATCCTTGTTCATCGCGAATAGTGGAAACAGATTCTAGCAAGGGAATCAACATAGAAATGACGGTTGTCTTTCCACAATCTCCCATAATTCCGACTATGGTCACAGGTGGTGCTCTCTTCAAAAACAAAGTCTCTGGATATTCGACAATGACACCTTTTTCATTAGCTGGCTTCAAAAATGTTGCATCGCGTGTGTATTCGTGTGAAAGCACGATAATATCCATATCCAATAGATCATCGGACGGTATGGATCCGCAGACATAATTCGCCAATCCCAACGAACGCAAGAAGATCAAGTGACTCTTGACCCTTGCTTCGCTTTTCATGTCATAAACACTCACCAAAGCACCGGTTTTGATGAGATATTTGACGTCTTCAACCATTTCGCCATTGGGACCCAGGCCTATAATAGCGATGCGTTTGCCCTTAAAATAATCCCGAGATGACATGGTCACAGTATAATGCATTGCCCGAGAAGTATGAAGCCAAATCTAGTTTGACATCATTTTTTTGACTTTTACCATCTCCTGTAACATAGCCTGTAGTCTAACCGTATCTTCCGACGAAACATCTGGATTGACTACAAAAAAAGACAGTTTTTTCATAAATATTCCATAAAGATCATGGAAATATTCATCCAACATCTTTTTATTTTCAAGCAATTTTTCTTTTGAGACAACTCCAGAATCAAATACACGCAACAGGTCAATTGGACGTTTCAAGCCTTCGTAACTGAGCGTTGACTCACTCAAAACACCTTCCAGTGAAGGCGAAACTATCTGATAATCTCGAATCATGATTTTATAACAACAAATCGCGCAGACGAAAAACAAATCCGACAATTACGGTATATCTCGTCTTACGGGACTTTAATAATTTGCACTAATACTTATGAACGAATCCTTAGTGATGATGACATGATCCAAAATAGCGATACCTAGAATCTTACCGGCCTGAATTAATTGTTGGGTTATGTTCACATCTTCAGCAGACGGTATCGCTTCTCCAGATGGATGATTGTGAGCCAAGATCAATGCCGCCGCATTGCACTCTATCGCTTCGCGGAATACCTCCCTCGGATGAATCATGTTTGAATTTACGGTACCAATAGAAATGACTACATCACGCAATATACGGTTGTGACTGTTCAGATACAAACCACGTAAATGTTCTTTTGGCAGATTACGCATATCTTGCAGATACTCATAGACATCTTTAGCAGTCCTAATCGTTGTGAACCCTGATTGATTACGATCATAGAGTCGTCTTCCCAATTCTCCAATTGCCACAATCTGGCAGGATTTGACGATAGGAATATCGAGATCAGTGGAAAGTTTGGTCGAATCCTTTTCGGCCAATATGCTTTTTTCACCATACTCGCGAATGACACGATTTGTCATAGAGAGTATATCCTCTTTACTCGTTCCAGACACCAAAATCACCGCCAACAACTCGGCGACTGATAAGGATTCTGGACCTTGTGCTATTAGCTTTTCGCGAGGTTTATCTTCGTTCGGCAGGTCATGTATAGTGAGCGGATACTCACGATACGGACGATCGAGAAACATCGCATTAGCTCTGATGGCATAAGTCTGCATGACTGAATTATATCATACAGAGACAACAGTCAATAACTACAATGTTTCGACCAAAATAAAATTTGTCTCATTTGAAGAACCAAAAGGCATACCAGCAACAATAACGATCTTGTCTCCAATATTTGCCAGTCCATTTTCAACGGTTATAGACCTCGCAATCTTCAATATCTCATCAACAGTTTTGAATGTCTGAGCGACAAATGGATAGCAACCAAATGAAAGAGTCAACTTGTTTGCATTACCACTGGCATCAGAGAGAGCCATGATTGGTTCGGCTGGTCTATATCGAGCTATCATTCGAGCTGTTTTGCCAGAACGAGTCAATGCTACGATAAGTTTTGCACCGACATTATGAGCTGCCCGGACTGCCGATTGTGACACGACATCGGTTACGCCATGTGATGCATCGTATTCAGCGATAGTGTCTCTCGTATAGACTTCATTTTCTACGCGCAGGGCGATGCGAGTCATGATCTTGACTGCCTCAACAGGAAAATCTCCGAGAGTTGTCTCCTCGGAAAGCATGATGGCATCGGTACCATCAATAATTGCGTTGGCAATATCTGAAACTTCCGCACGAGTCGGTACAGGACTCTTTATCATTGACTCCAACATCTGTGTAGCTGTTATGACTGGCTTACCTACGGAATTACATTTGTGAATGATTAATTTCTGAACAATCGGCACCTCTTCTGCCGGTATTTCGATGGCCAGATCTCCCCTAGCAATCATAACAGCGTCGGTTACTTCGATTATGGCATCTATATCAGCCAAAGCTTCCGGTGTTTCGATCTTGGCGATAATCTGAGCGTTCGAGTTTGCTTCATCAAGTATTTTTCGCAGTTCTACTATATCTGCCGCTTTGCGAACAAATGACATGGCGATAAAATCCAAATTGTTCTTGATACCAAATTTCACATCCTCACGATCTTTATCCGTGAGAGAACTTACCGATAGATGCGCTCCAGGAACATTCACACCCTTGTGATTGGATAGATGTCCACCAACAAGAACTTTGGTGATGATATCATTGCCTTTTACTTCTTTAACCTCCAAGGTCTTCGTCCCATCCTGCAACATGATTTTTGTGCCAGGTTTAACTTCTCTTGGCAGAGCATCATAATTCACATGGACTTTATGTTCGTCTCCTTCTACTTCATCAGTCGTCAAAATAAATTCCTGACCCTCATGAAGAAGAACCATCTTTTCTTTGAACGTTCCTATGCGTATCTTTGGACCACACAGATCCTGCAGTATAGCAACTGGTTTGCCAGATTTCTTCATTATTGAACGAATACTTTCCACTCGAGCTTGATGCTCTTCGAAAGAACCATGAGAGAAGTTCAGCCGCATAACATTCATGCCAGCCTCAACCAGTTCCGACAATGTTTCTTCTTTTTCCGTGGCTGGACCGATCGTACACACTATCTTTGTCTTTTTTCCTAAGTTCACGATTTTTTTTGTTAAATTTTTAATGGATTGCTATTTATTATTCGAAGTTGATGGTTTGTTGATCGGATAACGATCCTCATCTATAGTACGCGAATAACAATGTTTCCCAGCTGGATGATTCCAAACATCAATCTCGCCTCCAGGCATCATCGAATCGTATGTGGAATAAGGAACTGACATACCCATACCATTGTAATCTGTAGGACCACGACCTTTGGTATCTTCGTTCGCCCGACCAAATGTAGCACAGATCGAAAATGACTTATCTGCTGATTTAGCATACTCATACGGATCAGAAGAAAGCGGATCCATTGGAATTTTCGAATAAGATAGCGTATCGGTCAAATCACTCAAAGTGGTCGGCAAACTGCCCTTATTCTGCCAATAACTAACGATCTGCCATTGAATATTTTGTAAATCGTTGATCCTTTGTTGATCCAAACGAATCAGTCTTTGTGTACCTGGAGTACCGACGATGATAAACCCGCCAATGATGCTAGCTAGAACAATGACTATACCTGCCCAGGCCAAAGCTTTTCGGGTACCCTGTTTCATCGTTGCTATTTCCTGCTTATCTAAAAGATAATAAACGAACACTGTACCAGCTATCACAAGAACCGCCAGGACTTTCCAGATGAATCTGGTAGTAATCTCTCCGCTTAGATAGATATTGATAAGAGCGATGACATCACCAATGATCGTAGCTCCAGTCAAGAAAAGTGTGAGGTATGTCCTCCATCGTCTGATCCAGAGTCCGGCTTTCTCCGGAATCATTCTCACATCTTTTCCAATCATCCATTCCAATATATAGAAAACTGGCACTAGGACGACAACCATGGACATTGGCCATGCCATAGATCTTGAACTGTAACTATACGCCAAGACATCTGGGAAAGAATAATTGATAATGCTAAATAGAAGATTTATAAGCGAGACTACGGCTATATACATAGCAACCGTAGCCGCTACATAAAGAAAAAAGTCCTTAGGACTGGTTTTTGTATTCATACCGCTATTTTACAGCAAATACGGCCATCCGCAAACTCTACTCTCAGTCTTATTTCTAGGATAGAGTAACCTCCCACAACACCCTTATTTGTATTCCTCGAACTCTGTTTACAATAAGTCCGAGAATCCCGAATAACTCACACCTGTCCCTAATAAGCACGTGAATTGCTCTGCAGAGCAATTCACTCTGTCCTCAGTACTTTTCTGATGCCATGAAAGGTTGGTGGTACAGTTAATGTGGTCGTCATTAACAACAGTAAC
>JBAZRG010000005.1:0-41310 GCA_041663145.1 Minisyncoccota bacterium
ATTAACTGTACCACCAACCTTTCATGGCATCAGAAAAGTACTGAGGACAGAGTGAATTGCTCTGCAGAGCAATTCACGTGCTTATTAGGGACAGGTGTGAGTTATTCGGGATTCTTGAACTTATTGGAAGCAGAGTCCGAGGAAGAACAGTAAGTGTGTGTGCGGTTACTTAAATTTCCTTGCGTCTTGAACCTATTCATGCTACTATGATCGCCATGTTAACGGCGCGTCAAAAGACAAAAATCATCAAAGAAACAGGCGTTCATGATAAGGACAGCGGTTCTCCTGAGGTGCAAGTTGCACTATTGACCAAGAGAATCGATGAACTTACGGGACATCTTCGTAAACATCGCAAGGACAATCACTCCAGACGCGGACTTCTCGGCATGGTTGCTAACCGCCAAACTCATTTGACTTATTTGAAGAAAAACTATCCAAAGAGATATTCTGCTATAATAAAGAAGTTGGATTTGAAGAAATAAGAGTTCAATAACAAACAGTGTACTTGTCTAGAAGTAACTCATAAGAGCTTTTTAATACTAGATTAACTATAAATTTTAATGATCATAAAACACAAAGAACAGCGTGTCGGTATATATATCGATGCTCAGAACCTATATCATAGCGGTAAAAATCTTTATCATTCCAAAGTAAATTTTGGTCAAATAGTCAAAGACGCCCTCGATGGACGCAAACTCGTCCGAGCTGTAGCCTATGTAATTGCTACTGAAGCGGGTGAAGAAAATGCTTTCTTTGATGCTCTAACAAAGATGGGTATAGAAACAAAAGTCAAAGACCTACAAATCTTCAGTTCTGGCGCCAAAAAAGCTGATTGGGATGTTGGCATGGCCATAGATGCCGTCAAACTCGCTCCGAAACTGGATTCGGTCATTCTACTTACCGGTGATGGTGACTTTGTACCGCTAGTCGAATATTTGCAAATGAATCAAGGTTGTCAGGTGGAAGTTGCTTCCTTCGGTAAATCTACATCAGCCAAACTCATCGAAGCGGCAGACGACTTTATGGATCTGGATCAAAATTCAAATAAATATCTATTGCGAAGCGGAACAAAAAAATAAATCGCAAACAAAAAATTGCTCGAGAAGTGGACCTATTCACTCATTTGTAAATTGGCACCTACGGTGCTACATTAAGTGTGAAAACTATTTATCCATATCAGGTTCACACCTCATAATTTAATGACAAAAAAAGAATTTTCAATCGAAGTCGGCGGTAAGATGCTAGTCGCTGAATTTAATGATCTAGCAGATCAAACGAACGGTGCAGTAATGCTGCGTTATGGCGATACAGTCGTATTAGCGACTGCAGTCATGAGTCACGAACCTAAAGATGGAGATTTTTTTCCTCTCACAGTAGATTATGAAGAAAGATTTTATGCCACGGGCCGAATACTTGGCTCACGTTTCATGCGCAGGGAAGGCAGACCTTCTACCGAGGCTATTCTGTCTGGTCGCATCGTCGATCGAACTATCCGACCTCTATTCAATCAAAAAATTCGAAATGAAGTCCAAGTAGTTTTGACAACTCTCTCAATCGCGGAAGAAGATCCTGATATAGTTTCAGTTATAGCCGCCTCACTAGCTCTAGGTACATCGGATATACCTTGGAATGGACCAGTATCTGCTGTGCGCATGATAAAAAAGACAGATTGGCAGGTAAATCCTACATTTATCGATCGTGAAGATGCTACTACAGTCGCCGATATGATCGCTTGTGGTAAGGATGGAATGATCAACATGATCGAAGTTGGAAGTAAAGAAATCGATGAAGTCACGGTAAATGCTGGACTCGTTGCCGCATCAAATGAAATAGAGAAGATTCAAAAATGGCAAAAAGAAGTCATAGAAAAAATTGGTAAAGAGAAAGTTGTAGTCACACTGCCAGAGGCCACAGCCGGGACAAAAGAACTTTTTGATAAAGAAATCAGTCCAAAACTATCGAAATACGTTATGAGTGGAACGCCGGGTAAAGAAAGTATGGAAGAAATAAGCGGTATGTGGATGAAAATATTTAAAGAAAATATCCCTGAAGGCAATATCGCCATGGCAATGGAAATATTCGAAGAAGCAGTCAATGAACTCATCCACAATAAAGCTATAGATAGCAATGAGCGTCCAGACGGCAGATCTATGGATCAGATTCGCCCATTATTTGCTAGAGCTGGTGGTATTTCGCCGATTTTACATGGTTCAGGTATATTTTACCGAGGAGGCACACACGTCATGTCAGTTTTGACTCTCGGATCACCAGGCGATGCTCAAGTGATCGAAGGTGTGACTGTTGCGGAAAATAAGCGTTTTATGCATCACTACAATTTTCCACCGTTTTCTACTGGTGAAACCGGTCGAATGGGCGGGACAAATCGTCGCATGATCGGTCATGGTGCTTTGGCGGAAAAAGCTTTACTTCCTGTTATTCCCGAAAAAGAAAGATTTCCTTATACTATACGCCTAGTATCCGAGGCATTTGCTTCGAACGGATCAACATCGATGGGATCTGTCTGCGGATCGACTCTCGCCCTCATGGATGGTGGGGTACCGATAAAAAGTCCAGTTGCAGGCATCGCTTCTGGTCTCATGATGCGCACACCTAAGGAATACAAGATACTGACCGATATTCAAGGTCCTGAAGATCATCACGGTGATATGGATTTTAAAGTAGCCGGAACAAGACAAGGTATAACAGCAGTCCAAATGGACGTTAAAGTTGGTGGCATACCGCTTAAGATCTTGTCTGAGGCTTTTGATAAAGCAAAAATAGCCCGTTTTAAGATTTTGGATGTTATTGAAAAAGAAATTCCAGCCGTACGGGCCAAAATATCACCTAGTGCTCCTGAAATAATAGTAATGAAGATAAAGCCTGATCAAATAGGTCTAGTTATCGGTTCTGGAGGCAAAACTATAAATGAAATCCGAGACGTTACACATGTTGAAGATATAACTATCGAAGATGACGGCTCCATATTCATAACTGGAAAAGATGGAACTGCACAAAAGGCAAAAGAAATCATATACAATATGACACGCGAGTATTTGCCTGGTGAAAAATTCGAAGGTGAAGTTGTAAGACTCATGGATTTTGGAGCATTCGTAAAGATCGGACCAAATGCTGAAGGACTCGTCCATGTCTCCGAAATCGCACCTTTTAGAGTTGAACGCGTCGAAACATATATAAAGGAAGGAGACAAAGTACCAGTAGCAGTCAAGGAAGTCGATGAGAAGGGAAGACTAAATCTATCTATCAAAGCTGCCAATCCTACATTCTTTACAAAGAAAGAAGAATCTCCAAGACCACCAGCTAATAGAGAATTCAAAAAAAGATATTAGGTTACTATTTTCTCATCTCTTGCTATAATCTAGACAATGGACGATGAAATAATCTCAAAGCCAGTTCCACCGAAAAACGAAGTAGACTCTTCGACTGATCCAGATATGGATCCACCTTCAGAAAAAGTTTTTGATATCACGCCTGATTTCAATATTTCACAGATCGATGATTCTGCAAACATCGATGCGCCAACTCAAATTCCAGAGATTAAGGTGGTTCAAAGCAATATTACTTCTTCAATTCCAAATTCGACAATCACTCCTCCCCAAAATACCATTACCACAAATATTCCACCAGCTCCAATAAGTCCTCCAACACCAGTTAAGCTGGACGCTCACTTCATAAAACCACCCATCAATGTATTGGAAACAGTTCCAACACCACCAACAGTTCCAATCAATCAAGCGACACCTCCAAGTGTCCCTGTAAGTCCCGTGGGAAATAAACCGAGTACCGAGCCAGCAAATCCTCCAACAAAAACACTAGGTGCCACGCCAAACATGACTAATAAAACTCCTTATCCTTTACCAACTGAATCTCAAAACTCAGATATAAAATCCATTCGAACATTTGAGAGTGATGTCGCGGAAATCATGTCGCGTAGAAAACCTTCAGTAACCTCTATCGCTATAGCCGAATCCGAAAAGAAAACTGGCGAACAAAATATTGCCACAAAGAAAATCGATCCTCCCCAAAAACATTTTAATAGTAAATTTTTATTATTGATCGTGAGTGTAATAATGGTTGGGGGTGGTGTGATCGGAGCATATTATCTATATTCCATAAGTCCGCTCGCTCCAGTTCCTGTAACTTCAATTATGCCAGTATCAGAACTTGGTCAATCACTCATATCGAGTGACTTTACATCAAAAATATCTATTGATGGTCTAAATCCTTCAACACTAACATCACGAATACGAAATGAGATAGAACAATCTCAAGCACCAGAAACAATAAAAGAGATCATTATCACTACAACGGCAGATGAAAAGACAATGAGACTCAACGGCCCAGACATGCTCGAGTTCATGAATATCGACGTACCTGACAATATCAAACGGTCCTTGGATAAAGATTGGATGCTTGGTATATACACATCCCGTTCTGGAGACAAAAAAACTTTTGTTGTGGTCACTAATAACTTTTTCCAAAATACATTTGCCGGCATGTTGGCATGGGAACAGTATATGCCTGATTCATTGAAACAATATCTTTTCTCATCAGCAATTAGCAATCAAAATCAAGATAATAATTCATCGACTACCACAAACGAAACCGAGGTAACGGAAAATTCTCCAAATTTCTCAATGCGAGGCAAGTTTATCGATCGGATCTTCTCCAATCGAGATATTCGAGAATATATTACGGAAGATGATCGAATCCTTTTCCTTTACTCATTTCTCGATAGCACAAGACTCTTAATAACCTCTGACGAGGAAACATTGGCCGAGGTATTGAAGCGCCTTGAAAAATAATCATTTTAGCGATAAAATACTCCCATGAATCCACAAGAAATCCAAAATTTTAAAGACAAATTACTGGCCGAGAAAGCTCGCCTAGAATCTGCCCTAGAAGAAGTAGGTCAAAAAAATCCTCAAAATCCTAGTGATTGGCAAGCTACTACCAATGATATCCAAGTCGACTCGGCTGACGACAATGAAGTTGCGGACAAATTCGAAGAATTCGAAGGTAATACAGGAATAGTCAATAAACTTGAAAAACAACTCGTAGAAGTCGATGCCGCTTTGGACCGCATTGAAAAAAAGACTTATGGTATATGCGAAACCTGTGGCAAACCAATAGAAAAAGACAGACTCGAAGCCAACCCGTCTGCTCGCACGTCTATAAAGCACAGTCACTGAAGACACTTCAGCACAATTTTATTAGGATTTTATCGTGGGCGACTATAATTGCCCGATGAGTCTCGCCAAAACATACAGCGCTCAACTCATTGGACTAGTGTCTGAAATAATTACTCTAGAAGTCGATATTTCAAATGGACTACATTCATTTTCTATTGTCGGTCTTGGTGATCGGTCAGTCGAAGAAGCCAAGGATAGAGTCTCCGCGGCAATCAAAAACAGCGGTTATATATCTCCCAAACAAAAAAATCAAAAAGTCGTCGTTTCCATGGCTCCGGCAGATATTCACAAGGAAGGTCCATCATTTGATCTAGCAATCGCCATTGCCTATTTGTCAGCCGCCGAAGATATTGTTTTTACACCAGAAAACACACTGCTATTAGGAGAATTATCACTTGAAGGCAGGATACGCAAAGTCAGCGGACTACTTCCAATACTTTGCCAAGCTCCTATTCACAAATTCAAGCAGGCATTTATCCCAAAAGACAATGTCGACGAAGCGTCACTTGCTCAAGGATTGACGATATTCCCCGTATCGACACTGACAGAAGTCATTGATCACATCACAGGATTGAGACTCGTAGAACCATTGAAACTCCGTGAGGAAAATGAATTTAGTTCTATAAACACCGATGATCAAACACTAGATATGAGTATCATTCGTGGCAACGAATCAGCCAAACGTGGTCTGGAGATAGCCGCGGCCGGTGCTCACAATATCATAATGTGCGGATTGCCAGGTACAGGCAAAACAATGCTGGCAAAAAGTTTTTGCTCGATATTACCAAACCTTTCATACGAAGAATCAGTCGAGGTAACCGGCATACATTCAGCGGCACGTATCCTCGGCACAAAACTCATCATTCGACCACCTTTCCGATCACCTCATCACACAGCATCATATCCATCTATTGTAGGTGGCGGATCGTTCCCGCGACCTGGTGAGATAACATTGGCACATAGGGGAGTATTGTTTCTCGATGAATTCCCAGAATTTAGCCGTGAAGTGATCGAGGCTTTACGTCAACCTCTCGAAGATAGACTCATCACTATTTCGCGGGCACGTGGCATAATCACATTTCCAGCCCAATGCATCCTCATAGCATCTATGAATCCTTGCCCTTGCGGACTCGGTCGAGAAAATAACTGCACGTGTACGACCCGAACTTTAGAAATGTACAAAAGGAAAATCTCAGGTCCTATAATTGACCGTCTTGATGTTTGGCTCAATATCAACATGATCGACTATGGCAAACTAGCTGCTCCTGTATCTACATCTGAGACATCAGAAACTATTCGCAACCGTGTCCAAAAAGCCCGAATGAGACAAAAATCCCGTTTTCAAAAAAATAACATAAGAAAATCATACAATTCCGAAATGGACGCACGTGATATAGAAAGATTCGCCAACATTTCTGATGAAGCGCGCAAAATCCTTACAGCATCATCGGAAAAACTGAAAATGTCGGGCCGAGCATTTCACCGTATCATCAAAGTCGCCCGAACCATTAGTGATCTGTCTGACTCTGACACAATAATGCCAGAACATATATTTGAGGCCATCCAATACAGACAGAGAAACCTTTAGAAAGGATTGCGCGCGCCTCGAATCTCAAAGTGTACATGGGGACCTGTAGATAGCCCTGTCGATCCCATAGAACCGATAACTTCACCTTGAAGGACTTTTTCACCAACAACCACGGAGCTTTTTTGCATATGCCCATAAAGAGTCTGTGTGCCATTTGAATGTGAAATAACGATGTAATTACCATAACCACCATTCCATGCTCCATTCATACGATTGATGATAATAGTACCGGAAGCAGAAGCTCGAATCGGAGTACCGACCGGACCAGCTATATCTATGCCATTGTGTCCATGTAGACCCTGAGTCCTGGTACCACCGACGACTGGCCGTATGAAATATCCTGAAATAGTAGGCCAATTTTGACCATCTAGTAAAGGCTGAGTCAGGGAATTTTTTGAAGCTGACGTAGAACGGATTTGTGGAGCGGCAAGTTCAGCATTAGGAATGATGAGATGTTGACCTACAAATATCTTTGAAGACACCAATAAATCATTGTAAGCAAGTATCTCATTTGTATCAGCATTGTATTTCTTGGCTATGGATTGGAGATTTTCACCTTTAATCACAGTGTGATCTAGACCTGAAATCGGCAAAATGACCAAAGTCTGGCCAGTTTTAAGGACTGATTTACTTCCAATATTGTTTGCCCATAGAATCGTATTGACTGATACGTTGAACATCTTAGCGACACTAGAAACAGTATCACCTTCACGTACTACATAAGTGCTGATTTTTGTATTATCTATATCCTTATCGACAGAATTTGAAAGCGCCAAGTCTGGTACCAGAGATTCATCATCGATAGGTACGATATCGGTCAATCCATCAGGGTTTGGATCGCGATTCGCGGCGGCTGCTAACAAAGTAATATTCTGAGAAGTAATTATCTTGCCGGGACGATTGATTTTGGCTGAAGCGGACTCACCAGCCACAAGGGAAGACATAAATGAAATAAGACCGGCCTTGGCAATCTTATCACAAGAAAATACTATTGAGACGGCGAGAACTATAACAACTACAAACAAAGTGATGCGTCTTTTAATCAATCTATTTTCAGTTGTTTTTTTTGAATGTAATTGCATAACATAAATATTCTTTCCGCAAGTCATCCATAACTGAGATTGGGCGCTCTGAACTAGTTTCACTTATATTTATATGGCTCAACTTAGCCACTTTGCTAAAATAAGATATAAGGTGACTTACCTAGGTTATCAAGTGCCGGATTATTGTCAACCGAAGATGTGCACAGCTATTTTTATTGCTATTTTGTCAACTAATATGATGTGGTTTTGATAAAAACATTTGACTCGCACTTCTAATTAGGATGAAGCGTACGGAGGGACATATTGTAGGGGGTTATTATGATAAACTACCCCCATGTCTACATTAAATGAAGCACAAGAAAGGGCAGTTACAACTACGGATGGTCCTGTCCTAATAGTCGCCGGTGCTGGCGCAGGAAAGACGCGTGTAATAACACATAGAATATTAAATCTGATAAAAAACGGTGTCAGTCCACAATCCATATTAGCCATCACATTTACGAACAAAGCTGCTAAAGAAATGAGGGAAAAGGTGTATGATCTTTTGAACAACGAAAAAACCCTAAATCTGCCAGTCTCAATGAAAGAACGTCCGTTTGTGAGTACTTTTCATGCATTAGGTGTCCATATTATTCGAGAAAATGCTCATCTATTGGGATTAACGAGACATTTTACGATATTTGATAGGTCCGATTCACGTCGAGTTATAAAACAAAGCATGGAACAATGCTCTATAGATCCAAAGAAATTCGACCCAGGGACCGTTCTCAATATGATATCCAGATCCAAAGGGGATGGAGTCAATTGTGCGGAATATACGGAACACGAAAAAGGTTATACGGAAGACGTGGTAGCTCAAGTTTGGGAGAAATATGAAGCAATTCTCAATAAAGAGAAAGCTTTGGATTTTGACGATCTACTATTGAAAACTGTAAACCTGTTAGCTAATAATGAAAAAGTCAGAAACCATTATAGTTCAATATGGAAATACATCCATGTCGATGAGTACCAGGATACAAATAAGGTCCAATATAAAATAGTAAAACATTTAACATCCGCAAATCACAATATTTGCGTGGTAGGCGATGCTGATCAAAATATATACAGTTGGCGAGGTGCGACAATAGAAAACATTCTTAATTTCGAAAAAGACTATCCGGAAGCCACCATAATAACTCTGGAGAAAAATTACCGTTCAACCAAAAATATCCTGGCCGCGGCGAACAATGTGATCGAGAAAAATAGAATGCGTAAGAAAAAAACTCTGTATACCGACAATGAGTCCGGAGACAAAATACCACTCATAGCATCTTATACAGAAAATGACGAAGCGAGGACTATAGCAGACACAGCCAGATCACTCATAGATAGTGGTACTCCAGCCAGGAATATAGCCGTACTATATCGAACAAATTTCCAATCACGTGTTATCGAAGAGTCATTTATAAAGAAAAATATACCTTATCAGCTTGTAGGAGTGCGGTTTTTCGAACGCAAAGAGATAAAAGATGTATTATCGTATATCAAAGCTTCCCTCAACAAAGATAGTTGGAGTGACATCGGCAGAATAATAAACATTCCTCCAAGAGGCATCGGAAAGGCCACGGTAGCAAAAATAATGTCGGAACAAGAAAATCTATTGCCTCCAGCCATGAAAATAAAGATTGCGCAATTTTGGAAACTGCTAGAGGACATCCGTAAAGAAATTATGGAGAAGAAACCTTCCGAATCAGTCCGTTTTGTTATACAAGAGACTGGAATGGAGAGGTTACTGCGTGAAGGAGATAGCGAAGATGAAGAACGCTTGTTAAACATCCGAGAATTGGTCTCTGTCGCAACACAATACGACCACATGACACCCGAAGAAGGCATGGAGGCACTACTTTCCAACGCCGCTCTAGCAACTGACCAAGATGAGCTCACAAAAGACGAGGATGCCGTAAAACTTATGACAGTCCATGCTTCTAAAGGTCTGGAGTTTGAGCATGTATTCATAGCGGGTATGGAACAAGATCTATTTCCATTCAAACATGTTGATGAAGAAAATGTGAGTCAGGCGGAAGAAGAGGAAGAAAGACGCCTCTTTTACGTTGCACTCACACGTGCTAAAAAGAAAGTCTATTTGAGTTATTGTTTGATTCGTACAGTATACGGAGCACAAAGAGTAAATACACCTTCGGAATTTATAGAAGATATAGCCAAAGATCTCATAGAGGATGCACCTTCCGAGAAACCAACTGGGGTCAAAGCAATTTTCATTGATTTCTGATAATGTGATGAGGGGGATGATGAGTACGTTTTAAGAATCTGCGAAACTCGTTCATGAAATTTGCATGACAAAATGCTCTGGAATCACACAATGTTGCACATTGGTGATTCCCTATACAGTCGCATTTTGTCGGCAATTTCTATTCACTCAGACAGTTCTCGATTCTTAAAACGTACTCATCATCCCCCTCCCACAAAGTTCTAAAATGCAACTCATACCAAAAAAATCATTAGGTCAACATTTTTTGAATTCAAGACATGTTCTTGAACAGATAATTCAAGCTGCCGATATAAAAGTGGGGGAGATAATCCTAGAAATAGGGCCTGGTACAGGCTTTTTGACTGATGCTTTGCTACATGCCAAAGCAAATGTCGTGGCTATTGAAAAAGACGATCGAGCGTTCGAATTATTACAAGAAAAATATAGCGATCAAATATCTAATAAAAAACTCAAACTAATCAAAGGAGATATATTGGATCTCAAAATCGCGGATTTATTAAAATCCAGTGATTTTCCCGCACCTACGACCGAAAATGAATCGAAGATAGCTGATTATTCTATTGTCGCTAATATCCCTTATTATATTACTGGCGCAATACTTCAAAAATTCCTTGAAGAAGACTACAGACCAAAAAGAATGGTTCTATTGGTCCAAAAAGAAGTGGCTGATCGCATAGTCGCTCATGACAATAAAGAAAGCATACTATCTGTATCAGTAAAGGCTTTTGGTTCTCCGAAAATCGCCCAAAGAGTGCCTCGTGGAGCATTTACACCACCACCTTCTGTAGAATCAGCAATTCTCTGTATAGAAAACATCAACAATGAACGATTCACTTCAAATAATGTTGAAATATCGACTTTCTTTAAAATTGTGAAGAGTGGTTTTGCTCACAAAAGAAAATTCCTAATGAGAAATCTGGAACAGGCTATGGAGGCTTCGAAAATCAAAGATATCTGGCAAAGATTGAATCTCAATGAAAAAATCCGTGCAGAAGACTTGAAATTAGAGGATTGGTTCCGAATTTCTGTTTTAATTAAGTAACCTTCAGGAAATAACTTCCCTCCCGTCTCCTGCGGGCGCTAATCGCTAGCTACCCGTCCTCGGAGCACGGGAGGGAAGTTATTTCCTGAAGGTTACTTAGAAAAATTATGTGAAAATAAAAGGTATCTCTTAAAGAGAGGACCCAACCATCGGTGTTATGGCACCTTCGGAGGATATGCTTACGCAACCGGTACCGGCAAAAACACTACATTGACCGGCTCCAGGCATATATTCGCCGAGCAACCAAACTGTAAATGGAATATTGTATGACAAAAAGGCCTGAGTTCCGGTCATATATGTGAGAAGTGCCGGATAAGTTGGTGGCAAAGGAGTGAGGGTAATCAACCAATTTTGACTGCAAGAACAATAGAATGAAAAGAGTATGGCTCCACCAAAAGGCGAACCGGTAGTTTGCGCGTTGGCGATCTTTGGTTCGACAGTCCAGTTCAATTTTGCCAATATACGGCTCAACAACGGGCGAACTGGCGATTCTTTCGGAATATAATAAGAAATATTATTTTCAACCAAATCAATAAAAGTCTCTTGCAAGTTTGTCGATGTTGCTACATCTCTATATATAAGAGACTTTATTTTTTCTATTTCACTCTTTGCAATGCCTTTTTTCAAAGAAACAGTTTCGACTGCAGATATAAATTTGTCTATATTTTTTAGGTTTGGATTCTCTGGATTTGAAGTTGAAGCTATATCTGTATCGTTATTTGTATTGTCCAAATTTTCATTCGACACAACAGGAGCAACGACAACAGGGAAGGGTTTAGTGACTGAAATCGTCCCATTTAAGACTTTTCTAGTAGAATTTCCTACAATACCAGTCCCTCTGCTCAAATCATTGGGTTTCAAAATATCATTCGGATACAATTCCTGAAAACGAATAACCGCCAAATGCGTTAAATTACCAAAATAAGTAGTTTCTTGACCTAAAGAACCATAGCTCACACTACTAACCGTGGTTCTTGGGTCTTTATTTAGTATTTTTTGCAATTCACGCACATCTTCACCAGTCATACCCATCTTCAATGTTCTTTCGAAAGAAAAGGCATCAGCTTTATGTGAATCTGCAACGAATGTGAATAAGAAAATTAATCCAAAGAGCGTAATTTTCAGAATATTTAAGACCAATCTATTCATCGCTTTCAATTATAGCATTCAAGCATTTACTTTATCGAATACTATCCCCATATTTTATATGAGCTTAGGCACTCTCTAAGCTATAATTATAGTATGGCGATTTTCTACCCGCGAAAACAAACGGCTATAATATTTATTGTATGTTTAGTGGTCATAATTGCTGCCATGTATTTCTCTGATACTAGTCTAGTAGCAAAAAAAGCCAAGCAACTGAACGACAGTTCGCCTGTGATCGCCGTAAAAACTGATGATACAAAGACAATAAAAACTCTTGATGGAAAAGACTGGAAAGAACAATTCTTTGATGTAACAAAAAACTCATCTGCTTATAAAGCAGAACCTCAGACAGAAGTAACGTCTATCGAAGAACCTGTCACGGTTACGGATCAGTTTGGTCGCGACTTTTTTGCCCGTTATATGTTACTGAAACAAAACAATCTAACTGAAGATGATGAATCAATAAAAGCCGTAATAGATCAAAGCATGGATGAGATAGCAACGCAGGTATCTCAACCGAAACTCTATTTCAGAAAAGATATTCTGGTATCTGAAAATAGCGGACCTGTTGCCATAAAAACCTATGCCAATGCTGTAGGGTCTCTATTTTATGCAAAAGCTCCTCGCGAGAATGCCGCTCTCATAGCCAGTCAAGCTCTAGATGCCAATGATCCTGCGGAACTAGTCAGTATCCCCCCAATAATCAATAGTTACACTGCACTTCTTGCTGATCTCAAACGTTTACCAGTACCAAAAGAGTTGGCTGATCATCATATCGATCTTATAAACGGTATAAGCGCCATGCTTTTCGTCTCAGATGGGATGAACAAAGTCTTTACTGATCCGATCCAATCCCTCGTGGCACTCAATCTGTACGGAACAGCCCAAGATGCTTTGCGTGGATCACTGCTTCAATTCAAAATATACTTCGCAGACAATAAAATATCTTTTACGCCTGCCGAGTATGGAAGTTTTTTTGCTACAATAAAATAAATCCATGCCTAAACTATTTACACATTTCAAAAAAACTTTCATAGGCTTAGGTATATTCGCTATTATTTTTACGTCTCTCGCTATCGCTCCTTCGAAGGCAGAAGCTCAAGCTGGTACCGTACCGATAGGCACGCACTTGGACTTCAATAGCATCATGGACCATCTCAAAGAGTTCGTTCTCGATAAAGCGGCAGTCGCAATCGCCAATCAAGTCCTCCAGAGAATGA
This sequence comes from Minisyncoccota bacterium, assembly GCA_041663145.1. Taxonomy (GTDB): domain Bacteria; phylum Patescibacteriota; class Minisyncoccia; order Phycocordibacterales; family PALSA-1337; genus C7867-002. The sequence goes on from JBAZRG010000005.1 coordinate 13,519, forward strand.
CCGCGAGCGTCGTCGGCTGGATCAATAGCGGTTTTGAGGGCAGTCCGGCATTCTTACAAAATCCAGAAGGATTCTTTCTCGATGTAGCGGACCAAGTGACGGGTGAATTCTTGCTGGGTAGTCCTTTATCTGCGTTGTGTTCACCGATCAGTATCGATATTAGGTTATCTTTGGCTTTGAGTCAGACTGAAATGTTGCAAAATCGGTATACATGTACTCTAAACAAAATCATCCAAGCACAAAAAAACGGACCTGACATCACAATTAACGGTGAAGTCGTAAATTCTTCTGGAGCAACGGACGATTTTACGAATGGTAATTTTTACGCAGGAGGTTGGGATGCATTCATGGCTCTAACGACTGAACCACAAAACAATCCTTCAGGTGCTTTCTTGATGGCGGAAAGCGATCTTAATGTCGCAATATCAGAAAAAAAGATAGCGATAAAAGCCGACCTACAAATGGGTAACGGATTTATGTCATGGGAAAAATGTAAAGACGTCACAGCTCAAGCCAATGCTGGCGCATACGACAAGGAAGATCAACTATTCAAGAGTGGAAATCAAACTGTGAATACGGGCAAGACCGATCTCAATAAAAATACATCATTAAAATCCAAAGTTGATAAAAATGGCAATGTTACATATCAGGATTGTCAGGTTCAAACACCTGGCTCCGTGATCGGCGGCACGTTACAAAGACAGCTAAATGTACCTGCTGATAAACTAGTCCTGGTAAAGACAATCAGTGACAGTATCGATGCCATAATGGGTGCATTGGTAAATCAGATGCTGACACAAGGTCTAGCATCACTCAGTAAAGGTGGATCATCGGTGAGTGGTGACGGTAGGGCATACCTCACGGAATTACAGGATGAAGCAAACCGCAAAGACAACACTACTACACAAAGTCAGATCGCAGATGCATTGACGGTCCAAAACTCCAATCTCGAAAATTACAAATCGATATACGACGAAGCCGTGGCACTCATAACCTCAGTCCAAACTGCGTTAAATTCGGCTCGAGCATGTTTTGACACAAAATCGAAAAACCTAAGCTTGGGACAAGATAAGGAGATGAACTATGCTCAGAACAAAATCGCAGGCATCGATACTATCATCGCCAACCGCATATATCCGATCTTACTCTCTGCACTCACAAAACAAAAAGAGGCGACAGATATGCTTGCAGAACAAGAGCAACAGACGAATGATGCGGCATCAGGTATCGCTGGTGATTTCGTCCTCGATTCATCGAATGATCCGACTGTAAATCCATTTGATGATTTCCAGGACTCAGTCGCAGACTCAGAAGTCGCACTAAAAGACAATCTTCAAGCCAGCACAATCGCTACCACCGATATAACAAAAGCAAGAAAAGAATTGGAGGCAATCAGAAAAGAGACCGATTCACTCATGAAGCAATCTCAGGAATTCCAAGCTTCCTGCACAGCGTTTCCAAACAATATGGATTGATAAAAATGAAGAAATATTTACCACAAATTATAATTTTAACCCTGATCGCAACGGTGTGTGCGGTATTTCCAACACACGTTGTTGATGCTGAAACAGGTGGTGCGGTAAATGCAATTCTCGGAACATTTTTCAATGTAACTTTTGGCACAGCCCTCCAACTCATTGGTTATATTCTATACACTGTCCTTACGATAGTAAGCTTTGGTCTGACCATGTCAGCCATGGTCCTCAATGCATCCATTTACCTAACGACTCACCTCGGTATATTTATAGACAATACTCCGGCAATATATACGGTTTGGCGTATTCTTCGTGATATTTCTGGGATGTTTCTGATCTTCCTGCTTCTCATAGCCGCAATCCAAACGATCCTAGGCATACAAAAAGCAAACTATAAGCAAACTCTGATCAGTATAGTTATTGTCGGTATATTGATAAATTTCAGCTTCTTCTTTACTACCGTCCTCATAGATGCTTCCAATGTCGTCTCGCTTCAATTATACAATTCTATAGCTCCTGATATTTCCGCTGTAGAATGTGATAGTGCGGCCGCAACATCTAAAAACGCCAATTCATATTTCAATTGCATATCTAGTTCAGTAATAGGTGCCAGAGCTGGCGGACTTGCTACAGTCATTACAAATTCACTAAACATTGTTCAGTGGCGAAGTAGTAAATCAACTCTACTTCAAACAGATGATAGGGTACTAGGGTCGACAGATATAGGAGCTCGTATGATATTGGTAAATACGGCTGCTATATTCGTAACCATATTGGCCGCGCTCAGTATGTTAGCGGCTGCGGCTGCGGCGATATGGCGCATCTGTGTACTTATCATGCTATTGGCATTCTCTCCACTATGGATTGCCGGTTATGTTCTACCTCAAACCAAAGCCGAAGTATCCAACAAATGGGTAAAACATCTGAAAGCAAATTTGATATTCCTACCTGTATATCTACTACTCATGTACGTTGTCTTAACTATCATTACCGCTCTAGATCTTGGCGCGCTCGGAAATATAGGGTCAACGAACGTCTCTGATGTTGCGAATATGACATGGTATGCACCATATCTGCAACTTTTCGTTGGTTTTTCGATCATTATATTTATGATCAATCTTCCACTAGTAACTGCATTCAATATAGCCGGATCAACAGGCAACATCATCGAAAAAATCGCCAAGCAAGCTACTGGGACTATCAGTGGTTGGGCGAAGAAAGGTGCATTGGGTGGTGTCGGTATGGCATGGAACAATACTGGCGGACGGTTGGCTAGTAATGTCGGCAACAGTTCAACGCTCAGAAATTTTGCTGCGCGAAGTGTAGTTGGTGGATTGGCCTTAAGAGGAGTCAAAGGAGTAGCCACAAATTATGATCGAAATATCGAAGAACAGGTAAAAACAAGAACTAAATTTGCAGAATCACTTGGTCACGATCCACATGAATTGATTCCGTATCAAGCCCGATTAAAATCGTTAAATCTAGATCTGGTTTCAGCCAAATCTCGAAATGATAAAGTCGAAGTTGATAAGTTAGAGAAAACGATTGGCATAACTAAAGGTAAAATCGCAGAAATTGAAAACCGAAGGGCACGGACTTATGCAAACAGACTCGAAACTTCAATCCTTTCTCGCATGAGTGTAAGTAATGGTATCGCCGCTGCAAAGATCCAAATCCCGATTCTTGAAAAAGAGATAACAAGAAAGAAAGAAGGTTTGAAGGAAATAAGAGACGATATCAAGCAACTAAACAAAGCAATTAGAAGCAATCCAGCTGCTGGAGGCATAGCGGCTGGAACAGCAAATGCCGCACAGCTAGCCGATCTCACAGATCTTTACAATCAAGAACTCGCTAAAGTTGGCTCTATTAACGCTGATGAATCAACCTTAGAAAATCTAAAATTATCAACATGATATCATACGACGAAAATACAATATCAGAAAAGTTTTTGAAGTTGCCAGAGGAGATCCAAGTGGCTTTATCTTCTGTAGAAATCGGACGAACAATAAAATCAATCGGTGACAAATACGAACTCAAGCTGGATCAAGAACAAATCTTATACGATCAAATAGGTCTTGTTATGCTTGGTTTATTGCCATCAAAAGATTTTGTAAAAACATTTTCGAAAGAAGCCAATATTGAAAATGAAGTCTCACATCAAATAGCTTCGGATGTAAACAAAGAAGTCTTTGATAAATTGAAACTTTCGATGCGCGAAACAGAAGATGAACAAGAACTTCCTGAAACAAAAGTCCCCTCAATTGCTGACGCGTATAAAGAACGACCAACGATTGCGCCATTACCACCAACACCACCTGCTCCGGTAGTACCGAGAGTAGAAGTTCAAGAAGAAATGGGACCAGCGCCGAGATTTGAACCAAAACCTGAACCAGCACCGACACCACGATTGGAGTCGAGATCTGAACCAGCGCCGACGTCAACACTTAGATCAACACCAGAACCGATTCCAGCTCCACAACCAAGACCTCAGTATACTCCACCAAAAAATTTGGATGCTCTAACCTTCCAAAGGGAACCAGTCAAGCCACTATTTGACAGTGCAACTACAGAAAGAGATAGGGAAAAATATCTCTCACATCTTGAAAATCCGCCTTGGAAAAAACAGCCTGAGATCAAAATTGAGAAAGAACAAAATGAACCAGAACAAGAACCAATACAACCAATTAACATAAACATCAAAAAAGAATCAGACGTTGTAATACCCACTAATATAAACATTAAGAAAGAAACGAACACTGTACCACCAACACACACAGAACCACTTGTAGATCTATTACTCTCAAATTCGACTGGTCGACCGACTGAGATCACAAGAAACAAAGTCGAAGCGGCCGTACCAGAAAATTTACCAGTAGTTCCAAATGCGGAAAACCAAAGTCCACCAACAGGAACTACCAAACCAACATCGCCGACGAACATTCCATCGCGACGAATCGGTCCTGATCCTTACAAAGAGCCGGTAGAGTAGGGTATACTATATAGTGAAATAAACAAAAATGCGTTTCCAAGTTCCCCAATTCATCGAAGTTGAAGATAAGATATTTGGTCCGCTGACCTTGAAGCAATTCATATATCTGGTCGGTGGAGGAGGTTTATCGTTTCTTATTTATACGATACTAGACAGTTTGATACTCTCTATCATTCCTATAGCCATCGTTATGGCCATATCGGCGACTTTTACCTTTTATAGAGTCAACAATAAACCTTTTGTGGTTGTAGCCGAAAATGCATTCAAATATTTCTTTGGAAATAAGCTCTATATTTGGAAAAAACAGGACAATATAAAGCCAAAAGAGGATGAATCTGTAGATAAAGAAGTAAAAAATTATGCTTCCATCATGGTGCCGAAAATATCAGACAGTAAGCTAAAAGATCTGACGTGGAGTCTGGATATCAAAGAAAGCGTCTATTCAAACAAAAATCAAAGGTAAATATGGCAAAATCAAAACCACAAAAAACTACTCAGGATTTTGTTCCCATTCAGGAGATTCGTGATGGAGTAATAATCCTCAAAAATGGCGGTATGCGCTCGATAATATTGGCATCATCGCTCAATTTTGCCTTGAAATCACAAGATGAACAGAGCTCGATCCTTATGCAATTTCAAAATTTTGTCAATTCTCTCGATTTTTCGATTCAGATTTTCATTCAATCGAAAAAACTCGATATCAGACCATATATAGCGCTCCTTGAGAACCGCTACAAGGATCAGCTCACTGAATTGATGAAAATACAGGTCAGGGAATACATAGACTTCATCAAAACATTCGTCGAAAATACAAATATAATGTCAAAAAGCTTCTTCGTCGTCATTCCTTATGATCCAGCAATGATGAGTGCCAGCAAAAATCCACTCACAAACTTTCTACCACGAAAAGGCGATGCAGAGAGTCCAGCTGAAACAGCTGATGTTCGATTCCAAGAATATCGTAGTCAATTAGAGCAGAGGGTAGCCGTTGTCGAACAAGGACTGGTGCGTTGTGGTATCAGGGTAGCTGAGCTCGGCACCGAAGAAGTCGTCGAGCTATATTACAAACTCTTCAATCCCGGCGAAACCGAGAAACCGATCCAAATAACATGAGTATATTTTCAAAACTATTCCATAAAAAAGAGGAATCACCGATCGTTTCCATATTACCTGAAGAGATCTATCAGGCCGGCGTTTTGGAACTGAAAGACATCATCGCTCCTTCTGCTCTAAAGATCAACCCAAAAGAACTAAATCTAGGTGAAAAAGTTGGCAGAACACTATTCGTCATTTCATACCCACGATTTCTCGATGAAAGTTGGTTCGCTCCGATCATCAATCTAGACAAAGTATTCAACGTTTCTATATTCATCCATCCGGTAGACACCGCCAAGATTCTCCGACATTTCCAAAAGAAAGTTGCCGAAGTCCAAAGCCAGATATCTAGAAGGGAAGACAAGGGTTTGGTACGCGATCCAGCTCTGGATACAGCGTACCAAGATCTTGAAGCACTTCGCGATCAACTCATGCAAGCTCAGGAACATCTTTTTGATGTTGGAGTTTACATCACTATATTCGCAGACAATGACAATGAGCTAGACAAACTAGAATCTGAAATCAAATCGATCCTTGAATCAAAACTTGTTTATGTAAAACCAGCATTATTCCAACAAGAACAAGGCTTCAAAAGTGTTATTCCAATAGGAGATGATCAGCTCGCTGTACATTCCAAACTCAATTCTTCACCTCTTTCTAGTTTATTTCCATTTGTCTCATTCGATCTAACGTCAGACAAAGGCATCCTCTACGGTATCAATAGACACAATTCTTCTTTGGTATTGTTTGATAGATATTCTCTGGAAAACTACAATTCTGTAACATTTGCCGTAGCTGGAGCCGGAAAATCGTATTGCACAAAACTTGAGATACTTCGCACACTCATGTTCGATACAGATGTTATCGTCATCGATCCGGAAAAAGAATATGAATACATGTCAGAAGCGACTGGTGGTAAATATTTTAATATTTCTCTAAATTCCGAACATCATATCAATCCATTCGATTTGCCTATACCAACCGAAGATGAATCGGCCTCGGATGTTTTGCGTTCAAATATCATCAATCTGGTAGGACTGTTCCGAATCATGCTTGGCGGTCTCACACAGGAAGAAGACGCCATCATCGATAGGGCAATATCAGAGACATATGCACTCAAAGACATAACTCCAGAATCAGATTTTCGAACTGTCGAACCACCATTGTTATCAGATTTTGAACTAGTCTTGGCTGGCATGGAGGGTGGAGAATCGCTAGTACAGAGACTGACTAAATACACAAAAGGTACTTGGGCCGGTTTCATAAATCGTCCATCCAATGTCGACATAAATAAAAAATTCGTCGTATTTTCTCTGCGCGATATGGAAGATGAACTCAAACCGGTAGCCATGTACATCGTAACTCACTATATCTGGAATGCCATTCGCAAAGTAAAAAAGAAAAGATTATTGGTGATCGACGAGGCCTGGTGGATGATGAAATCAGAAGATACGGCTTCATTCCTATTCGGTCTTGCCAAAAGAGGTCGCAAATATTTCCTAGGATTGGCGACGATCACGCAGGACGTAGATGACTTTCTAAAATCACCATACGGAATGCCGATTTTGACAAACTCATCCATCCAAGTACTTTTGAAACAGTCTCCGACGGTCATAGACCACATCCAGCAGACATTTAACCTGACAAACGAAGAAAAGTACCTGTTACTCGAGTCTGATGTCGGTGAAGGCATGTTTTTCGTCGGTCTCAAACACGTAGCCATCAAAATAGTGGCTTCTTACACCGAAGATCAGATAATTACCACAAATCCCGCTCAAGTCTTACAAATAGAAAAAGCCAAAAAAGATCTCGAGGCAGCCGAACAGCTGAATAAATAATAAAAAAGACGCATAGATAAGTCACCAATGCTATAATCATCTATATGGCATCAATTGGGAATAAAGCAAAAGGTGGTGGCTGGTTGATCCTGTATATCATCACCGGCGTCGTCGATATTTTCCAGATCTTTGCAACCGCTACCGGAGTCGGAATCGTTGCAAGTGAAGCTCTAGAAGCTATCATGCCTTTTGTTTTGGCTGGCACACTCCAATTTTTGCTCAAAGTTTCACTGATTTCGCACCCATCTCGACTCTTATCTATTATCGGAGCAACAGGTTTTGATGCTTTAACTGGCGGTGTGGCTCCTTTTTGGATATTAGATGTCTGGTATGTACAAAGAACTGTCAAAAGTGAGGATACTGAAGTTTTGTCAGAGATGAATAAAGAGGCATTTATGAAACAAAACATCGCACAACCACTTTATAGCAATGGACGTCGTAATGTCACAACTTCCAATATCGAAAATACTGAAAATCAATCCAGACCGGTTGTCATGGATGGAGTTCGGGCCCCTGGTGGGGGATTAAATAGATAAATGGTGATAACTATATATTTGAATTCGTAATTCATGGTAAAATAATACCGATGATTTCTCACTTCAAATTGACATTTGTATTGATCGGCATACTAATCGTTCCAATTTTGCTTACAAATACGGTAAATGCTCAAGGTATTCCATTTTCAGCCGGAGTGGAGCTTACAACTTCGACCGATAGTCCTGTACCCGGACAAGATCTCACCATAACAGCCAATAGTTATAGTGCGAATATAAACTCAGCCAAAATAACTTGGACTGTAGACGGTAAGGTTGTGAGCAGAGAAGTTGGTAAAACCACACTAAACATAAAAGCTCCTGCCATAGGAAAGCGTATGATAGTCAAATTTAGTGCGGTAACGACTGATAATATAGCTCTATCGACTTCTATCACCATCACTTCCGGATCTATTGATCTAATAATCGAATCCGATGGGTATGTACACCCATTCTTCAAGGGAAAAATACCGACAGTTTACCAAAATACCGTAAAAGTAATTGCCGTACCACACATCGCCAATTCTGCAGGCGTTGAATATGATCCGAAATCTCTTGTGTATCAATGGAAAAAGAATGGACGAGCCATCGAAGACCAGTCTGGCTACGGAAAACAGTCTGTCACTTTGGAAGGGGATATCGTACCTCGCCCATACGATCTCTCTGTTACAGCGACCCTCCGTGATGGGACTGCTCAAGCAATGGGTATCATCAGTATTTCAGCATCTTCTCCTAGTCTTAATTTCTACGTTAATGATCCTCTATACGGATCGATGTTCAACTCTGCCATAAAAAATCAGCTACGTATTGGCTCACAAAAAGAAATGGGTGTGATCGCTGTGCCATATGGATTCAATGTCCAACAAAATAATTACAACAATCTCTCCCTAACTTGGTCTATTAACAATTCCACACGTTCCGAGCTGGCTGGAAATAAATCTATAATTCTCCGATCTCCGAGTGGTCAGGCTGGTTCATCGAATATTAAGCTGGATATTAAAAATAACAAAAACATTTTACAAGGTGCAAATGGCGGTTTTTCAGCCGTATATACAGCCAACAATGACGATACAACAAACACAACTGTTACATTTTAATACATAAACATGAATTCCAAATCAATCAATAAAACAATAAGCTTTCTACTCATAATATTCGTATTTGGAGTACTTCCAACTTTTTCTGCAAAAGCCGAAGATACTTATACGCTTCTGGCACCTTTGCCTTGCATAGCGACTCCAGATACGACAGGCGTGGATGCACAGGGTAATGAGATAACTGTCCCTGGACAAAAATGCACAACAAGTGACCCAATCAAAAATATGAATCTGAAAGATTATCTGCAATATGCCGTAAATCTATTTATCGCTCTAGCATCTGTAGCGGCGGTATTTATGATCGTTCGAGGAGGTTTCCTGTACATGACCAGTACCATCCCTGGAATGAAAAATGATGGATTGGCAATGGTTAAAAACGCTATTATCGGTCTTCTAATGGTCTTGTGTTCATATATCATCTTGCGCACAATCGATCCGAGATTGGTAAACTTGCCGTCAACGATCGTGCCACCGCTTGAGCTCTCCAGTAAATTGACAGACAAAACTGATGATTTCTTTGATTCGCTGATATCTGATGCACAAAAATACGATGCATATGCCAAACAATTTGTAGAGGATGCTAGAGCAGCAAAAGTCGCATCCGCTGGACTGGAAGCACAAAAAGTAGATCTCCAGGAACAACTAAAGACTGCAATGCAAAACAGCGATGAGACTGCGATAACAAACATTCAAAACCAAATATCTAATATTGACAATGAGATAGCCGAGAAAAAAAATTTGATTGATATAGACCTAGCAAAGTCAATAATGGATGGTGGGGTTTCCGCAACTTCACAAAAGATAAATATATTAGCCATGGATCAAAAACTCACTCTCGACGAAGTTGATAAAATTGTGGCTTCCAGTCTTGATTTTATCTCCGAGACTGCAAGAGAAAGAAATGCTAGTCTAGCAAGTCGTGGCGCCTATGATCAGATTCAAAAAATTGATGCTAAGGTGGTTGAAAGTGAAGTAGCTGTCCAATTAATAGGCGTTGAAGCTAAAGCAAGTGCATCTTGGACAGCTTGGTTTGGTTTGATTGGTAATTTAGACAAAGCAAAACTTAATTCAGAATTAGATAAAATTGCACCTCAAATAGGTGATATTCGTGATCCAGTTGTAAAAAAAGCTATGCAGGACAAATTCACTGCAATCAAAACAAAAATTTCAAAACTAAAATAAGATGAAAAACCGCTCAAACATCATCAGTATCGCTCTACTACTCATCGTCATTATGGCAGGTCTGGCATATTGGTACTTCGTATTCAACAAATCCGACAATGCAGATCCAGTCACAATCGATACTGGTGACGATACAGCCAACGGTTTTATGCCATTGAACGGTGATCCGAGCATAACACCGGATTTTGGTACCGGTAATGATGACATCCGGGCAACGCCTGAGACAAATTCAGCCACACCAACATCAGCCACTATCCCGACACTCAGACTGCTCAGTAACACACCAGTGGGAGGATATGGCGCTTTAACAACAGCAACAACTACGATCATTCGTTGGGTAGATCGTGGAAGAGGTAATATTTTTGAAGTTAATACCTTGAAAAATGATGTTGTAACTTTATCAAATACAGTTCTGCCACGAGTATATGACAGTATTTGGAATACCAACCTTACTGCTTTCATTGGTACACTCATATCGAGCGATTCATCAAAAACAACAACACTGTATGCTGAACTACAAAAACAAACCATACCAACATCAACAACTCCATTTTCGCTTAAAGGCAAAAACATATCCGACTCGCTGATCGGCTATGCAGTTTCTCCGAACGGCAATCAAATATTTCTAATGATCAATGAGAATGAGAAGGGCATAGGCTACACAGCCAATTTTGACGGCAGTCGTATGACTCGCATATTCGATACGCCGATGACCGAAGTCAACGTTGAATGGCCTGAAACAAACACAATAGCAATAACCACAAAGGGTATATCTAGCCAGCCGGGTTTCCTTTATTTCGTAAATCCAAAAACCGGTGTATGGAAAAAAATTCTCGGTCCAGTATATGGTCTTTCTACTCGAACAAGCCATGATGCAAAATATGTCATAGTTTCTGCTTCCGGCTCAAACAATGACGTCCTAACTGGTATTTACAATGTTACAAAATCGGCAAATACAGATGCAGTTGTTCGAACATTGGCAGACAAATGTTCATGGGGAAACTTTTATAAAAAACTTGTTTACTGTGCAGTCCCATCAAAACCAACAAGTGGTGTATATCCCGATGCTTGGTATAGAGGAACTCTCTCACTAGTGGACAAAATATGGCAAATCGACGCAGAAACCAACGAAGTTAACCTGATATCTTCGATAGTTGACGAATCCGACAGAGTCATCGACGCTTTCAATCTCGGTACAGACAATAAAGATCAATTCTTATTCTTTGTGAATAAGAACGACCTATCACTCTGGTCTCTAGACTTGGTCGCAAGCCAATAATCTGTTTACGAGCTTGGTGAACATTGTTCCGAAACGATTCGCAATGTGATTTGAACCCCGAACAAATTGCCCATATTTGAGTAGTTCCATCTACTCAAATATGGTTGCAATTTGGAGTGGGTGACCTTGCGAATCGTTTCGGAACAATGTTCACCAAGCTCATTTAGACATTATTGCCTATATGCTTCACTGATTGGAGATATTTTTTCCTAATATATAGCTCTTGGAGTAGGGTAGCGAAAGCACTAACTGACCAATATATAGCTATTATCGATGCCGCTTGGGGAAACTGGGCCGGAATCAACCAATATGTTGAGGCAAACGCTACTACCGGCAACATAAACTTCATCTGCTTATTCATCGAATGAGACAATTGTGAAGCCTTGTCGAGAGTTCCGCCATTGCGAAGAGTTTCTTCGGCCATGGATTTTTGTTGGCGCATTGCCACGGAGAAGTGCATCTGTAGATATTGGGCTAGAGCCGTGATCAGAGACAAAATAATGCTCTTTTGTGTAAGATCTAGACCAAGCAATGTTGGTAGAACTACCGGTGGAGAAATAAAACTGTATAGAAGCGTAGGATCGATCGTTGGAATGATCTTATAAAAAACCGAAATCAAGGCCAGCAATATCGGTAACTGGATGATGAGAAGTAAAATTCCTGAAAACGGCTTGATCTTCTTTTGTTTATACAATTCCATGATCTTCAATGCCTGCTGTTGTTTGTCAGTAGAATATTGCGCTCTGATCTTGGCAGCTTCCGGCTCAACTTCTTTCATACGAACTTGGGTCAATAGGGAGCTCTTGGAGAGGGGAAACAGTATGATACGGATGATAATGGTAAAGATAATAACAGCTACACCAACATCAATACCTGGCAATAGATCCATAATACCGACGAGACCATTATAAAGAGGTAAAAATATAAATTTTGTATACATTGTGTTTGATATATAAATAGTATACTACTTCAAAAGCCCACCTTTTACAAAGAGATCCCTAATATCTTTTTCCAGATCGACTGTCTTGGCTTTCAATAAATCACTTTTTGCAAATACAATACCGTGAATATTGGTCAGTAAAGCAGGGTAAAGTGGACCGATTGCTTCATATATTTTGCGACGAAACCTATTGCGTAATACGGCTGTTTTAGCCACCTTGACCGGAACTACGGCCGCGATACGAGAACCTTCTATCCCGTTGTCTCGATAGGCTCTCAAAATGAAAAAAGAAGAGTGCGTGACTCTCCCCGTTTTCATAACAACATTGAATTGTGGAACGGAAAGGCGTTGTGAACGAGGAAGCATATTTATACAGCTACTTTTTGGCGTCCTTTTGCACGACGACGTGCCAAAACTTTTCGGCCTGAAGTGGTTTTCATGCGAACACGAAAACCGTGAGATTTGGCTCGCTTACGTTTGTTTGGGTTGTACGTAAATGACATAAGACAAATATTACATTATTTTAGAAAAATAACAAGTAAAAATTATATTTTTCATGGTCGAAGAGATATTCACACCTTATCAACATATTTTATCACTCTCCACAAGTTTGCATAATTATAAACAGGTATATACTTAAAGCCACTAATTCCTATGAATGACTACTCAAAAATGTGGCAAACTGCTCTTGTGGAAATCGAATCCGCAGTATCACAAGCCAACTTCTCTACATGGTTCAAAGAAACTAGCATACTGCGAGAGGAAGAGGGGGTGGTATATCTAGGTGTTCCAAATTCTTTTACCCAAGAATGGCTCTTTAAGAAGTTTCATAACTCTATTTTGAGGATTTTACGTCAGATGAACGACGGCGTTAGGGCATTGGAGTATGTTGTCATGAAAGAGCACGATGGAAAGAAGGAGGATTCCAAGAAAAAGTTGGCGACACCGCCTACGATGTCCATGCCTTTGCAAGATTTCTATATCAACAAGGACGACAACCTCAATCCTCGCTATACATTTGAAAATTTCGTAGTCGGACCATTCAATGAAGTCGCTCACGCCGCCTCCCAAACAGTCATTAAGAGCCCTGGTCAGCTATATAACCCACTATTCGTCTACGGTAGTACAGGTAGAGGTAAAACGCACCTGATCCAAGCTGTAGGGAATCAGATAAAAGTCTTTCACCCAAACAAAAAAGTCTACTATCTCACCTCGGAAAGATTCGGTTCAGAATTCTTCATGGCCATACAAGAAGGTAAGGTTCAACAATTCAAAGACAAATACAGAAAGTACGATGTTGTGATCATGGACGATATACAGTTTTTCTCGAATAAGGACAAATTTCAAGAGGAACTCTTTCATTTCTTCAATACATTTCATGATACAGGCAGACAACTGGTGTTTTCGTCAGATCGACACCCAAATGTCATTCCAGGTATCGAGGATCGCCTCAGGGGGCGGTTCAGTGTCGGAATGATCGTCGACATCCCAGAACCAGACCACGAATCAAGGATGGCTATAGTGCGCACAAAATGCGCCGTACACAACATCACACTTTCAACTGAGATAGTAGAGTTTATCTCCGCTGCAGTCGAGGATAATATAAGAGAGATAGAGGGAATAGTGAACGTCATAGCCTGTCAGACTCAACTGCGAAACAGAGAATTGAACCTAAATGAGATAAAAAACATCTTAAAAAATAGCGCTAAACCAAAGAAAACAGTATCAATAAAAGATATAGTCAAAGTTATTTCGGAATTTTACAATATAGACGAAGAAAGTATATTCAATAAAACCCGACGCAAAGAAGTAGTACGCCCAAGACAAGTTCTCATGTATATATTACGTGAAGACTATAGCATTTCTTTTCCTTCAATCGGGGAAAAGCTTGGTGGTCGAGATCATACAACAGTCATTCACTCTTATGAAAAGGTAAAAGAAGAGATAAAGAATGATGTAGTTTTGTCCCAAGAGATAAATCAGCTCAGATCGATGATATAGCTGTGGAAATGATGTGGAAAACCATCTAATCCAATACGTTTATCTTGAGGATACGTGGAAGATAATTTATAAGACAAATAGAAATCAGATTATAAGCAAACAATATCCACAATATTAGATAACCGTTAAAATGAAAATGTGTTGAACAATAAGGTTTAAAAAAGATATTAACTTTTCCACAGTCCTAATATAAATAATAAACTTTTATAAAGAAATACTAAAAGAATACTATTATGAAACTAGAGATTAATTTTCAAAAATTAAAGAACGCGATTCAACTAATCGAAAGAATTTCTGGAAAGCATATGACCCTTCAAGTACTTTCATGTATTTTGCTAGATGTTTCGAAAAACACAGCAACTTTCAAAGCAACAAACCTGGATATAGGAATAGAAATAAAAGTTCCAGTAAAATCAAGTGAAGATGCTGTACTTGCTATTCCTGCACATATTATTTCTTCTTTCGTTTCTCAAGTTTTTGATCAAAATCAGACAGTTACTCTTGAAACTGTGGCTGGTAATCTCCACATTATCACTTCAAAATCAAAAGGTGTTATCAAGACTGTTCCACCAGAAGACTTTCCAACAATTCCAGTAGTTACTGATGGTCTAGAAACCACAATTTCTGCCAATCTATTAGTAAGTGGTCTCAAATCTGTAGCATACAGCTCTTCAGTTTCCAGTGTAAAACCAGAGTTATCGAGTGTATACATATACAAAGAGAGTGAACATATGGTTTTTGTTGCCACAGATTCATTTCGTCTAGCTGAGAAGAAGGTCAAAATACCCACAAGCTCAAAAATGAACGATGTACTCATACCTTTCAAAAATATATCTGAGATTATTCGTATATTGGAAAGTATGGGCGACATGGTAAAGATAAAGATGAATAAAAATCTTATTTCATTTGAAGTCGACGGTGTTTATGCAGTATCACGAATCATCGATGGGGTTTTTCCAGACTATCGTCAGATCGTGCCGAAGAACTACTCAACCGAAGTTGTAGTTTTGAAGCAAGATTTATTAAACGCCCTAAAGATTTCAAATATTTTTTCAGATAAATTCAACCAAATACACGTTACGGTCGATCCGAAAGCAAAATTATTTGAAATACAAACAAAGAATAATGATGTTGGGGAGAATATCACTGCTATAGATGCCGCTTTGTCGGGGGAGAGAGTCGAAATCAACTTCAATTACAAATATATAGTCGACTGTTTTCAGTCTATCGATGCTGATAGTGTGGCATTGCAACTAGGTGGTATCAACCGTCCCATGGTCATTCGTCCGGTATCTGGAGACCAAACATTCATGTATTTGGCGATGCCGATGAATAGATAATATGTTTGGAATCAGTCATTTATTGTCTCGGATTCAAAATGTCTTTTTAAAAGAGACTCTGGCGAGATCGTGTATTGCTAAGATCATTTCCAATACTATAGGTGTAGATGTGCCTGTCGAATCTGTCAGTATAAAGGGCTCAACTATTTTACTTCTCAATACGAGTCAGTCGATGCGGACGGCGATTTTCATAAAAAAACAAGCCATACTGAAAGAGTTTGCGGCGAACGAAGAAACTAAAAATTTTTTAGATATTAGATAGAAGCTTTGAAAACTACTGAGGCTTCGCTTTTATTGTAGACCTGGTCATAAACAATAACTGTAAGAGTATTGTTTTCAATCAATTCCGCCACATCTTCAGGTACGAATGATATCGAAAGAGGAGTTTCTTCATTGGTTAGGACATACTTGCCATTCAGATAGACTTCGGTTTTTCGTGCCGGAAACTTTCCGCTTATGCCGATTTGAATATTTAGAGTAGTTCGACGATTTATCAATTCTTCAGGTTTTGGAGACAAAATGGTTATTTTAGGAGCATTATTAGGTGTGTGTACGTCATCAGTCTCGGTTGGAACGACCATTGTTGTTGTTTCCTTGAACTCAGGATGACTTTTTTGCCAAACATCAAACCATTTGCGTACACCATATTCCCATGATTCATACTGGGAATCGTCGTTAGGTTGAGTCGGTATAGGTCCTCTAGGATCGTCTTTGTTGACCCAATGAAGAATAGTGTGAACATTATTGAAGATAATTTCCTTTGTTGTTTCGGGTGGAGTGTATTCAGATGCAAGTTTTCCAGATACTGTGTCCACTTTGTATGATTGGCCACCAGACCAGATCCCTCGTAGTATAGTTTTACCATCAGTGAGAGGGGTGGGGGGTTCAGTGAAACTTGATGGTGGATAATTTGGAGCGACTTGTGACATAAATGATCCCCAAAGCGGAGATATGATGAGGCCCGCTACATTTTGTTCCATCGGTACATTGTCATTGTTTCCAGCCCAAGCACCGACGACCAGATCTGATGTATATCCCAAGGTCCAAACGTCTCTGTAGTCATTTGTTGTACCAGTTTTGATGGCTACCGGTCGTCCTACGCTTTCACCGATCGGTTTTAAACTGTTCATTCGAACACTTGTGTCTGAAAGGATACTAGTGATCTGTCGAGCGATAGTGGGGTCTAGAGCTTCGACTGGGTTTGTATTACTTTTTTCTAGTAGATTGCCTTTATTATCATATACTTCCAATATGGATCGATACGGATTTCTTTGTCCATCGTTGGCAAATACACCGTATGCACTAGTAAGATCCAAAAGACTGACTTCACCGCCTCCAAGTACGAGAGTCAATCCATAACGATTTGGATCGTTTAGACTAGTGATTCCCATGTTATGGGCTGTCTTTATCGATTCAGGCATGCCAGCAAGATATAGAGCTTTTACGGCCGGTATGTTTCTAGATTGAGCCAGTGCTCGACGTGCTTGCATAGGACCTTCAAAGATATGGTCGTACTCATCGGGACTGTAACAGACTTTTTCTGGATCATCTGAAGGATTTCTCGTTTTTCCTTCTGGAGTACAAAGTGTGGAAAATTCAGTTTCAGTATCAAAGAGTATAGTTTCTGGGGTGTATCCTTTTTTAAACAAGCTGGCGTAAACAAACGGTTTGAATGTTGATCCTGGCTGACGCAATGCCAGAGTAACATTGAAATTACCATCTATGGTTTCGTCAAAATAATCTCTAGATCCAACCATTGTGAGGATGTCTCCAGTCTTAGGATCGAGGGCTACCATGGCGGTGTTGCTGGCATTAAAGTTTGTTGCCAGAGATTCACTGAATTTCAATATAACTTCTTCGGCTTTTTGTTGCATGGTGTAATCAAGCGTTGTTATGACTTTCATGCCGCCTTGCATCACTGCCTCTTCGCCGTATTTTTCCAAGAGATAGTCTCGAACGAACATTACGAAATGTGGAGCACGTATACCTCCAGATTCTTTTGAAAGAAACTGGACTTTTTCGTTGAGAGCGACATCATATTCTTCTTTACTTATTGATCCCAACTCCAACATTCGTTTCAAAACCAACCTTTGTCTGGATTCCAAAGCTTCTCGATGGGTTCCATATGGTGAATAATAAGTCGGCGCCTGTGGTATGGCGGATAAATAGGCTGATTGTGCCAAACTCAAATCCTTGGCTGGTCGTCCGAAGAATGCTTGACTAGCTTCCTCGACTCCATATAAGGTGCCTCCATACGGACTTTCATTAAGATATGTCTCCAGTATTTTTTCTTTACTGACGGCACGCGTGAGTTTGATGGCCAAGACCCATTCTTTTATCTTTCTAGTAATCGTCTTGTCTTGAGTCAAAAGGGAATTTTTGACGACCTGTTGAGTGATAGTTGAGGCGCCTTGGCTGTATCCTCCGGTTGTGAAGTTTGCGATTATGGCGCGTACTATAGATGTCGGCTCTATGCCGATATTATTGTAAAAATTTGAGTCTTCGATTGCTATGGTGCCTTTTTGGATGAATGGGGAAATGTCTGAAAGGGGAACCATGGTCATCTTTGCATTTGTTCCAGTGTCGAACAAAAGAATCGTTCCCGTTCGATCGTAGATTTTAGTTGATTCTATGATCTTGCGTGTTTCAAAAGAGTTGAGATCGGGCATCTTGAGCATTGCAACCCAAAGAGCTGCTGCACCGATGAAAACAAGTAATGCTGATAATCCGAGTAATATCAGCTTTTTTACATGACGAAAAGCTCGTTTTTTTTGCCTAGACATGTAGGAATTATTATAGCAGAAAATATCCTTCTAAGCCTCCCACTTGTCACCAAATGGATCTATTTCATCTTCAATCCCAGCTTCTTCAGCTGATTCATCCGCCTCATCTTCTGTTGCTAAAGGATCGGTTTCAGGTTTTTCATCCAAGATTGATAGGCTTTCAGGTTCATCTAACTCTATTGGTGCCTTTGATTTGCTTAAAGTAGGTGAAATGATTTCTTCTTCGGCAACCAACTCCTTGGTTACCGGCTTTTTTGATCGCATTGTTTTTGTTTGCGTGCTTTTTAGAGGCATACGCTATGTTTTAATTTTTGTAAAATCTCTACTTGCATACGTTGTAACAAAGATGATTATCTTTTGCAAGAAATGTCGACTGTGGATAATTGGGAATTAAACTTGCCCCCAGCAACATGTCCCTCTGTACGCCTGCGGGCGCTATCGCTGGTCACAATCCTCGGCGTACAGAGGGACATGTTGCTGGGGGCAAGTCACAAAACCAATCGTATCAACTTCTCCTACAGGCGGAATGGGTGAGAGCCACGGCAATCGCATCAAATTCATCGTCGAGCATTTTTTTCTTCGGTATTTTCACGAGCAGGCCTATCATCTTTATGATTCTTTCTTTATCGCTCGTTCCGTCACCGGTCACAGCTGATTTTATTTGCATTGGCGTGTATTCGAAAATAGGAATATCGTTTTTTGCGGCCTCATATAAGATAATGCCTCTAGCTTCCGAGACACGCATCGCGGTCTTTTGGTTTTTTGTTATAAAAAGATTTTCTATGGCTAGAGCCCCGGGTTTGTATTCTTTAAAAATCCGCTCGATTTCTTGGCCGATTTGTTTGAATCGAAAATATATAGTATCTTTGTTTGAAGTTTGGAAACAAGCCGAATACAAGACATTTTCTTTTCTGGAATCATCTGGATCTTTTTCGATCACTGCGATGCCGAGACGATCGTATCCAGGATCAATTCCGATGATTTTCATGAGTTTATTCCGCGTTTGTAAACACTTCCTGAACATCATCAATATTTTCCAAGTCCTCAACTAGTTTGGAAAGAGTTGTTATATCAGCATCTTCAAGAGGCATTGTCGAAGTTGGCTCCCAGCCACCATGGGTTTTTTGGAAAGCCCATGAAGCACTGCCTGGCGAAGCTAGTTCGAAACCGTTAAGTGAAAGTATGTGCTTTATTTCTTGAGCCGTCTTGTTGCGGTTGTCGGTCAACGTAGAAATGAGAATCGCTATGCCACCGGGTCCATAAGTTTCATATATGATGTTTTCCATTGTCGCACTGTTGTCTGTCAAAGCTTTCTTTACTGCTCGATCTATAGTGTCATTTGGCATGTTTTCTTTGCGGGCTTTTTCGATTGCAGCGGCCAGACCAGGGGAAGTCATATTTCCTTTGGCAATTTTGGCTTCGACGGTGATGAGACGGACGTATTTGCCGAACTGCTTGCTTTTAGCAGCATCATTTTTTGCTTTGATATGTTTTATTTTCGAAAATTTGTTGTGTCCGGACATGGTGGTGTGGATTATTTTTTGTAAATGAAAATAATTATAATAATTTTGCTGATCCTTTGACCCCTATATGCAAATACGCTTTGTCGGTTGCGATACGACCACGTGGAGTTCGTTCGAGCAAGCCGAGCTGGATCAGGTACGGCTCGTAGACTTCTTCGATGGTTGCTTGTTCCTCGGAAAGGGCAGCCGCAATGGTGTTCAAACCCACGGGACCACCGCCAAATTTGTTGATGATGGTTTTTAGGATGTCTCGATCTGCTCCAGTGAGGCCGATGGTATCTACACCAAGCATGAGAAGCGCTTTTTCTACGACTTCTCGAGATAGCGAAGTCTTGTTAATTTGAGCGTAATCACGGCATCTTTTCAGGTGATAATTGGCTGTACGTGGCGTAAATCTGGAACGAGTGGCGATTTCTTTGACTGCATCGGCATGAATATCGATATTCAATATCTTTGAAGATCGTTCTATGATCTGTCCGATTTCCTCGTTAGAATAAAATTCCAGTTTGAAGACTCCACCGGAAAAACGCGATCGTAAAGGAGCGGAAATCATGGCTATTCGTGTTGTGGCGGCTATGAGTGTGAATCTTGGTAGATCGAGTTGTATAGTTCGAGCTGATGGACCTTTGCCAATGATGATATCGAGTGTCCCAGTTTCCATAGCAGGGTAGAGTACTTCCTCGATAGATTTATTTAGTCGGTGTATCTCGTCTATAAATAGAATGTCGCCTGTCGATAGGTTGGTAAGTACTGAAGCCAGATCACCAACTTTTAGAATTGCTGGTCCGGAGGTGATCTTCATCTGTGCGCCGGTCTCTTTGGCGATCAAATGAGCCAAGGTAGTCTTGCCGAGTCCGGGTGGTCCATAGAAAAGGACGTGCTCTGGAGGGTGTTTACGTTCTTTGGCCGCCGTGAGAAGTATGTGGAGGTTGTCCTTGATGTTCTTTTGACCGATGTATTCGTTCCAACGCGAAGGTCGTAGGGTCTGGTCCAAAAAACCAGTCTCCTTCTCGTCCGGCGGGGTATTGTGAGAAATGCTTGACATTTGGATTAGTATATGCTAGTATAGCAGACGTAGCAATGGTCTCGAGTTCGTGAACCTCTAAGCAATGGCCTTCCCAGGTTTGGGCATAGTCCTAAGGACATTCTGGTTGTAACACTTCGGTGTTGCGTACTGGAATTATCCTCGGGACTCTGCCTCGCATGGCGCATCATGCGCCGTGATATTGCTTAGAGATTCTCGACCTTGAATCGGTGTTCATCTCTAGGATGAACGAACAATTTTCGGAAGCGAGATGCTTCTAACCGAATCCTACCCCTGTCCACAGGAAAAAAGCAATTGACAGAATATGTCCACTAGTCTTGTAATGCTATAACCCTCTCCACTTCTTCTAGGGATGTAAGTCCCTGTAAAATTTTGAGTACTCCATCTTGTCGCATAGTCAATATTCCTTGACCGCGAGCAGCTGCCCAGACTTCACGTTCGCTAGGATTCAGTTCTACGGCATTTTCTATCTTTTCATCAGTCAAAATAGCTTCGTATATGCCAATACGACCCTTGAAACCGGTCTTATTACACTTATCACAACCGACTGCCGCCCAGATCTTTGCGCGATCTTTTGGTATGAGTGTTTTGTCTTCAATATCATTGATGATAGTTTCTATTTCTTGTTGAGCATTGCCCTCAAGAGGTATTTCTTTTTTGCAGGCCGAACAGAGTCGACGCGCCAGTCGTTGGGCCATGGCAACACGGATAGCTGAGGTGATGACTTTTGAATTTACTCCAAGATCGATGAGGCGAGGGAAGGTGCCAGCCGCATCATTGGTGTGTAGAGTCGAAAATACCAAGTGTCCGGTTAGAGCGGAGTTGATGGCAATGTCAGCAGTCTCATTGTCGCGAATTTCACCGACCATGATAATGTCGGGATCTTGTCTCACGGCGGCTCTTAGTCCTTCCAGGAAGTTGTATCCTTTATCGTTGACCTGAGTTTGGACTATTCCAGGTAGATGATATTCGATCGGGTCCTCAATAGTGATGATTTTGACCTCGGGAGTGTGGATTTTCTTCAAGAAAGCATATAGAGTAGTCGTTTTTCCTGAACCAGTCGGACCAGTCGTGAGGATCATACCATCTGGTCTGTCCATT
Source organism: Minisyncoccota bacterium (assembly GCA_041663145.1). GTDB lineage: Bacteria > Patescibacteriota > Minisyncoccia > Phycocordibacterales > PALSA-1337 > C7867-002. Next base: position 35,740 of record JBAZRG010000005.1, read on the forward strand.
TCTTTTAGTAAAATATCCAGCAATTTTGGATTGATACCGAGTTGTTCCAGAGGCACGTCTATTGTTTTCGGATTGAGTATGCGCATGACAACTGATTCGTTGTAAGCACCCGGCAAGATAGAGACGCGGATCTCGATCTGTCCTATAGGTAGATGAATACTAAATCTGCCGTCTTGTGAATCGTGTTTGATATTGAGTTTCATTCCGGAAATGAGCTTTATCCTAGATAGGAGTAGGGCATAAGTTTCTAGATCAAATCGAGTTACTTCTTGCAAAACTCCGTCCAGACGATAGCGAAGACGAATATATTTTTCTTCTGGTTCAAAATGAATATCAGAAGCCTCGATCGCTAGAGCCCCAGCCAAAGATGTTTCGAGTATGCGCGATACGCGATAGCTTTTTTTGGCATTTACTGTTTGCTCGAGGATGGTGATGATGCTAGGTAAAGTTTGAGCTTGATCGATGATAGAAGCGATCTCCTCACTGGATATTTCTAGAGATCCAGCTTTACTTTCATAGGCGAAAGACAGATCTTTGTATATTGCCCAAGCTTTTTCTAGACTATGACTGGAAGTGATGAATAGGATGGGATTGTAACCTTTGGTTTTTAGGGTCTCCAATACGGCTAAGACTTTCTCATTTTGAGGATTGCGCGCAGCAACCTTAACTTTTTTGTCGACCAGTGCAAAACTGGTCAATTCAGCATCTCTAGCAATTTTTTCATCAACCAATCTTATAGCATCGGCATTTACCGGTGTTACTGTAAGATTTACATATTCCAGGTTGTATTTGCCCGATAATATCTGAACCAGCTCTTCCTCTTCTCTTTGAAGAAGTTCGGATATCTTACGATTTTGTTTGTCTTCGTCAAAAGTGAGTGTCATTAGGCATAATTATAGCGTCAAATGAGGACTTGTGAAAGTTACACTTGCACATAGTCCGAATGCAGACGATATATGAGCGAAGCGAATATAACTCAAAATGAATCAAGAAGCATGATAATATTAGCTCTATGAAGAATCTGATATCAAATTCGTTGGAAGAAACGGAGAAAATCGCTTTCGAGTGGCTAAACGATATTGCCCACCAATACTCAGAGATGGATGAAGCATTGTTCGTTGGTCTATCCGGTCATCTCGGGGCAGGAAAGACTGCTTTCGTCAAAGCTGTGGCCAAAAAACTGGGAATAGTAGAGGATGTTACGAGTCCAACATTTGTAATTATGAAGTCATATAAGATCAATCATAAGATAGTTGAAGAAAATAATTCGGATCTAGTTTTAAAACAAACCATTCCTTGGCAATATTTGGTACACATAGATGCGTATCGTCTAGAAAAACGGCAAGAACTGGAAGCAATACAGTGGGAAAAGATTGTGGCTGATAAGAATAATCTGATAATTATGGAGTGGCCGGAAAATGTTGAATTGTCTGAATTTGCCCCCTTAGCCGATCTTCGATTTCAAATTTTGGATGATAAGCACAGTATATCCATATCATAGTGTACAATACCGACATGAATACTAATTCTATTTCAAAAAAAGATGAGACTAAGGTTTCCGTAAAAAAGCGGCTTGTTCTGCTCGATGCACACGCCATATTGCATCGTGCGTACCATGCATTGCCGGATTTTGCGACAGCTAGCGGTCAACCGACAGGGGCGTTATACGGTTTGTCGGCTATGGTTCTAAAGATCATTGAAGATTTGAAGCCGGACTATATGGCGGCTTGTTATGACGTCAAAGGTCCGACATACAGACATGAGGCATATAAAGAATACAAAGCTGGCAGAAAAGCGGCCGAAGATGATCTTGTCGTTCAGATGAACAGATCTCGTGATATATTCACCGCTCTCAATATTCCTATTTATGATAAACAAGGCTTTGAAGCAGACGATATTTTGGGAACTATTGTAGAACAGTTGAGCGGTACAGATACTGAAATCATCATTGCATCTGGTGATATGGATACTTTACAGCTCGTTTCTGGGGATAGAGTCAAAGCTTATACTCTAAAGAAGGGTATCAACGATACTATTATGTACAATGAAAAAGCTGTACGTGACAGATATGGTTTTGGTCCGGAACTCGTTCCTGATTACAAAGGATTACGCGGTGATCCTTCCGATAATATCGTCGGAGTAAAAGGTATAGGTGAAAAGACAGCGACAATACTATTGACTACTTTTGGATCTATAGAAAATATTTACAAAGAACTGGAAAGTGAACCAATATCAAAAGGTGAAGAGAAATTTAAAAAAGCCGGTATAACGCCGAGAATAATTCAACTTTTGAGAGACAATAAGGAAGAAGCCGAGTTTAGCAAGATGTTGGCCACTATTCGTCGTGATGTACCCATAAAGTTTTCATTTCCAGAAAATATTATCAAAGATAGTATTGATTCAAAAAAGATCAATGCTTTATGGACGGAGCTCGAATTTCGAACTTTGCCACAAAGATTCGCTCAACAACTTTCAAAATGGCGCAATCCTGAAGCGAAAAATCCAGACGAGACAAGTGATAAACCGGCTGTTAATGGACAACTAGGCTTGGAGATCAGTCCAGATCCGGTAGAACTCGAAAAAGTTTCGGTTGCCTTGTGGCTCATCCAATCAAATCTGACCAACCCAAAATTGGAAGACGTTTTGCAATATTCTAATACTGACGATTTTGGTAAAGCTAGAGAAGCCATCATGTCTGAACTGAAAAAAAGGAATCTGACCAATGTTTATGAAAATATAGAATTACCGTTGATACCGATCACACATCGCATGGAAGAGCGGGGAGTCCGGATAGATCGAAAGATCTTATCAGATTTGTCCAAGGAATATCACACTGAATTGGATCTTTTGCAAAAAAATATTTGGCAGGCGGCCGGTGTCGAATTTAATATCAATTCGCCAAAACAGCTCGGTGAAATATTGTTCGACAAGTTGGGTTTGACGGCCAAAAATATGAAGAAAACTGGTGGCGGAGCTAGATCGACAAAGGAGTCAGAGTTGGAAAAACTTCGAGATTTGCACCCGATCGTGCCGTTTATTTTCGAATATCGAGAATTGGCAAAACTCCTTTCTACTTATATCGATGCTATCCCGCCACAATTGGATGGAAAAGATCGATTGCATACGGATTTTGTTCCGGCTGGTACGACGACTGGAAGGATGGCTTCCATCAATCCGAATTTACAAAATATCCCTATCAAATCCGAATTGGGCAAAGCCATACGCACAGCATTCATTGCTGAAGATGGTTTTGTCTTGGCTGGCTTCGATTATTCCCAAATGGAACTTCGAATCGCCGCTTTTATGTCGGGTGATCAAAAATTGATAGAGATATTTCGAAAGGGAGATGATGTACATACTTCTGTGGCCTCAGAAGTTTTCAAAGTACCACGAGAGGCAGTTACATCTAATATGCGAAGACAGGCCAAGGTCATCAATTTCGGCATCATATATGGCATGGGAGTTATGGCTTTGAAACAAAATCTGGGAACGACCAGGGAAGAAGCGCAAAAGTTTATGAATGAATATTTTGCTACTTTTTCAACTTTGGCTACATTTCTGGAGAAAGTTCGAGAGGAAACATCGAAACGCGGATTTACGGAAACATTCTTCGGTCGACGCCGATATTTCGAGGGTATCAATTCCAAAATTCCTTTTGTTCGAGCCCAAGCCGAACGTATGGCAATCAACGCTCCTATTCAAGGTACTGGAGCGGATGTTATAAAACTAGCCATCATAAAGATAGATGAATATATCCGAAATGAAAAGCTTGAGAATGATGTATTTCCGATCTTACAGGTTCATGATGAATTGGTATTCGAGATTAGACAGGGGAAAGAGCAAGTGGTTGTACCGAAGATCGAGGAGATCATGGAATCGATAATAGATCCAAAGGAAATCGAGGGAATAGTGATGAAAGCGACTGCCGCAACAGGTAACAATTGGGGCGAATTAAAATAATATGTTATATGTTTTTCATGGTGAAAATGTGAGTGAGTCTTCAAAAAAGGCCAGAACCCTGATCGATTCTTTGCGAAAGAAAAGGCCCGAAGCTCTCTTTGTCAAAATCGATGATCGTGATTGGGATAAATCTCTACTGGAAAGTCATCTTGGAGGACAGGGTTTGTTCTCGAGTAAATACATCGTCTTTCTCGACAAGGTTACCTTGAATGAAGACGCGGATGGATCTTTGTCTCAATTTATCGAACCGATGCATGAATCGTCTAATATATTCATTGTCTTTGAAAGCAAACTCAGAGCTGAATATGTAAAATTGTTTGCTAAATATGCCGAGAAAGTGGTGGTTTCGGAGGTGAATAATTCAGTCAAATTTGCCAAAAATAAAGAATTTAATATTTTTGGTTTGGGTGATGCTATAGGGACTAGGGAAGTGTACAAAGCCTGGATGCTCTATAGAGAGGCCTTGGACCACGGTCTTCAACCGGAAAACATCATCGGTACGGTATTTTGGCAGGTCAAATCGATCATTTTGGCGTCAAAGAGTAAAAGTGCCGCAGAAAGCGGACTAAGCCCTTTTGTTTTTAACAATTGCAAACGGTTTGCTTCGAATTACTCCATGAACGAGCTCTCCGACATGTCACGCAATCTTGTTTCTTTGTACCATGATGGACACCGCGGTCTAGTCGACCTTGAATTGGCTATGGAAAAGTTTATTTTGAAAATGGGGACTAAGTTAGTAGCAAGTCACTAACCAAATAACTCTGAATGAGAACCGATTTCTGCCAAAGTCATCAATTTGAGATCATCATCTATTTCATAGATCAATAATAAGTCAGCCATGATGTGGCATTCTCTGCATCCGGCATAATTACCTCTGAGAGCGTGATCTCGAAATTTAGCAGGAAGATTGCCGTCCGATGTTAAAAAATCAATCACTTTCTGAATAGTCGATAATTCAATAGACCCGGAGCGAGCTAGCTTTTTTAGAGACCTTTTGAATGATTTGGTGTATACAATTTCGTATGACATCAGCCAAGTATATCACTTAGCATATGAGTAGAAGAAGAATATTTTTTACCGTGTTTTTTTGCAGATGCGATCTCCTTTATCAGTTGAGCGACATATTTAGGATCGTTCAAACGCCCTTTCTGGTCAAAAGAAAAAGGAATTGATCCTGTCTGTATGATCTTTCGAAAGAAGGCCGTTACCGCAGTAGATATGTCTAACCCGAAATCTTCAATGATTTTCTGCGCAGTAGATTTCGTCTCTTTGTCCATGCGAACGTTTATTGTAGTCGTTTTGATAGCCATAATACCAGTATATACAATGTATACTCAATGTCAATACGTATGTGCCCATTTATAATCGTGTTCTGATAACGTTCTATTGTACGCCCTATTGAACGAAGTCAGAACCGCAGTTCTCGGCATTTCTGGCTATCCGCCTTTTGAAATCGTGAGGTCGTGGTAACGGATCATTTAATGGAACACTACTCTCTAAGAATAAATTTTTTATTAACAGCTAATTGGGCGACGCGAACTTCTTCATGATCCATATATCCGTCCTTTTTTCCAAGTAACTTTTCGCAATCTACATTTGTCTGTCCTCTCA
>JBAZRG010000006.1:0-29308 GCA_041663145.1 Minisyncoccota bacterium
GTTTCATCTTTGAAAGGGTACATAAAAAATTATGGCAGAATAATACCGAGATCACGAGATTACGACACGTTAGATACTTCGCACCTAAACTCTCGCCAATCATTTTTAAGAGGATTCTAAAATGTCTTTTGGTTCTTTAATGAATTTGATGTGTACAGTCCAGAGACCTGACAAGAATGAGGATTCTTTTGGTTCTCCTGTTAAAAATTGGGTTACTGTTTATGAAAATATCCTAGGTCGTATGAGAAAAAGAAGAGGTCGCATGATTGCCAATGCTGGAAGGGATAAGTTTAAAACGGCCGAATATCTATTTAGCACTCACTTATTGTATCTACCAGGTGGGCTTCATATTGAAGATACATGGAGAGTCATCATAAGTAACGAATACTATAGGATTGAGTTTGCAGAAAAAGATTCCAGCGGCCATCACTGGGAAATAGAACTAAGTAAAATCAACTAATGATAAAAGTTACCATCAAAGATCGAAGCAAAACCTTTCAAAGGAATGTCGTCAGAATTTTAAAGACGGGATTAGTACAAATTGGACAAGAATTTGAACAAGGGGTCAGAGAAAAAGCACCTATGGCTTCTAGTCAATATGCCAATGCTGGGAAACTAAAACAAAGCATTAAATCAAATAAAAGAGTCAAGATAAATGGTAGTGCTATTTCAATAGAAGTCTCATCGAATGCTAAAGACCATAATAATAGATACTATGCCGCTTTTGTAGAATACGGAACTCCGACTATTCCTCCCTATGAAATGTTTTTACGAACTTCTAGAGAGACACCAGAAATGTTTAATAAATTTATTGTAGAACCACTAAAAAATATAAATGGCTGATATCGACGAAGCATTAGTAGCAGAATTAAAAAAAGATTCTAATCTTGAGTCAAAGTTAAGGGCTGGATCACATTGGTATATCTTTCCTCTGTTAGTGCCAGATGGTTATTTGAACAAAGAAATACAAGATTATTTTTTGACGTACACTTTTGTCGATGGACCGGAAGATCCTAATATAGATTTACAAAAACCTACATTGCAATTTAATTGTTTTGCCACTTCATATTCTAAAGCTAAAGATTTAGGCAAGGATATTAAACGTATTTTCACCCGTTTTAAAGGAACTCTAGGCGATATAGATCATAACTATAAAGTCTATAATTTCATTAAAACCGATGAAGTTGCTCTGTATGATGATACATCAGAATTGTATTATCGGCCAATAAGGTTCACAGTACTATTTCTCGGCGATAACGTCTAATCACGTTAAAATATCTGCGGTTCACTAATATTTCAGGTCGAATAGAAATATTAGCAGTATATTTTAGAGAAAAAGAAAAAAAGAAAAGAGAACAAAAAAGAATGACTCAAACAATTGTACAAAAAATAGATGCAATCCGTTACGGTTCAACGAAAGTTGAAATTGGTCTTACTCTAGACGGATTGATTAATATAGGTGCTATTCGAGGCATGAAATTTGAGCATAAAGGTGAGAACGTCGAAATCGAGTTTGATAATGTTGACCCTATTAAATATTTCAAACAAGGTGATCGTGCTTCTTTTACCTTTACTGCTTATGAAACTGATCTTACTACCCTGTCGATTACCGATGGTGGATCGGTTGAGATCACGACTACTGCTGGTACGCTGGTTACTGGTGAGACACAAACTGCTGCCTCTGGTACTTGGGATTATCTACAATTCATCGAATTAGATAACCAAAATTACTCCGATGTGGTAGCGGGAAGTTACGTTTTGACTGCACCTTTTGTTGCTACTGTCTCTGGATCAGTTGATGGTCTTTTGACACAGAATGACGATTGGTACGAAGTTTTGAACGGTGCTGAAGATAAATGGGGTGTCATGATTAAGGATACGTCTGCCGTCACAACTGCTGGGCAACTCTTGACAATAGTCTATGATTACAAACCTCTGGCCTCAAAAACAGTCACCTTCAATAGTTTCGGAAGGAAAGATACTTACTACGCTCGCGTTACTAATACTGATTCAGAAGGTGCTACTTTTGTGATTACATTGCAAGATGTAACAAACATTAAGGCTCTCTCAATGCCGTTTCCTGGTGATGATGCCGAAGACGTGCTAGGTATCGAAATGGAATTGCATGGAAAAATTGTGAATATTGTTGATACTCAGTCTATTATCTAGTTATGTAAACCATTTTGTACGTTTTGGGTAGAAAAGAAAATTAAAACGTACAATTTATAAATAAAAAAGGAAATAAAGGAAATATATGAGTGATATGATTTTGAATTTAGATCTTTATGTTGAAACTCCTAAAAAAGTAAAGATTGGTGATGAAGAATATCAAGTTTCTGATTTGTCTACTTCGCAGATGTTTCGAGTGATGTATATTGGTAACCAATACTCTGCGATGATAGAAAATATAAAGAAAGGCAAAGAGCCAAATATTGAAGAAACAGATAGATTAGAGAATATGATGTATGAATTTACTACTGAAGTTACCGGTATGACATTAGAACAGGCAAGAAGGTTAAAAATTACACAAGTATTCAAGATTATAGAATTTTTGAACAAGACTGAAAATAAAGGTTCAAGCAAGAGTAAAAGTTTTTTAGAAGACAAAAAAGAAGTGCAAGAGTAATAGTAATTTCCCGTATGATTGTCGGAATGATGATGGCAACCTATATGTCCGAAAAAGAGATATTAGAGATGCCGTATAAAAGATTTATGGCTTACATGGACGATGTTGACTATCTAAATTCTGACAAAGACAAGAGAAAAATGATAGACAATACGCTTGATTTAAGATACTTAGGACATTCTTCCCATGATTCGGATGAGTTTGGCAAACAAATAAAGAATTTTGTTAAAACGAGATAATAAATGGCCACCATAATAGGTGAAGTAAAATATCAGTTAAGTTTAGACTATACTAAATTTACGCAGGATTTAGAGAAGGTTAGCCAACTTCTCACGAAAACACAGCTCCAAATGAACGACATGAGTCGTGGGATGGCTAGTACCCTCACTAGTATTAGTAAAATTGGTGATACAGCTAAAGAGGCCTCAAAAGGTGTGCAGGAATTGGCTAAATCAGCTGATAATGTTGCCAAGAGTACCTCTAAGATTAATACTAAAAATCTTTCACAAGAATTTAATTTAGCAGGAATAAATGTAAATAAATTTACCGATTCTCTTTTTAAAATAGGTTCGGTAGGTGGGACTATTGGTAATACCTTAGGGTCGTTGGGAAAAGTGGTGACTACCTTTGGTAGCATTTTTACTGTACTAGCAGAAGGAGCAGCTTTGATAGGTTTGGAAGTATCTACTGGTGGTTTAGCCACAATAGCGGTAGTTATTCTTGGTGCATTAGGGGCTTTTAATTTGCTCACAGAGGGAATTAAGGGTGTACAAGAGGCTTTATCCTCTATGGTTGAAGTTGGGATTAAGGGGTTGGAAGCTATTATTAATTTTATCGGTGAGAGTATACAAAAATATGGTCAATTTCAGCAATCACAAATTGCGATAAATACACTATTAGGAAACAATGCAGAATTAGGGGATAAAATTATTTCTCAAATTGATGTTCTGTCGACTTTTTCTCCGACTATGGACGTATTAGAAGGAAGAGCAGCCGCCGCAAGAATGATTTCTGCTGGGATTGATCCTGATTCGATGGTTGCTGATTTTAAGGCAATAGGAGATATATCTGCTGCTACTGGGACAAAAATGTCTCAGATAGTTTATGTCTACTCTCAGATTTCGGCCGCTGGTAGAATAGCTGGTAACGACTGGTTGCAATTAGCCAATGCTAATATTCCTATTTATGACATGCTAGGTAAGGTATTAGGGAAATCAGCTGATGAAATTGTTAGAATGAGGCAAGCAGGTGATACAATTACTTTCGATAATGTTCGTGAAGCTTTTCAGATGGCTACATCCGATGGTGGTAAATTTGAAGACTTTATGTATAAGATGGCAACTACTACTATACCAGGTTTGCAAAATGTTTTAAGTAATCTTTTCTCTATTATACAGACTGATATTGGATCTGTTTTTGGTCCAATAGTTATACCTATTCTAAGGGCTTTTGGTGCAGTTTTGATTAATATTCATGAATATTTGCAGGCAAACGGACCGGCTATATCTGCATATATACTAGATATTGCCAAACAATTTGAAGGACCAATCGCAGGAGCAATTGTTATAGCAGAAAAATTAGCAGAAATGATTTTTGGTATTGGAGATTCGGCTATGGAAAATGCTGATCCAATAGAAATATTTGCATCTCTTATTGCTGATTTGATTATGGTAATTGAAACATGTATCTATATTATATTGGAGATTATAGACACAATAGGAGAACTAGGTTCTACTATATATAATTATCTAAAAATTATAGTAGAAGAAATTATTAATAATTTTATTTATTGGTATAATGTTATTTCAAGTGTAATTAATGGTCTTTACGCTTTAATCACTGCTACGAATAGTACTTCTGGTCCATTAGCAGCAATACGAGACTGGGTTATCAACTTGGCTTCAGCTTTTGATACTCTTATAGGAAAAGTTAAAAATGCTATTGCCTCCCTTATGTCTTTCGAAGGGGCTGGAAAAGCGGTTGGAACAGCTATAGGAAGTTTCGCTGGTGGAGCCGTTAGTTGGATGCTTCCAGGTTCAGATCCACTTGGTGTGGGTAACTTTTTAGGTTCAGAAATTGGAGGAAAGATAGGCAGCAAGATTGGTGTGAATATAGATCAAGGGATAAAAGATTTTACGAATAGAATAAGTAACATTAATATTGAAGGGGAAGTAAAAGCAGCGTGGGATAGAGCGTCTAGTTTGCTAGGAGATATAGATTATTCTAGTGGAAGCGGAGACGGAAGAGGCGGAGGAGATACAGGTGGAGGAGGAGGTGGCGGAGGAGAATCAGAAGCAGAAAAGGCTGAAAAAGAAAGACTCAAACTTCTCGAACAAGCTTCTAAACAAGTATTGAAGGCTCTTGATAATATGTACAAAAAACATAAAGAAGTTTTCGATGACATGGAAAAAGATTGGGAACAATATATTGATATTCAACAACAAATAGCTGAAGATACCTCTCCTATCGAAAATATTATGGAAACAGACGAATCTTTTCAGAAGTTTCTAGACAATGTTGCTGATGGGGAAGAAAATGCTAAGGATTTCTTTAGTCTTTGGAAAGATGGCTGGAAAGATATTAAAAACTTTACTGAAGACCAAATAGAAGCACAGGTAGAACTTATAGATGAGTTGAGAGATAAACTGAATGAAATAGATACCGAACTTCTCAAACTACAAGAAGACTACCAAAAAGCTACACAAGACAGGACTAAGACTTTCTTTGAACAAGCTGCTCAAACTACGCAAGAAGCTAGTTTGCAAATACAGGAGCTACAAGATCAACTGATGGCTGCTACTGATTTGGATGAACAACAAAAGATTATTGCTCAAATCAGGGAACAGGAAAAAATACTTGAAACTAGCAAGCAATTGACTGGCAATATAGAATTTGATAAAGCTCTTAGTGAAGAACAAAAAATGGCTGCCATGAATCCTCTTGAAAGATTAATCTATATCCACGACCAAGAACAAAAACTTGCTGATGAATCATACCAACAAGAAGTCGATAGATTGAATAACCTTTCACAGGCTACCTATGCGGCAGTAGTGGAAGAAGATCGTATATTCCAAAAACTACAACAGGATAAAATAAACTACGAGCAACAATTTACTTCTGTTTATGTTACAGAATTGAATAGAAGGTTAGAAGCTGCTAGAAGTGCTGCTAATGAAGAAATTACCATGATGAAAAGTATCGCTGAAGCTTCTTACAAAGAAGGAAATAGAGAAAATTATGAAATTCCAAAAGGTTTTGCTAGTGGAGGTTTTACTGGTGGTATTGCTGGAAGAATTGCTGGTATGGTGCATGGCAACGAATGGGTTGCTCCACCTTGGATGGTAAAATCTAACACATCTTTCTTTAGATCACTCGACAATTACAGAATGTCAGGAGGCAGCAAAACAACTTACAATCAACCAATCACAATGAACAACACTATAAAAGATGGTGCTGATTTCAACCTTATGTCACATCGTTTAGCTTGGAGATTAAGAACTTAATGACACAGATTTATGACGATATTATAGAATATTCATCGGAAGATTACTCATACAATGGTGAACTAATGACAAGTGAGGGGCAGAAAGCCCTTGCTGGAAATCATAGTGTCGGCTACAAGTATGAATTTTTGAACGAAAGTAATAACTCTTCTTTTACTATAAATTATTTTGAGAATGACGAAGGTATTGGCTTGACTCGTAGTCCTTCTATGGCTTCGGATGTTCGTACCAATGAACAAGTAAAAGAAGGACAACATGGAAGTATAGGATTCCGCTCTTTTTATGGTGCTAGGGCGTTGAATTTCGATTGTCGCATCGTTGCTGATTCTGCCAAAAAGGCTGATGAATTACTGACTTCTATCAAACAGACTCTCTCTTTGCCTGGACAACCTACTGATACTAATATGGGAGATATAAGAATACGTTGGACTGATGTGCAAGGAAAAAAATGGCAAATCTATGCTAGGATAGTATCTGATCCAGATTCAACATCTGAGATGAATTTTCCCCTTGTCCACGATATGCAACTTCAATTGAAAGCTTTTGACCCTGTGATTTATTCTCAGGAAGAAAATACTATTGAAGGCTATCAAGGATGGATTCAGGGAGGATTTTATCTTAACACAGAATTACCATTTTCCATCCCTTATATTTATAATTATGCCACTACTGTTACGAATAATGGTACTTTTGAAGCACCAACTCGTATCAAATTGTATGGTTATGCCAGAAAACCTGCTATCTATAATATCTCAACAGGTGCAAGACTTGTCATAGACTATGAATTGGAAGAAAATGATTTCTTAGAAATTGACTCAATTAAAGGAACGATTACAAACTCGGCTGGTGACGATATTGCTTCCCTCACTACATCAGACGATGTCTTTATATTTTTAAAAGTTGGTGAGAATAAAATAATTTACTATGACGGAGAACAAGCGAATAATCCTGTTTTAACTGGAAATTCTAATCGACTGGAGACAGTAGTTAGAAACACTGATATTGTTTCCCTAACCAATCGAAATAGAATGATAGTGGAAAGTTTCGAGACAAAAGATGGGGATGGAGAATGGGTTTCAGATACTAATGATATTTTTGAGAGTTCGTCCTTGAAAACGAGCATTAATTTTACTAATGCCGATAACAATTATGTCTTAATATACAATTCTACGAGGACACAACAAAATTGGGCTAACATATATAACACAGGCAAAATAAGATTAAAAATCTACATAGATTCAGTAGAAGATATATCTAGTGTTGATTTTAGGTATGGTTCTTCTAGTACTGATTACTATCATATCAATGTTACAGAACAATATAACGGTGATGCTTTTGCTGATGGTGACAATATACTGGAATTTGATCTCTCAACTGCTTCTTCAACTGGAACTCCCGATAGTACTGCTATAGATTTTATTGCAATAAAAGTAAATTCTACTACTAATTTTGGAAAACAAAGTGTCTCGACAAAAGGTGGAATCAAATTTTGTATTGATAATGCACCCTTGGATACTGCCCTGACGGCCGATGGATGGATCGGAGGGAGTGATATGTATGGATGGTATTTCGATGAATCGACAGACCAAGGTACTGCTGAATTTAGCACTACTAAAATCAGAACAGGTGCTGCTTCTTTAAAATTGGCAACAACTGGTACTGCAAGTAGTACAATGTATACACTTCCTGCGGACGGTTACGGAAATCCTTATAGTTCTTCAAAAAAATATTTAATACCGGTAAAACCGTCAACTACTTATAGGGTGACATGCTACATGCAAAGTGCATGCCCAGGTGGAACTATAGCATGCCAATTATTAATAATAAAATATAATTCTTCTTTTGCACGTACAACAACTACAATAAGTACACAAAGTACAGAAAAAACAGATTGGTTTAAGATGACTAACACGTTTACTACTTCCGCTACAGAGATATGGATGATACCTCGTATGTCGTTGACTACTAGTGGAGCTGTTGGAGAAGTTTATTATGACGTAAATTCGATGACCATCGAAGAAGTTAAAGCGGATACGAGTTATGGGGGAAACGAAATAAGAGAATTGAAATTAAGGCTAACCTCTGCTTCCGTAAACGATATGGTTGCCGAAGAAAGAGATTCGGGTGGAGCTTATGCCAATACTTACACTACACCTACTTCAGTAAGTGAAGCTGCAACTGCCAAATGTGCTATTAACCCTACTATGATTCATATTTCGCAGATAGGAGTATGGGTAGTAAGTAAAGGATCTGGTAATCTCACTTTGATTTTGCATGATAGTGCTAATGCTGTCAGGGGAGACTTTTTAATAGCAAATGCAAGTGTTACTAACGGAGCCTTCAATTATTTTCAGGTAGCAGCTTTGTACGATGGAACAGCTGGATGGCATTTTCATGTTACTTCAACTGTAGCCGATGCAACAATTAAGACTAATACTACTAATGACTTGGCAACTGCTTCTTTTGTTCGATTAATATCTTGCAACACCCATAGTCATAAGGTTGAGCTAAATGGTAATACAATTAACATAGAATATCCTTTCAATGGCCTATCAAGTTCTTCATATATAGATTTTAGTAGAAACATTTTTTATCTTGCCGATGTCTATAGTTCTAGTCCGAAAACCCGTATTGGTAATCTTGCAAGTGCGACAGCCCCCATGGTTCTCACTTTAACTGATGGCAGATATACAGTTAATTCTGCAAAAGAAATTGTCTTCAAAATAAATACTGGTTATCCTATCACGAATGTAAATATTAATGTTGATACTTATGGGATATCAGCAACAGAAACCCAATATATGTATTTAAGCCGAGATGGGGTTACATACTACGAAGTAAGTAGTGTAGCAGATTCTTCTCTTGACCAAAATTACGAAGGTCACTATGTAGATGGATTAGAAAACTTTTGGATCAAATTTGCGTCTACAGGAAGTACGACCTATGTTCATAATATCTACGTAACTGCCAATATAGATACAACTTCCTACAAACCTTGTTATTTATCGTCAGGCACAAATACTTTGTATTTATCAAGTAATTCTACAATTTGTTCTGGAACTATACAACCTTCATATCAAGCTACTTTTGATTACATGTATGATAATTATATCGAATTAGACTCTTTACTCTATTATCAGGATAAATGGACTACTAGCGGCACTTATAATGAAACGCAGTATATGGTAGAGGATAGTGCTTTAACTCTTACATCAAGTGGAACGGAAAGTATTGCTACATTATCAGGAAGTTATAACTTTAATGATTATGATGATAATGATGTTCTGATTTCCAACCAGTATATTGATGACCAAAATTCACTTCTTTCCTATTACATAAGGTTTTACAAAGACGAAAATTACGCTCAAGCTGATTTGACGGTCCCGACAACAAGCGGATGGTTTACAAATAAGGTACGGTTACAAGATTTAGTTCTAACTGGTCTGACAACTTTTAGTGGTACATATGACACTTTGAAACTTTACACGACCTCTACTGTGAGTGGTACTGTTAATGTGACTTGGGGCGGAATATTCGTGGAAGAGACAGACACGATTGAAACTCTACCTCTCGACAAAATAGTTATTAACTGGAGAGATGCAAAGATATAATATCAAAATTTATGATCATAAATGGAACTCATTGGGTCGGATTTACCAACCTGATATCCTTGATATAACCTACGAACATAGACTGAGCGAAGCCGGAAGTATGACACTTTCGGTATTAGCAAAAAACAAATGGGCCAATTCTACTGTTCTCCAAAAATTGAACAAGATCGAACTTTTGTATGGTGACGTTGTTATTTGGAATGGGATTATGTTCCCTACCTTTGGTGAGAATGTTCATACTCTTGAATGCACAAGTTTACTGGGATTATTCGATCTTGATTATGTGACTCGCAATATTGCTACTAATCAGTATGCCAATATTGTCGCCAACCAAGTTTTTGCAGTCTCACTCGATGACAATCAAGGTATAGAATATGGAGAAATATCCCTCTCTAATCCTCCCCTGATGAGCGAAGAAATAGGATATGTAAAGATATCGGAAGCTCTGTCTAATATACTCCAAATTAGTAATGGAGAAATGAAAATAGGTCTTGACAAAAAGTTCTATTTGTTAGATAATATAGGGGAAGATAAAAGTTCTAAAATTACTTTTAGATTTAACCAAGAGTTTCTTTCTATCAGTAATATTAAGAATACTTACCAAATCGTTGATGATATTTCTGAATATGCCAATAAAGTTACAGGTAAATCAAAAAAAAGAGTATATTACACTGTTGTAATTAAAGGCAAGCCAGTTGAACTTTCTTACCAAACCGATCAACAATACACAGCACAGAACGTCACCGAAATAGATAAATATGGTGTCGTGAGAACATTTGTTGATTTCGGTACAGAATTGGATGAGACGACTCTCCAACAAAAAGTTCATCAAGAATTAAACACAAGAATTTATAATAAGAGAATTGAAAATGTCGAAGTCTTAAAAGACAAGGTTAATTTTCTTGATATAAATGTTGGTGATCTAGTGCGTGTAGAACTAAAAACAAAATTCTATAATATCAATCAAATATCAAAAATTACTTCGATCCAAAATAATATTTCAGATTCGGCTGAGAATATACTGACTGTCGGTCTGACTGCTAAAGAAAGAAATATAGCACCTCTTACTTTTGGTGATTATTTAACTAATCTTAATAATAGAATCAACAACTTAGAACAAGGAAACTAGATGTCAAAGAAAACATTTTTTATCGCTTCTGATACTGCTGAATATACTGATAACGAGTTATCTTTTGTGCAAACTGAATTTATGTCAGAGGGACGTTTAAATCACGAAAATAGTAACAACGATCTTTCTGTAACTCCTACTTCCCCTGCCAGTATGTCACTATTGGTACTTCCTGGAATGTGTATCATCGAGATTGAAAAGAACGGCGAGACATTCAAAACTATCAATTATTCTTCTACAACTGAAACGATTCAATGCCCTACCAATAATACTGGTATCACAAGGTACGATACAATTATTGGGAGAGTAGATGTCGAGACTAACCCCAATGAACTAAAGAGCGATGTTTTTACTATTGAAAGATTAGAAGGTACATCTAATGGTATTCCTACTAATGCTATTTTGTCTGATGATGATATTACGACAATTGTTGGTTCTGATGGGTGGACAAGATTGTCTGACGTGACAATAGCGAGTGGAACTACTTCTTTGACTGCTACCAATATTTCTAATACTGCTAATCCTGTCGAAGTTGGTATTGATAGCAACGGTTATAGGACAATTTTTAGAGGTGATGGTTCAGAGTTGAATGGCGTTATCGTTGAGAGACAAAAGAATGACCTAGCTGGTAAGAAATTTGATTTCAATAATGATTATCAAGATTCATATAAAATATTAGCTTCCTTCCAAACTGATGAAACTTGGACTGATGGTGTGGCTGATACTACTAATTATTTAGCAGGTCTCCAATCTATTAAAATATCTCCCTCAAGTGGTGAGGTTACTTCATATTACACAGTATCTCTCGATATGACAGAATTTACGGATGGAGAAGAAAGCAACCTTGAGGATGATATACAGTTAGTTTTTTATGTCGATACTTTAACAAATCTGACACAAGTTGGTGTTAGATTTTATACGAGTACGGGCAATTACTATGAATTTGATGAGTTTGCTTCTATTACGGCTATAGGTTATCAATATCTTACCTTCCCGAAATCAGGTGCAACAACGATCGGAAACCCCTCATGGTCTAATATTACTAAAGTTGAAGTATTCGCTACAGCTTCTTCTGCCGTAAATGTTTCTTTCAACGCTCTAAATATGGTTAGAAATTCTGGTCAAACATCACGAATCTACGATAGGAGAACATCAGCTACGAATACTACAGCTACTGACGGCAGTGTTCTGACTTTAGGAGAGAACGACAGAAATACTAGATTGGCGGGTAAAGATTATACTGGTTCGTATTTAAGAATTAACAATAGTGTTAGTACAGGATATGGACAGGAATATTTAATACTATCAAATACAGACGGTACTATTACTGTCGATGGGACGTTACCTACGATTGCTTCCAATGTTGATTGGGAAATATGGGGCGAGGATTTCGGAGAGAGTACAAGTGCTTTCTATTGTTTTACCAACAACGATGGCGTTATTACTTATTCCGACTTAAGGAAGAGTCAAACTACTCCTACTTTAAATATTTTAAACAAAGATTTGCAGGATTGTAGTGTTTCTGTTTTATACCAGAAATTACAAACAGTAACTGACAATATAAATGGGATAGTTTTTAGATACCAAGATGTAAATAATTATTACTTTATCTCTCAAGATGGAAATAATATTTATCTCTACAAAAAAGTAAGTGGCAATGAAAGTCTCGTAGAATCTTCAGTCCTTTCAACTACTTATGCAACTGATATCTATCTAAAAGTTAAAGTTGAAGGCAACAATATACAAATTTTTTCTTCTTCTGATGGACAAACTTGGACAAAACAAATCGAAGTAGTTGATATGTTATTTGCTAACGGAAAAATTGGATTGAGACATAGTGGATTAAATGTTAATGTTCACTATAAAAATATTATGATCTTTGGTACTGCTGTAGCTGATATCGCTGAAGTGGCAATGCAACTCCATCCAGATACTAACATTACTAATGCTCAGGCATTGACCGATACTACTGGTTTGTCGGGTGAAGCAAGTGCCGCTTTGGATTTACTAGCTTTTGGAGATTATAACGCTGGTGATGAATTATTGGATTTAGATGTCGTAGATACTGATATTACGATAGGATATGCGGCAGACCAATTGGTAGTTGCTTTCGTTGTCAAATTAACAACTGAAGGTGCTGCCGAGTACATTAAACTACAACTTAAAAAAACTGGAACACCTGATGAACCACTTATGATACAAGTATACCCTGTCGATCCTTTAAATAATAATCAGCCTGATTGGGATGTTAATTTGGGAGGATGCTACCGTATTCTGCCTGCTAATCTTACGACTTCACTCGTTGAATATGAATTACCTCTCTCTAATTTTGTCAACCGCACAACAAGCCAACAGATATGGGTTACTATGTGGACTAAACAAGCTGCTGATACAGGAGATTACTACAGTGTTGGTGTAGCTTCGAGCAATACAAACGCTAATGCTTCTTATTATAAAGGTGCAGCTGTGGGAGGGGGAAGTTTTGCACAAATTTCTGCTAATGATCCATATATTAAGATAGGCACATATGCAGAACATAATCGCTTGTTTAAACTTGATATAAGTAAACCTCATAGAAGTCTGAGAGTCGCTGGTATCAATACGGCTACTACGAGTGGAGTGGGTGAACAAGTTAGATACACAAAAGCAAAAGGAAAGATTGGTGGATTTACCAATTTAACTGAAGGTGCAAGATATTTTGCTTCTTCTACTCCAGGTGCTATCACGACTACTGAACCAACTATAGGGCCATGGATTTATGTTGGAGAGGCTATTTCAGAAACAGAATTATATTTTGATCCTCAAGTATGTCTTAAAGACGATGATAATAATGGTTCTGTGACTTTTTGTAATTCGACAACGCAAGTAAATTATTCATTTTTTACTGGTATTAAACCTCTTAATGGGACTATTATCACTCGTGCTGAAAAAGGCGGTGTTAGCGTAGGTAGTTTTGGCGTATTTAAGGGAAATACAGCTTTTGCTATGGGAACAGACTATGTTGGTTCAGAATATATACCCACTACATCACCAAGTTACCTTGGGTATGGTAATCATCTAGGTGATGTGTACACAATCAGTTTAGAAGAAAAAACTATTAGAGGAATTACTTTAGGGTGTCTACACCATGATACGGATACTCAAACTTATCTTCCTAAAATAGATATGGAGTTATAATGCAAATTTTTAAAGATGGGACTTGGGTTACTGGAATCTATTATAAAGATAAGGAAGGTATTTACATACCAGATGACTGTGAAGAGGCAGAAAAAATTATAAAGGGACAAAAGATTAATATAGATTTTGAAAAAAATATGGTGGGAGAACGAGAAGGACAGATCCCCATTATAGAAGAAAAAGTGTCTCTTTCTGTTACAGAAAAACTAAAAAATCAAATAGAAAAAATTAACTCACGACTGGAAAAAATAGAAAATTCCCTCAAAGAAAACATTAAAACAACTTTAGATATTAAGAATGGAGTTAGTAATGAGGTAAAAAAATAAAGGGAAAAAAGTTTATTTTAGATTTAAACAAAGAAACAAACAATGGAAATTATTATCGGAATCTTGTTGAGTACGCTAATTTCGGCTTTATCGCCAATTATAGAGAAATATTCAACTTTGACGACTAATGATGCGAAAAAACTTTTAGTAGCTATTCTTGCTCTCGTAGCAGCTATCGTCTTCTATTTTATGGGTGAAGATTTTGCTAAGAGTTTTGGTATAGTACTGGCTTCAGCTGCTGTTTACTATGAATATATATATCGTCTTGTTATACAGCAAGTGTCAGGTGAAAAACCAATTGAAACATATTTTAATAAGATTTTAAGTAAATAAAAAATAAAGGAAGGAAAAATGAAAGAAGTATTAGGAAAGAATCTTTTTATCGGTGATATACTGGCAGTTGCTACTGCTAAGGGTATCGAAATTGCAATCGTAGAAACTTTGACCGACAAGGAAGTAGGGGTAACTTATGTTAAAAGCAATAAAAGTGGTCTTTTGAAAAAGAGTTCCAACCTATTGGTAATTCACGAGAACAATTTTAATGGTGATCTTTTGTCTAAGATTCAGACACTACGAACCAAAGTAATGTCCCCTGCAATCTAATGAAATCTTTGATCAGAGAACTTGATAGAGTATTTTCTCTTTATATTAGGTCAAGGGATAATGGAGTTTGTTTCACTTGTGGGAAACAAGGCAATATAGGAGAAATGCAATGTGGTCATTTTATAGATAGAAGACACATGGCTACTCGTTTTGATGAAGAGAACTGTAATTGCCAATGTCGCCAATGTAACCAGTTTTTAGATGGTAATTTAGACGAATATGAAGCAGCACTAAGGGTAAAGTATGGTAGCGATATTATTGAAAAACTTCATAATAGAAGTCAATCAATCAGAAAATTTCTTCCACAAGAATTAGAAGATATGATTGCAAATTACTCTGACTAAAATCTTGACTCGTATTATATCTTATGTTATAATATAGTCAATGAAAAACAAATATAAAAAAAGAGGGAATAAAATAGAATGACTATTAAGTAGTTGTTCTATTTTTATTGTGAAAAAATGGATATAGATTTAAGAAAACAAATTATTGATTTGAGAAAAAGAGGTTTTACCTATCGTCAGATTTTAAAAGAAACAGGTTTGAAATCAACCTCAACTGTTTTTTACCATTTAAAAAAAATGGAGATAGAAACCAAAACCAAAACAGAGATAATAGATTTTATTTTTTCTCTTCGTGATGAGATATACAAAACATGTGGACAAGAAAAGTTAAAAAAAATGTTAGAAGAGTTTTTAGAGTAGCAACGAGATTTGAAGAATTGTTACTTTTAATTATGCTTCTAATTTTAGTAATATTTTATTTATATTTTTTTTCTAGGATTAGGCTTGCATGACAAAAAAACAAAAGTTAGATAAAAGTAAAAAGAAAAAGAAAATGTTAGTTTATGCGGATAGTGCCATTTGTAGTACTGGCTTTGGTCAAGTAGCAAAAAACATTCTCAAACGCCTAGCAGATGAATATGAAATAACACAATTTGCTATAAACCATCCTGATCTAAGAGACGAATTTGGTGCTCCTAAGAAACATAATATGCCTTTCGAGATATTGGAAGCTAAATTTCTGAGTCCCGAAGATATAAGAAATGGATTTAAACCTAGTCCTTACGGCAAGAGAAAATTTGCTCAATACGCCTTGACCCATGACTTTGATATCTTCTTTACGATTCAAGATCCTATCATCATGAAAGATATGATTGAATTTTTACAGAGAGAAGATGTTGTGAAGAAAAGAGAAGGATTCGGATTTAGTCCTTTCAAAACTGTGGCCTACTTTCCTGTTGACTCCGATTATTTTTACAAAGACTGGGAAGAAGTTGTCGAAAAATTTGATGTTGCTGTTCCTTATACTTTTTATGCTAAAGATAAATGTTTGAAACATAATCCTTCTTCAAAAGTAGTAGATCCTATCTATCATGGTATTGATACGGATGTCTTTAGACCCCTACCAAAAAAAGAAAAAGAAGCAATCCGACAATTTTATAAAATTCCTCCTGAAGCCTTTGTCGTTGGAAATGTGGCTCGCAATCAACCTCGCAAAGATCCACCTCGACTGATTATGGCATTTAAGGAGTTTAAGAAGAAAGTTCCCGATGCTGTTCTCGTAATGGTCTGCGATCCCGAAGAAGTAGCTTATAATCTGAATATTGTAAATAAGAATTTTGGCTTGGTGGGAGGAAAGGATGTCTTCTTTCTAGGTCCAAAAATGGGAGAGTATTGGGAAACTGCAAAGATTAACGAAATCTATAATACGTTTGATGTTGGGTTGTCGTCCACAACTGGCGAAGGATTCAATTTATTTAATTTTGAGTGTTACGCAACTAAAGTACCAGTTATTTTACCTAATAATACAGTGGCACAAGAATTGATCGGAGAAAATGAGGAAAGAGGATTGCTCTGTAATTCTGGTAACGTCTCAAATCTCTGGACTGTTATGCCCTATGTTCCTCTCGATCCACCTCGACCTTTGCTCGATATAGAACATGCTGCTGAACTTTTACATAGTGTCTATGAAAAAAGACCTGCCGATAAAATAGAGGCTGCTTTTCAGTTCGCTCAAGAGAACAACTGGAATAGTATAGCGACAAAATGGAGAGAATTATTTAGTAATCTATAAAATATATGACAGATATTTATGTCGTTAGTAAAGAATATTGGGATGACTACGAGATTATTGGTGTCTTTGATAGTTATAATTTGGCTGATAAGTTTGTTAAAACAATTAGAACTGATTCACGTAGTCCCCAGCCTGAAATATCTCTCTACCCTCTAAATCCTTATCAAAAAGAAATTGAAGAAGGACTAGGTTTTTATAAGGTGAAGGATAATAAGGGTGAATACCAAATAACTAAGACTTGCGACTTCTCGACTCCTATTGATAATGGTGAAGAAAAAATTTATAAAGTATGGGCTAAAGATTCTACTGATGCCCTTAACCAAATAAAACATGTCTAACTTAAATTTAAAATATCATATTGTTACTATTTGTTCAAAATGTTCTAGCCTAATAAAAGAAGCAGGTTTCTGCAATGAAAATGATTACCAAATTATTATTGAAAACTATCTTGTCTCAAAAAATAAGCTGAGATGTAATAAGAAGCATTGTAAGTCATGGGTTGATTATAAACTTGTTGTATCAAAATTAAATGATAAGGAAAAATGGGAACAATATAAAATTATTGATCGTAAAGAAGAAAAAAAAGAACGTAGCGTGACAGAACTGACTTCTCTAATTGAAACAAAATAAAAGACTAATTGTAACATTATGAAACAAATAAAAATTACTGATGAAATATATGGTCATGATTTTACATTCTTGTATGAGTGTAGTGAACAAGAAAGCATAGACCATATTAGACTAACTTGTGACCTAGAAAAAGAAAAACAAGGGAACGATGCAACCTATTTTGTTTTAAAGACATTAAAGGATGATGACGTTTTTGAAAGGTTTATAGTAGTCAATCAAAAAGTTACTAAATTTAGCGTTGTTGTCCATGAGATTTTTCACTATGTTCACGAAGTTATGAACCATATTGGTCTCAAACTAAACGATGAAACAGAAGAAGCATATGCTTATTTTCTAGAGTATATATACAAAAAAATATTAAAAGCAATAGAGGAACAAAGAAATGAGTCAATTTCTAAGGGATAAGGAAGTTATAGATTGTATTGTAGTCCACCATACTGCTGGTGCAGATAATCTGGATAAATGGGCTATATCAGAAATAGACCGCAAAAGAATATACAACCCTAATGGAGTTTATGATACTGGTATCATAGTAGATGGTCAGACCTATTTTGGCGGGTATCACTATCATATTTATCAAGATGGAAGATCAGAACATATAGTACCAGATGAATATTACACTTGGAACAACGGTACTTATAAAAATTACACATCTGTTGCAATATCTTTTATAGGAAACTTTGAAGAGAACGAACCAAGCAAAGAATCGTTAAAAACTGCTAAAAAAATTATCGAAGAAATAAAAGGAAGGTTAAACATAAAAGATGTGTATTTGCATAGAGATTTATCAAACACAGCTTGTCCAGGCCAGTATATTAATTTAGACAAAATAAATGGAGCAAAAAATATGTTAAGCGTACAAGAAGTCGATGAATGTTATATTTGGTCCAAACATCGTCATCTCCACGTGAAGGAAATTACAGGTGGAAAAGATGACAGTGAAAGAAATATGTATGAACATTATAAAACAATGGACAAAATACAAGTTCTTACCGAATTACTAAATGACCCAGAAGCTTATAGATACATTGAAGAAGGCAGAAAAGTTTTAGGAATTGCTAAGGAACTCTAAATGAAAATTAAACATACAGTTTGTCCTCCCAATACCCGCCAATTAACATCTACTAATATATTCATAGAGAATGGTTTTGATCATCAGGTATTTCTTTCCCTACCTCGTGTTCTATTCTTCGATAAAAGGATAAAAAGTATCTCTCAAATGAAATTTCTGATGTTTCTTTATTATGCCGCTCAAAGATATGAGGGTTCGGTATATTTGACAGGGATAGGAAGATCTTTAGGCTGGAATTATGAACACACCAAATCAGTCTTTCGACAGTTGCAAAAACTAGGCTATATAACAGTCAAAATGAAGAAGGCTGCTAAACATCCTTTTATTATCATAAACTTTATCCAAGATCCTCGTGAGTATCATATTAGAGATATGTTAGGTGTTAATCGTCAAAGGAACAAAAAGTTAGCTTTAAGATTCCAGAGAGTGTATAAACACAAAAAAGAACCAAAGGTTTTGAAAGATCAAGTTAGAATTTGTGGTTGCAGGGGTTGGTATGTTTCTGGCCCACTAGCTGGCAAGGCAGTAAAGGAAGAATTTAGACATCTACCAACACCGGAAGGATTAAAAAAAGAGATAGAAAAATGGCGTATAATTTCGGAAGAGGCTGGACAAAAAAAGGTCTTAATAAAAAGTACAGCCGAATTAAAAGAAGAATTAGAGAAAAAAACATGTACTTCTGGGTCACTCCAAGAAGATACTACGAACTTGTCACAGGAGGAGTCTGTCAAAGATGTAGTGAGAGAACAAAGCACCTCAGCATAGATTCATTGCACAAACAAATCTGGAAAGACGAGAATGTCATAGCAGTTTGTCGCAAGTGTGTTACTTATCGCAAAAAGATTAAACTAAAATTCCCTCACAAAATGATAATCAAGTCCAGATAAAGAAAGACATAAAAATACTTGAAGATAGTCCCAAAGTATGATAGAGTGCAATTGTATTGGTGAGGGCAATACAAATTAACTATAAGCTATCTGCCTCACCAGATGGCTTTTTATATTTCTTTTATGTCTAAATATTTTAAAGTTCCGATTGAAGTTTGGGAGAGTAGAGGCAACTATATAGATAAGATTTTATACATAGAAATACTCCAAAAAAAAGGTTCTGTTAAAATGCCAGAAGGTTACTTTGTCTCTAAGTTTTCTATCCAACAAGTAGATGAGGAAAGTAGTATTTCTAGATTGTTACTTGCTAATTACATTATACTAAAATATAAACGTAAGAGTCGTTACTTACTACCTTTCACTGAAAAAAAGATTAAACAGAAATCAGAGTATGCCGACCAGATAAGAGACCTCTTAATTTGGTCAAAACAACAAGGTTTCCCCCAACAAGGTACAAGTACGATCAATTCTAGATTTGCTTTATTGCTACTAAAAAAAGTTGGTCTCGAAAAAGCCAAAGATTTAGTTTCTCTCGTTTTGGATTTTCAGACATCAGATGATAATTTTCTACCAAGGGTTTTTGATTTTGCTGGTATTTATTATAAAATTGCTTCTATAGAAAATGCAGCCCAAAGAGTAAATAAAAATCAGATTGTAAATATAGACTGTGGATAAGTCTGCCTTCCATTCCATATAACAACTTATAGTTGATTTTCTTGTATATCTATGCTAAGATAGAAACAAGTTAAAAAAAAGTAAAGGAATTATATGAAACAAGAATTAATTAGAACTCTTAAATGGGTCGAAAGCAAGAATAAAGAATGGAAAAAATACAATGAAAACCTACAAAGATCTGATTCAAGACTTCGAACTATTAAGAGGAAGCGAGTTCTATCTTAGTTCTGGAATGGTATATGAAGAGATTAGAGATGCTATTATAACACAACCGAATAAAAATAAACTTTGTGTTATTACCCTAAAAACTAAAAATATTTCTATAAAATTACCTTGGGCTTATTGTTTAACTCAAGAGGAAATAAGGAGTTTTTTACATGAACATTTATCAGAAGTTGGGAATAAAAAAAGATTTTGATCCTCTACGATTCGAAAGAATTGAGAGAATTGTTCCCGTTATCATATCTAATAAAATAAGTCTTAAAAAATACAAAATTGTCGGTGATGTAGAAGATGATTTATGGAAGGTTCTCTTGTCCCTTAGTATCGATGGACTGCTAGAAATAGAATGCAATATATTTGGCGATAATTTGGAGGTTAGCAATGAAGACCCTCTCAGAGATTTTGCATATTAATCTAGTCGATATAGAGAATGCTCTTTGGAGCCATCAAGCAGATAAAAAAGGGATGATAAATTTTACGCAAGCTTCTTTTAGAGCTGCTTGTAAGATTTTCTTAACAGTTATGACAGAAAAGATATTTGAGAAACAAGATAAGACTAACATGCCTCTTGAAGAAAGACTCAAAGAGGGAGAAAATTTTGGTGATGAACTAAGACAACTAATTTTAAAATATACGTTTGTTGATACAAAGAAATTATATTAATATTTATCGGAAGTAGATGGTGGTAGTTTAAGGTATTCATAGTACCTGCCCTCCTACCACCTCCTACTATATTTTTATGAAAAGAGAAGAAATATTTTTACGAGGATCATCGTTACTAACTGATATTGGTGTGATGTTGCAAAATAATTGCAGCAAAAAAGAAGTTATGGATAAAAGATTAATGTTTTACGAAGAAAAAGATATCCCAATTAATTATGCAATTTATGATGATAGACTTTTTGACAATATTTGCAAAAGACTTCAAAAAACTCCGTCCCAAAAATATTTGCTAAGAACAAGGATTATCGTTCATATACTAGCAAAAATATGTATGGGCAAGACTTTTGATCAAATAAAAAGAGAAGAACAGTCTTTTTTCCTACGTATCATAGACAGGGTAACCAGATGGTTGGATAAAGATGTTTTCAATGATATGTGTAATCTTGACGCTAATTATCGTATCGCTAGAATAATTTATAATTTCTTTTATGCTAAGTAAGAATTTCTTTGGTAATCAGACGAAACTTTATAGAGATTTAATCAAAAAAATTATGTCAGATAAGTGTAAAAAGAAAGTTGGAGAGATTATTGATTCATATAAGTCAGAACAAACTAAGTATATTAAAAAAGAAAAATTAGGATTTAAAACCTATGAGGTACTACCTTCTCTTGAGGAATGGGATTGATTATATTATTACCGAGGAAGAAAGAAATAAAATAGCCGATACTGTTCAAAATGGTCGGTCATTCCAGTTTCAGGGTGATATTATTCCTATTTCTGATTTTGGTGGAATTTATAGAGAAGATAAAATAAAACCAAGAGATATAGTCAAAGGAATAAATCGTTGTTATCTTTGTGGAACTGTATTAGTGAAAGGTGAACATTGTGGTTGTGCCATTACTAAGAAAGCACAAGAATTAACCCAAGAGATAATTGACTATTGGAATAGTAAAAGAAGTTTGGATGATATAGGCAGAGCTCACCATAATGTCTCCAATAAAGATGCTATCCTAAAAAAAGCCGGAGTTCTTCCAAACTATAAGAATGTCAATGGAGAGTTGGAGAGAGTTATAAATTCTCTTCTAAAACAAGAATATACGAAAGCTAATCTAACAAGAGCAATTGACCATTACATTGAAGAAATAATAAATAGACAACCTAACACTGATTATTCGATCCATAGATTTTCTCTTGATGAGTTCTTAAAATATAAATTTAAACAATTTCTAAATAAATAAATGAAGCCTGAAGTACTGTTACAAGCTATAAGAAAATATTGTCTGGGGTGTTGCGGAAGTAGTGAAGAAGTAAAACTTTGTTCCATTAAAGATTGTCCATTATATAAGTATAGGGAGAACAAATTATGTCTACTAAAGGGAGCAGAAAAAAAGACACAAGTCAGGAAGTCCAAAAAAATTACATCTCAAAAGTCTGGGAAACACAAAAGGGAAACTCTTTTTTGATCCGTTCTACATATAAGAGAATACAACCAATCATGAAAATAGAAAAAAAATATACAGCATACTGTCCGCAATGCCAAGCTAAAATTGAACAAGATATGTGCAACTGTGGTATTTGGCAAATTGATTGCAAGGAAGGAGATTTAGAATTATTTTATCAAATAAAAACTTTTACAGGAAGCGATTATACTGGTGGGATTGATTTATGAGTAATTTATGTTTTTTAGATACGGAGACATCAGGTCTCAATGTTAATAAACATACTATATTACAGGTCTCGTTTATTATTACTGATGAACTACTAAATGAACGACTTGCCTTTACTCAGTATATACGTCCCTATGATTCAGAAATTGACGAGGATGCGTTAAAAATAAATAAGTTATATGACTATGCTTCTTTTACTCCTCCGTCAATTGTAGCCCAAAATTTGAAGACTGTATTTGAGAAATATGAACCTCTCAATTTAGTAGGCTGGAATGTTTCTTTCGACTGGGATTTTTTGAGAAAATTTAGTCGAGAAACAGATTTAGGTTTAGAAAGATACTTTACTTACGCACCACTTGACGTTAGATCAATGGCATTCTCAGAGTTTTATAATAAAGTCAGACCTATTTCTCTCCATCAGGGAGATGTCGGAAAACGCCTTGATATTGAGTACAATGGAGAGTTGCATAATGCCGAGACAGATGTTAGATTAACCCTAGAAATATTTAAAAAATTACATAACATGAAATAAAGGGAGGCAATGTCGTCTCTAACCAACAATAAGGAGGAAAATAGTCTGTTACAACAGGCTCTTTTGTATGCCGAGAAAGGGATTTCGATCATACCAGTTGGTCGGGATAAGAAACCCCTATTGGCTTGGAAAGAATTTACGGAAAGGAAAGCAACACAGGAAGAGATAAAAGAATGGTGGAGTTTCTATGATAATCCACAGATAGGAATTGTAACTGGTAGAGTCTCCGGTATCACTGTAGTTGATATAGAAGCTGGAGGTGACACAACTGGAATGCCAATTACGCTTATTGCTAAGACAGGCGGTGGCGGCTGGCACTACTATTTTAAGTACACACCAGATATAGGTAATAAGGCTCGTATTCGTCCACTCACTGACATAAGAAACGACAACGGTTTTGTAGTAGCCCCCAATTCCAGTAATTTAAAAGGAAATTACGAATGGATAGTCGAAGAGCCTCTCAATGATTTTCCCCACCATCTGTTTGGTATAGAAAAAAAACAAGACTGGCAGCAGATTACAGAAGGAGCGGAACAAGGAAGTCGTAATGAATCAGCAGCTAAGATGACAGGTAAGTTACTCAAGACATTTAGAAGAGAGGAATGGAATACAGCTGCTTGGCCAATGGTTGTAGCTTGGAACCAGAACAACAAACCACCCTTAGATGAAAAAGAATTGAGAGCAACTTTTGAAAGTATTTGTCGGAAAGCAGCACAATCGGGAGATGGATTAATGCCGGAAGAAAGAGAAAAACCAGATCCCCAGATTGAATATGTATCTTTTACTGATTTAATTGGAAGAGCGACTGATGAATTGTTGAGTGTCGACCCTGCCCAAGTTATTTCTTTCGGGTATGATTGGTTAGACAAAAGATTGACGGGTATATTTCCAGGTGAACTTGTTATTGTTGGTTCAGAATCGGGAGGAGGTAAAACAACATTATGCAATAATATTATTTATAAAACATCGGCGTTAGGTCATAAGTGTCTTATATTTGGACTCGAAGATAGGTTGAATGATTACGGAATTAAAGCTTTATACTATGAATTAAATAAACACAAACGTCTCTATGAAGGAATCACAGCACCGAATTATGACTGGAACTTATACAGGACTAATAGACTGCACACAGATCCTGTTTTTATGAACTATATGGGAATGGCCTATGATTCGTTAAAAAAAGATAATGTTTATTTTGTCAAAGTTGATGAGATAATGACAATAGAATTACTTGAAAAGATTATTGAAGAAAAAACTCAAGAAGGCTTCCAACTTTTTCTAATTGACCATCTCCACTATTTTGATCTCCAAAAGGGTCAGAATAGTAAAGCTGATTACATAGAAGAAGTAATGATTAAGATTAGAACTCTCCAACGTAGAACAGGTGCAAGAATCATTATGGTAGTACATTATCGGAAATTGAATGGTTTACGCCCGACTCTCGATTCTTTCAAGGATAGCATATCTATAATACAGAATGCAAATTATGTCATTAATCTCTGGAGAGACAGAAGTGAAAATGCCGAAGGAGATAGTAGATTCAAAACTTATTTTTATATACCGAAGGCTCGTAATCCAAATGGTGAAGGTGTTTGTGAAGTCGTTTTTAATCCTAACACAAATGATTATGAGATGGAAAATAAATGGGGATATGGAACATGAAGAATAAATTTTTAGTTAGTCGTATGTGTACTGAAAAAGAGTTTTTTACGCCTGAATATAATTTTTGGTGCGAAAAGATAAAAGAACCTCCTAGAACACATAGGAAGCAAGACGAATTTGTCATGATTTGTCAAGCTTTACGAGAATTAGGAATGTTACAAGAAGGAAAAGAAGGACTTGGTTTTGCCATAGGGGAGGAACCTTTACCAGCTTTATTCGCTTCCCTAGGTTGTAACATACTCGCAACCGATTTACCTTTAGATGATAAAAGATCAAAAGCTTGGCACGAGACGAGACAAACATGCACGATAGCCAGTCTAAATAGCCGAGGTATTTGCCCTCCTGATGAATTTGAACAAAGAGTTAAATACAGACCAGTAGATATGAATGACATGCCAGATGACTTAGGATTGTATGATTTTTGCTGGAGTGCTTGCAGCCTCGAACATCTCGGATCCCTCGAAAAAGGCAAACAGCATCTCGACAATATTCGCAAATTTATAAAACCAGGTGGGTCTATAGTAGTAACTTTCGAATACAATTTGTCATCTGATAATTTGACAGTCGCAACAGGTGATACAGTATTATTCAGAAAGAAAGATGTTATCAATATGATAGAACGAGCAAGAGAGGGAGGATTTAAAACGCACGGAGTAAGCTGGGAGAAAGGTGAAGGATTTCTCGATAACCACGTTGATGTACCACCATATTCGGGTGATAATCATATTAAACTGCAAATTGGTCAGTATGTTTGTACTTCATTTATTTTAATATTGAGTCGTATATGATTGATACAGTAGGAAGTTTTCTCAACGAAATAAAATACGCTTATCAAAGGGTTGTGAGAGGTTATGACGAAAGGATAGGTTGGTCATTTGATTCCTATTTCGATCAGTTTATCCCTCCACTAAAAAAGTTTTGTCAAAAACAATTGTCTAAAGAATATATCAAAGAGTATAATAAGGATAAAGTTAGAATTTTTAAGAAGACCTTAGATTTGATAGCTAAGTATGAAACAAGAAATGATTTAGATTGGTACAAACATCCTAACATTTATTCGAGATTGTGGAAATATGTAGGGGAACACATCTCATATTATTGGGATTAAACTTGCAATATGATATATATTATGTTATAATATGTATGTTCTTTAAAATGTATTAAAGCGAAGAGAGATGCGATGGGCAGTGATCCATTAACATCAAGATTAGGAGAATTTAAGTTGCCGAGCACCAGTAGTTTAAGTTGAGAATACCGGCCGCAAAACGGAGGTGCTAGTGCAAATCTAGTCTGGTGAAACTTAAAAAGACAATAAATTGTCAGAAGTAAAACGAGGCGTTCAAGGCACGCCTATCCTAATACTACAGGTCAAACCCTGTCTTCTCTCTTCTCTTTGGTAAAGTATAGACAAAATAGAGGTGTGACGGACTGTGAGCCGTGTAGTGAATTAGAACTATAATTCGGCAGGTTCGATTCCTGCCTAGACCAACCATGGTCTAAAACAATCACTAATTTGGTTGTATGGTAATATGCAAGTCAAACCTTGCCGCCTCTATTTTGTCTATACTAAGAGGAAGCGATGCACATAGGTAGCCATTAGACGGTTCGAACCCGTTTGTCGGGAGGTGACGGCTCACGTCAGTCCGTAGTGGTATACGGTAGAGACTTCGTCGTTAAATTAAGTCTCATGTAGGGTGACAGTCCTATTGTATAGAGTACAAGTGAATTATCACAGACCACGTGGTTTCCGCAGGACTAAGCGGTCTAGTAGAGGAACATTAGGCAAATCCCTACCTTCCTTTCTTTATAAAACTATCCGCAGGGAACAATGTAATACATTGACACGTAACCCCGTAAGGGTTGGAAAATGTGATTAGTGTGTGACTGCGTATATCACTTCAACAGTCATGAGGTGCAAGTCCTTAAAAACTTAGTAACTGTATAATATTGTATGGTAAAAAGTTTTTTCCCTGCGGATAGTTTTATAAAATACGTTGTGTTAGTTTAGTGTAAAATCTCGACTGTTAAGACGAAGAAATGAGTTCAAATCTCATACACAACTGGTCAGCTGAACCATTAAGAGGTGGCGTTTATAGAACACGCTTAGGAATATGTTCTACGGGGGCATTGTAGCCCTCTCTACAATCAGTGGGGTGACTAGACGAGTAACAAAACTCAAACAGAAGCAGTAAGAGCTGCATCCCTCGGAAATCCCCACCCTCACAATTAGGTGGCAAACTATCGCTTAGTTTTAACTAAATAGCCAAGATAGAATTGCTAGTAGTCGATTATATATCGTGCTGGGATGACTATACAAGTACCACGAATAAGATTTAATTCCAATGATTACATAATATTCTCTGTAGATTATTGGTACTCAGTTGAAAACCTGAGTCTTGTCAAATTCCCAACCTAAAGTGTTCTAGTCAGGGAGACAAAAGGCAAGATTACTAGATAATCGTTATAGACTAAGATCTCCTATAGATGGGGTGAAACTCCCCGTCTATCTTTTTAAATTTATACAAATATGAATTTTAAAGAAATAATAAGTATGAGAAATAACAAAAAAAAAGTTAAAGAAGAATGTTGTGACCATTGGTATATGCTATATCAAGAAGGTAGTATGAGAGCAGAAGCAAAAGAATTTATCGAAAAGAATATTGATAATTTGGTAAAAGCAGAAATATGGGGGAGAGTAGGAATAGAAGCTGCATTGTTAGATACCGAAGATATATACAAATGCGTTTATTGCCGAAAGGAAATAAAATTATGAAGATATGTTGTTTTAGTGATAAACATGGAAGAAACGTCAAACTGCCAAAAGCATATATGCTAATCTATGCTGGAGATATGACTAATATTGGAACGGAAGAAGAACTGGAAGAATTTATAGATTGGTTGAAATCATTAAATTATACCTACAAAATATGTATTGCTGGTAATCATGATAGATGTCTTGAATACGATCGAACAAGGAACGAATCCCCTTTATTAGAATCTTTCGATTTCGATTACTTAAATGATACATGGATAGGAAGAGAATCAGGTTTTAGTATATATGGTTCTCCTATCACTCCACCTTGCTTCGACTGGGCGTTTTCTTTAAATGATACACAGAGGGAATTGTATTGGAATAAACTATATAGATTATTACCTGATATTTTAATAACACATACTGGTCCATATGGTATTTTAGATCAAGCATATAGTGGCGAACATTTGGGTTGTCGTTTTCTGCATAAAGTAGTATCGGAAATACGACCTAAACTTCATGTCTTTGGCCATATTCATGAAGCTGCTGGTGTTATTTCTCTCAAACAAATGGTAGAAGAAAGAGGAGGAAAATGGAACGAAAAAGACCAAAACACAATATTTGTGAATGCTTACGAACCGGTGGTGGTAGATATTTGACAAATAATTATTAGTTTGCTATAATACATATAGGGCATAAGAGATTCCTAACACATATTTTTGGTATATTTATCTCTCGCCCTATTTTTATATCCAAGGAGGGATCAATGTTAGCTAGTATAAAATTGTTTAAAGGACTGATTGTCGTTTCTCATGAGCAAAAACAGAGAAACGATTTTTTAATGGCCAAAACTATTAAAAAAGGTTTTATCTTTTCAGAGAAAGTTATTGCTAATTATCCAGAAAAAGAATTAGTTAAAATGATTTCTAAAATTAGTAAAGAAATTATCCAGTCTAAAGAAGCTAATAATTCTTTTCATAAATCATGGAAAAAAATTGAGGAAGCAGATTTGTCTCAGTTGGTGGCAGAACAAATCATCCACTATTTTTCTACTTATGGTATGGAATCATTGGGATTATATAATAAAGAATGTGTATATATTCCGACCGAAAAACTACAAATTCCTAAAATAGATATAGATACTATTCCTTTATTAGTAATACAAGGTTTTACAGGAGGAGAACTAAAGGCTAAAGTTCTTACTCTTCTAGGTGGTATTGCTCTCAAACCAGAAACGATGGGACATATTCTTGAAGGATGGAATGTTTGGGCTTGTCAAGAAGATCAAATAAAAAATCACGAATTTAAAATTTTGTTATACGATAAATTTGACATTGTTCCACAAAATAATATTGAATTTTTAAGATATCTAATCTATAAAACAACTCAAACGACTCTTCTTATTAAAAGTCAAGATTTGTGTGATAAGATTAAAACATCTCCTAACAAAGGTATTCTCACTCTTTTCAAAAAATATGGAGAATCACAGGGGTG
>JBAZRG010000007.1:0-22080 GCA_041663145.1 Minisyncoccota bacterium
TAGGACTCGGTAGACGACCAGAAGTAGAAACCTGGACTAGACAAATTGTTGGCAGAACCATCTATATATGCTTGCATCAACTGTTTTTGGGTGGGTAAGTACCAATCAGTATAGCCTCCAAAACTAGCGGAGTTCAGAGCATCACAAAATCCGATCGCATTACCACCGGTCGGTCGAGTACCATCACCGACTCCTGCTGTTCCAGTCAGAGTAAATACATTTGATGTCGAACTGGCCACAAGCGCACCAGCCGGACTGGTTGTAGCCGCCGCATCAGACCACATGAGTCCTGTTCTATCGTCTTGTTTCACCGTTCCAGATACCAGGTTCCATGAAGCTCCTCCTGCCGAAAAATTTATAGAATCATATCCAGCAAATGGTGATCCAGAGACGGTCGCCCATGTACTTTCTTCGGCAGTATATTCAACCCTTGTCGGACTAGTACAACTCGTAGCACCAGAACAAACCCAGTCATCTATGGTTTGCAATTCTTGAAGTGAATAATCTATAGTTGTGATATTGCCATCTACTCCAAAAAGATTTACCCCACTCTTTATGTTTGACGCGATGAAGCTGTTCGATGAAGTTGCAACTGTCACGCTATTCGCTCCGCTGTAGTATCCTGTTGGAATTGTAAAAACGAGCGATGTTCCCTGAGCCGATGACGATGCCACAGCCGTATTGCCTGTTTTGACAGCAATAGATCCCGTAACACCCAGATACGTCGAACTAGCCAAGAAATCTGATGGGTAAATCGTAGGTATAGCATTGAAGATCTGAGTCAGTGTCGGAAATGTCGAGACAGGAGTCGTGGTCGGCGCAAAAGCGTGATTGCCTGCCGTTGCTGATGTATTTGTTAACAGACGATTGAATACATCCTGCAAACTATAGCTTCCAACTGCCGGTACCGCGGATGGAGCGAGCGAACCAGCGGTTGCCGTTCGAAAAGAGACTAGAGATGCGACTGATAATGAGATGAGTGTAATGGCAAAGAGAACGTGAGCATTACGTGTAATGCGAAATTTAAGAGATTTCATGAATACTATTATATACCTATTACTTTATTTGGGAACGAGCGTAATGTGGATATCGACGCACTTCAGAAACACACAGCACTCATCCTTAACGAGACTCCGCAAGTACTTTTTAGCAAAAAAGTACTGAGGACAGAGTGAATTGCTCTGCAGAGCAATTCACGTGCTTATTAGGGACAGGTGTGAGTTGTTCGGGATTCTCGGACTTATTGGAAGCAGAGTTCGAGGATGAAAAAAGAATGATGTGTGTATTGCGTTTCGGTATTACTTCGCCACTTCCACTGCCTCATCAAAAGCTAGAGACAAGAGACGCGAACAACCATCAGAGCCCATAGTCACACCGTAGATGATGCCAGATCGAGACATCGTCTCGCGATTGTGAGTGATCAGGATCAGTTGTGAATGTTTCGATAAGCTTTCGATCATATCTCCATATTTTTTTGAATTTGCTTCATCGAGCGCGGCATCCGTTTCATCGAGAATGATAAATGGGGGCGGATTGACCTGTGAGATAGCAAACAAAAGAGCGATCGAAGTCAAAGCACGCTCACCACCAGAGAGCATCATCAATCCTTTTACCTTTTTCTTTGGCAAACTAATATTGACATCGATACCCTCCGGACCTTGCTCGGAAATCTGGTTATCATTAGTCGTTCCATCATATCCGATATTACTACCAGTCGATTCATCTCCAGTCGACTCTTCCTCATTTTTTCCCAAAGCTAGAGTCAGATCATCAATGTCGCTTTTTTTCTTTCGAATCGTTTCTTTGACTATAGTCAGTTCAGCTTTACCGCCACCGAACATCATTGTAAAGAAATCTTGAAACTGTTCATTTATTTTCAAAATCCCATTTTTAAATTCTACATCTATACGCAGATCGAGCTCGGTGATCAGTGTTCTGAGTTCGGCTTTAGCTTTTTCCAAATCTTGAAGTTCTTTTGATAAGAAAGCATCCCGCTCTTCGGTTTCTTTAAATTCTTTCATTATCTCAGTACCACCCAAACCACCAGAATCTTCGAGTCGAATCTTGCTGCGTTCGATCTTTTTACGTCTTTCTTCTTGTTTCATCTTCACATCATGATCATTTACAGCAATATTCGAACCGAGTTTCTGGTATTCCACAGCTTCACGACCGACAATAACACCGGCCTCGCCGAGGTCATGTTTGAATGTCTCTAGATCGCGATCATTGACCTCTTTCTTGGCATAGAGAACGGATACGATGTTGCGGAGTTCGGTCTGTTTCGCGATAATTCGAAATACATTCTTTTCCGCTTCACGATTGGTGTCTTTTTCTTCTTCTATAGAATTTTTTAATTTATTGTATTCGTTTATGAGTACCACCTCATTATCCAAAAGAGATTGAAGAATGATCTCGAGCTTATTTTTTTCGACAAGACTTTTTTCGATTTCCCCCTTAACTTCTCTCAGAGATCCAGAATCATGTTCGGTGTGGTGTCGAGCAATGAAAGCTTTGAGAGTGGACATGACTTCCTTGAAGAGTTTCTTGGCATCATCTATATATCCCAATATTTCTATATCGTGTAGTACCTGCTCTACATCCTTAACATAAACCGTGCGCAATTCTTCTATCTTCTGACGACTTTCTTCTTTTTCTATGGCACGCCTATCAGCGGTGATCTCACCTTCTAGACGACCAACTTCTCTCATCAGACGATCTTTCTCGGCACGGACTTCATTTAACTTCCCTTCAATCGCCAAGACTTCCCGACTCTCATCATCTTTATGTTTTGATTCGGTCAAGATCTTTTTTGCATTTTCGAGTTCACGATCGAGAACCGACAATTCTCTAGAAGGACCAGTAAGCTCATTCGCAATCGCTTCTTTTTCGGCATTGATACGAGCTTCTTCTATAGCAAAATATTCTTTGAAAATATCTATGAGTTCACGACGCAATTCCTCAGCTTTCTCGACCTTCTCGACCTGCTTTTTCAAAAATTTAATATGCGGAGCGATCTCTCGGCGCAATGATTCGACTTGCTTCATGTATTCTTCGGTCTTTTCGAGCTTTCGAATACTTTCGAGTTTTTTCCACTGATAGATTTTGAGTCCGAGAGCATCCTCTATCATCTCACGTCTCTCCCGTATCGAAGCAGTCAATACTCGATCGGCCTCGCCTTGCGATATTATGTGATGTCCAGTCGCACCGATATGCGCGCTGGAAAGAAGCTCGACAATATCCTTCAGTCGAACCTGACTGCCGTTCAATAAATATTCATTTGAATTGTCACGATTTACGGCTCGTTCCATTGCCACTTCATCAAAATCAATCGAAGGAAACAGACGCTTGGAATTATCAAAAACGACCTTGACACTGGCGCGATTTGCTCTCGAACTGCCGAGAGCGCCATTCCAGATCATATCTTCACCACGTTTACCGCGCAGAGATTTTATGGACTGTTCACCAAGGACGAAACGAAACGCTTCGGCGATATTACTTTTGCCTGAACCATTGGGTCCGACAATGCCGGTGATCGACGAAGTAAACTGCAAAGTAGATTTCTTTGCAAATGACTTGAAGCCTGATAATTCTAAAGATTTAAGATGCATGTTACCACTTTTTGACTTCCAAAGCCTTTTCAGCCGCCTTTTGTTCGGCATCTTTCTTCGATGCACCCGAACCGACAGCCACCTGCACATCACCTAGAAATACTCCCAAAGTGAACTGTTTATTATGATCCGGCCCAAGCTCTTTTAGAGTTTTGTAAGAAGGTGTAAGTCCGACTTTTTCTTGAGCACGTTCCTGAAATCGGCTCTTGGCATCTAGCCATGTCTTATTGGCTACTATATCGTCTATATCGATAACTTCTAGAATATGATTTGAAATAAAATTGGCAGATCCATCATAACCCTGATCGAGATATATCGCTCCGATCACCGCTTCTACGGCATTTGCCAATATGATCGATCTGGCTCTGCCCGTATCTTTGGCTTCACCTCGTGACATCAGCATGTATTTTTCCAAATCCATAGATCTGGCGGCTTTCTCCAAACTCACAGCATTTACCAGAGCTGACCTGAAAGCCGTGAGTTCACCCTCAGCTTTATTCGGATATTTTCTAAAAAGAAAACTTGTTACGACTAGTTCCAAGACAGCATCTCCGAGAAATTCCAATCGTTCATTGTGAACATCCGCAACGCCACGATTTTCATTTAGGTATGATCGGTGAGTGCAAGCACTAGCCAATAGTGAAATATCATGAAATTCCACTCCGATCTTCTTGGCAAATTCTTCGTAGTTCACTTTCATATTTGTATTATCTTTCCGATTCGTATCGATTATTATTCCTTAGCCAAAAGATTTATGGCTTTGGTAACGATCGGTAGAATATCATTATAAAAATTTAATTCTAAAATATCTGATAATTTGAACCATTTTGCATCATCGAGACCAGGTTTTTCGGCCAAATGTAGATCTCCAAACTCAGCTTCAGCTAGATAATAATGAACTTGTTTTCTGATCTTGCCAATCTCTGGATCATTTGCGATGTATTCATTCATTCCGAGATCCTGCTTGATCTCAACGTCGAGCCCAATCTCTTCTTTGACCTTAGCAATCGTTCCTGCGGCCGGATCTACACCATCAGCTATTTTTCCTTTGGTCAATGTCCAATGTCCGAATATATCATGTACAAAAGCCAGATATATGTCTTCATCTTTACGGCCAAATACAACTGCTCCGCCCAAATGCTGTATCGGCATGTCTTCGTACGCTACTTCATCTACTTTCTTTTTGGCTTTGGCGGCATCTTTACCCGGCTCACCTAATTCTTTATAGACGGCACCCAAGACGCCGTTTACAAAACGACCGCTTGTCTCACCGCCAAAAGTTTTTGCCAGCTCTATAGCTTCGTTTATCGCAACCTTGGCAGGAACTTCATTTCTATCAGAAAAAAGCAATTCATAAAGACCGAGACGCAGAACATTGCGATCAACAGGCGATATTTTGTCTATTGGCCAGTCCGGTGCAGCTTTTTCGATGATTTGATCGAGATCAGTCTGTTTTGACAA
The DNA here is from genome assembly GCA_041663145.1 of Minisyncoccota bacterium. GTDB lineage: Bacteria > Patescibacteriota > Minisyncoccia > Phycocordibacterales > PALSA-1337 > C7867-002. Next base: position 5,070 of record JBAZRG010000007.1, read on the forward strand.
AATACCCTTGAAAAGATCATCGATAAAAGTATTGTCACCCATCCCAGGTGCAAATTCTTTGCAATTTCTTGCCACTATCGCTGCGGATTCTTCTTTATGACAACCTCGAGCATCCCACTCAAAGAGTGATTGCATGACTACTGATCGAGATAAATGTCTGTTGGCCATATATTAGTTAAAGAACTTTCTTATTCCGTAAAATTGAAAAGATAAAATGAAAATATTGTCTGCATCCATACTTTTTCTATTATATATTTTCAACTTCACATTAAGTCCCACACTTACACTTCATCTACTCGCCAAAATCGGCGCCGTTCTGCTCCTTTATTTCGCAGTTTTGGCTGCCTGAGCTTTTCGAGTGGCTTTTCGAGTGGCTTTTGCGGCGAGATCAAGTACTTTGCGGCCGTTATAGGATCCGCAATTCATGCACATCCTATGACTCTGATGCAAAGCCTGACAACTCTGACATTTCGAAAAACGCAATGCCTCCAAAGCATGATGCGATCTCCTATTGTCGCGATGTGCTCGCGTTGCGCGCATTCGATTTACCATGAGCGCAGTATTACATATTATTGAATCTTGTGCAATAACCTGTTATATTTCATCAGTCCGTCGTAAATTTAACAATCCGCCCATAGCTCAGTTGGTAGAGCAGATCCCTCTTAAGGATAAGGTCGTAGGTTCGATCCCTACTGGGCGGACAGATAACTAAATAGAAGACATAATCAATCAGGGTGAATGATTCAGTGTTGTTGTGACCCCACACACACCCTCATGTGTCTTCCTTGAACTCTGCTTCCAATAAGTTCAAGAATCCCGAACAACTCACACCTGTCCCTAATAAGCACGTGAATTGCTCTGCAGAGCAATTCACTCTGTCCTCAGTACTTTTTTGCTAAAAAGTACTTGCGGAGTCTTATTAGGGACAGGTGTGAGTTGTTCGGGATTCAATATCAAGTTTGCAGAATATTCTCGGAAGAAAAAAGAATAATGTGTGTGGTTACAACATACTCACATCAAAATTTCTTACCATTGACTTTACAGATTTTCATGTTACTCTTGAAAATGGAGGATTTTAATGAAGAGACCGCATATATTGAGTAAGCCCAAAGATATCAAATACCATCACGGGGTGGTCAGTTGGAGACGAGTGCCCAGATCAACCGAATATTATCTGGCAATATCACAATGCGAAAAGCCAAGCCAAAAAGTTTGCAAGGAAAGACGAGCGCTCTATTGCACATCAGTATCACAATTCTTATGTGCAGATGGTATAGTGCGTATTCGCATCTGTGATCTCGAAGCTTGGAATAAGCGTTGTTCCCTGACAGCCGGCTTGTACCTATTCCAAATCTTCTCGGAAGCGCCTCATCCGAGCAGACCCAGAGCAAAGATACAGAGTCAGGTATGTTTCAGCTTTAGACTATCACCTCATTTTGCCCGAATCATCAGGCGTCGGGCAGATCTGTATGACTCCACAGTCAGGGAGTCGAGAAAGGCAAGATTGCGGATCACTGAACCGCCACAAATCCAATCAGTTCCCAAGACGAACAGGTGCGGATTCTTCAAAAGATTTGGTATCGGAGTCCGCAATACCATTGCAAGATTGATTTGATCTGGTAAATGCCAGAAAACACACTAAAACATTTTGCGCATCACCGAGTTGTGATGCGTTTTTTTATTCCGACAAACTCAGAAATGCGCATATCTACACTGTTCACAATTCCCTCTTCAATATGATCAAAAATGAATAAAAAAAGAAGCCCCACTTGTTAGCGGAGCCCCTTGTGAATTTAACTGACAACTGACCAGTGATTTTTACGCCACTTCCAGTTTGACTGACGACGGCTTGGCCGATTTGACCTTCTTGATCTTCTTGGCCTTCTTGGCTTTCGTAACCTTCTTGATCTTTTTGACTTCGAGAGCTGGTGCCGGAATCTTCTCTGCTTTGTCTTTGTCAGCACGAGCTGAATCCATAACTTTCCCGAGATCATCTTTAACAAACCGCAGTTCTTCCACCTTCACCTCCTTCATGGGCGGTGGCGTGTCCGACATCCAGATATTATGCTGGTTACACCAACACTTTATTCCTCCTGGATGAAAGGCGTATTGCATGATATCTGCGAGGAAGTCCAGCGCGATGGGTGATGGTTTATTGGGCGCTCTGTTCAGGAGGTTGCCCATATCACTCATCTCCCAGTCGGAGTAATCGGCGAACTCGTCGAGACTGCTCCATTTGACATCTTTTTTGTCTATCGGCAGTTCCAACCATCTGATCATCCGGAGAACGATGTTAAGATTGAGACCGTGTACATTTCGGTTTCGACAGATCCGAGTATAGCCCTTGGAATCACGAATCAAAGTCAGATGCGCGCCCCGGAATCGCGCTGCTCGATCTGCGAGTTGTTCATCGCTCTTGAGCACAAACAGGTTCAAGGGCTCTGCTTTTCCTTTGATCATTGCCTGAATCTCCACTGGTTTGGTTTTCCGGACCTGAGAAACGACGACGTGGAACTTGATTTGCTCATCGTACATTGCCCGGACGAGAGCATGAAACCAGGCCTTGATATCGTCCTGATTGAATGTCGGTGTGGTGTCGGGATTTTGACGACGAATCATCGCCGTCAAAACGTACGCGAGCTCGGTCATCTCATCCTTCTGCCCCATGCTATTTGCGATCACCTTGTCCAGGTGCTCGCGAACTTTTGCATCTTGAAGCTCCAGCTCTTGCCAGGCCGTCTCGAACATTTGTTTGAGATCGGGCTCTGGACCCACCTTCTTGGCGGGACTGTAAATCCTGCGACACACTACGACATCCAACATTTGATCGGCCCAGTTCATAACAAACATGAGATCTTCGTAATGACGAAGCATGACACCGATCAGGCTCATCAGACCCGTCTCCGACTTGTGGTGACTGCTGAAAATTTCCCGAATCCTCTGACCTGGTGCCTCGTTTTCAGCACCCAGAAACTTCAAAAGATTTCGCCAGGAATCTCTGCGACCAAACCGACATTCTGGGCAACATCCTATGGGCAATTCGTCCCTCTTGTCGAAGAATTCGTCATTCCAGCTCAGTTCGTTCTCAACGAACATGATAGGAGCTTTATCAATGTCGGGCCATTTTTGTGGACCGAACCACCGGAGTATGAGCCGTGAGGCTACAGACTCCAGATTGATAAAAGCTGACATGATAATCTTACTGTATTTAACCGGCAATTCTGTATTATTCACTGTGTCTCCTTCTCCTAAATGGGCATAAAAGCCCGGTTGTCTGTTACGGGCCGTCAGTTCTTAAATTCACAAAGAACATTCAGCTGTGAAATATTGTACCATTTTAGGGCGAGATGTCAAGGACACTAGAGGGTGTAGTGATTCAAGCTAGAACTTTTGTATTTATTCATTCATTTGACCCAAAGTTAAATTCGTGTATACTTGTATTATAAAGTGCCGAAAGGCTCCGAGAAACCCCACCTAAGCAGTGGGGTTTCGATTTATACCAAAAACTCTTTCAATCGCATTTTAACTTCGAGTAAATTTGTTGGAGAAATATCATACAACTTCCTATTCATTCTTTTTAGACTTATGAGTTTCATTTGGGCGAGAATTGCAGAGACCTTCATGCTATATGGATCAGTAAAATTGTAATAGAAATCTAGACTCTTTTGCCTTGTGGACAGCGGTACAGACCAAAACATTTGGTTTTTGCATGTCAGATATTTTCTCAAATTACCAAAATGATTTCAATATGCTACATTGAGAAAAATCATGTCGTAGAATAGGGCCCAGATCAGTGCGCGGGAGAGGACTCGAAGTCTACCCAGTAGGTGATTGTGCTCAATCACGACTTCGGTACAGTCTTCGCATTTTGGCTTCGTGAGCTCGCCAAAATATGCTCAGACTTTTCGAGTCCTTTGGACGCAAGCCAAAGAAGTTTGGCTTGCTAGTACACTGACATATTTTGTGCGCACCCATACGGGCACGCTACAAAAATATATCATTCAGTAGAATGACCTACTGGGGTCGCTACGCTCCTTATTTTTGTGCGCGGGAGAGGACTCGAACCTCCATGTCTTGCGACACTAGCTCCTAAGGCTAGCGCGTCTACCAATTTCGCCACCCGCGCGTATTCAATAGATTAACATGTTATAGCCATTATATGAGACTTGACATAGCAACCACGTTGCGGTATAATAAGCAACAGTAAATACAAGGGTGATTTTACGGACAGATGAGACAGACACTTTAACAAAACAATACGAAAAACCCGGCCTTAATTGGCCAAAGCAAAAAAGGAAGATATATGGCAAATAAGAAAGTAACGAAGGAAACAGCAAAGACTGAGACCAGCTTCAAGGTCCCGGCACCGGTAAAGTTACCGACAGCTTCAGAATCTGTGACGAAACCCGTTGCGGATCCCGCTCCGGCGGAAATAAAAGCGTCCGCCCCCGAAGCGTCGGTGGCCCCTAAAAAGGCTCCGCGTGCTAAACGAACGGTGGAGGAGACACGCGAGAAAACAATCGTCAAAGAGACGATCGTTAAAGAAGAGCCTGCCAGGGTATCTAGACCTCCTCGAAAGAGGAAAACGACGCCCAAGGTTCCGCCGAAGAAAACAGAACCGGCTGCCACGGAACAAAAAGTTCCACCTACGCCTCCGTGGTACTCAAGATGGTGGTCGAAGTCCAGATCATACTTGGCATTCGTAATTCTAGCTATTGCCGTAACAGGCACTATCTGGAGTGTGTGGAATGTGTGGAAGATGTTCAATGAGAAAACAAATGCTACCACGGGTGGCGATTCGTCCACCACCCTCGGCGCCACTGACAAGTCCTCCAAAAAATCTGGTATGGTCAGAGTGGACGAAAGTCCCCTTCCCCGACCAACGCAGATCATCGACGTGGGAAGAGCATATCCCCCACTTCAGCGGAACGCCCCGAATTATGGTGGACAGTCCATCAACAATTCGGTGACGGTGAACGGTGGTACGAACAATGGGCCGTTCATTGTCACCTATATCGGGTTCGGTCCAACCAATAAGACGGTCACCGCAACGAACTGTCCGCCCAAAAAGCGTCATGTTCGTTCACCTCAAGTGCCGACACCAAGTTGTCCAACACCAGAGGCCGCACCGGCACCAGATGTGTCACAACTAGATAACACCTACTGGCAACGTCAGAAAGTCCAGCCGGTGCAACAGGTTCAGCAGGTTCAGTACGTTGAGCAACCGGTTCAACGGGTAGTGACACTGCCTGGACCTCGGGTGGTATACGCTCCACAACCTGTGGTTGTATACAACCAGGGATACAGTGGGCACTCATACAACGTTTCACCATTTCTGAATCAGCACCTCGGTGGTACGGGAAGAATCAACTACTCCCTAAACCGCCACTATCATTAGATCCTTTAGATCAAAGCAACAAGCCATGAGGAATTTCCCCATGGCTTGCTTTTTTTCTCAATAAAATACCCTACTGTAGACTAACGAACTCTTGGAATCTCTGATTGTGGAATATTGTGAGGAATCGCACTGTCCACTGGTGTTGTGCGGAAAGTACCGACCAGAATATTTACCAATCCCCAAATGGACAAGATGATGAACAAACCGACTATACCGTAAAAAATAGCAGATCCAGCAATCTTACGATCATCTTCACCTGGCTTGATCATATACTTTACAACGTTCCAAATGATGTAAATAACAGCAAGAGCGATGAGAAGATAAGTTGCGAGATTACCGATATTGACCAACTTTTCTGAAAGTGAGTTTACGTCAGTAATAACGGCGGTTTGAGCCAAGGCCAAGGACGGCATGGCCACGACGATAAGAGCGATGATTTTTTTCATAATATTTATTAATTAATAAGTTAATGCTTATTGATGACATTATAGCGCATATCTAATATATACAACACAAAAAGGTGTGGAGAAATATGCTTGACAATAGCCATACAAAATGCTATAATAGTAAGGTAATGACAGTTCTGGGCTTTGTGAGGAAAACAAGCCCATTTGACAATTTAACGATAGACAACAAACAATAAGCTTCCCTACAAACGGGAGCTTACAATAGAAAGTGAGAAAGAAAGTATGAAACTTATGAGCGACAGAGCGATCTATATCATGATTGCATCAGCCGAAATACTAGTGATCGGATTTCTGTTAGGGCTAGTAATAGCTCTAATATTCGGCGGAGGCATCTATGCTCTCGCTACAGGGTTCATCATATGGACCTTGATCCTCGGATTCACGCGGGCGTTAAACGCATTCTTCATCATTGTGCCGGAAAATTCTGGCGCTGTGATCATAAATCTGTTTAGGACCTACGAGGAAAATCCAAAACCAACTGAGTTAGTTGAGACGAAGTCTCTGAGAGAAGTTGGGCCCAATCTTCAAGGAATCCTTCTATGGGAACGTGTTGGCTGGGTGATAGATCTGGGAAAACAGATCATGTTGGATAAGCCGATCACTACTCCGTCAAAAGATAATATCCGATTGACTATTAGTTGGCAGGTTATGTTGACTCCCCTTCAGGGTCATTTGGTCAATTTGGTTCGTCACGATGAAGATACAGTCACCAAGTACTTCGATGGATACTTTCGTGGAAAATTAATTGATTTTATTTCTCACGAGTTAGCCCAGTCCATCGCGGCCAAGAGAGGCAAAAAGGCTACAAAAAGTGTGTACGAGAGACAGGAAGAAATCAAAGACGAATTCGAAAAATGCCTAGGAGGAGCCGGGGACACTAGCGAAGAAGAGGAGCGATTCGGAACATTCACTAACAATCCTCAACTCCTAAGCATTACCAGAAGTGACGACTTCCAAAAGTCGGTCGAAGCGCTGGCAATCAATGAAAACAACGCCAGAGCAATAAAGATTCTGGTTAAACAAGGCTTGAGTGAAAAACAAGCTCTTATGGCAGTCCTAGCGTCTCAAGAAAAAAGGACTGATGGACTGATCGATGCGACAGTGTCGGTGACAGGACTCGATAATCTTCAGACCCTCGTAATGGGGCCTGGATTAGGGATTAATAAACCCTCTACAAAATAAGGTGAATCATGAGTGCAAACGCAAAGGTGGCATTTGGCCACGCACAGACGAACATAGGTATCTCTTCACCACCTGTTCAGAAACCCACAGGGTCGATGAACATGACGAAAGTCATATCACTCATCGTGGTACTGATCATCGTCATAGCGATGGTTGTGATAAACAAAATTAACGGGATGCTCACGCGTGGTAGCACAACGGTCAGCGAGGTTGAAAGTGTCGAACGGCAAACAACAGCCACCGACCAGTTTGACATCCCCGCTCGGCAAATTGTGATGGTCGATACCAAGTGGTACGATCCCAACACAAAATGTCTAGCGCTTAATGTGATGGGAAATCCGGCACCCAACACTGGCAATGACGTGCTCTGGCAGATGAAGGCCGACGATGATGATAGTACGATCCAGAACATGCCACCAATCAACAGCCCCACACAGCACTGTGTGGTATTCACAAACGCGGCAACGATAAAATACCGCGTCACACCCGGACAAAAGGTTACAAAAGTACCCTTTATATTCAGGTTCAGTCCGTCGCAAAAAAAAGTAGCACGAACAAGAACACAATCACCAGGCCGCAGATAATATCTGTGGCCTGTATTTTTTTATAACAAGACGAAAGAAAGAGGATTAGACAAGGAGACTAAACACTCTTCAGAGTATTCGAGACTAGATATACGATGCCCCAAGCCGAGATCATGATGAATATGCCGAATATTCCATAGAGGATACTTCGTTTGGCATTGTCGCGCGCTTCACCATCATCAGGACGTATGACCAGTTGCAATACACCATAGGCAAAGACGAGAACCGCCACAGCAAACATAAGTCCCAAGATCGGATATACCACATGAGTGATGATTGGGCTTATAGTCTCACCAAATTTTGTGAGATCGACCTCAGCTTGCGCAAGATTTATCAAGAGTATTTTATTCATTAATTATTATTTACGAAATCCGTTCTCGGCAAAAGTTCATTCGAGACACTATTATTCGTACTAAATGTTCCAATCAAAATATTGACCAACCCCCAAATGGATACGATGATGAAAAGTCCGATTATTCCATAAAGAATAGCTTTACCGGCTTCTGTGCGATCTCCTTCGGAAGGTTTGATCATATATATGACAACATTCCAAACGATATATACAACCGCCAGAGCTATCAACAAATAAGTAGCTAGATTGAATATACCAGTAATCTTTGATGCCAGAGAATTTACATCAGTAATCTTTGATGTACTCTGATCTACATATGATCCTTGTGCCAAACCTTCATTATTTGGACCGATCGCTCCCTCATAGTCCGCCATCACGAGCACCGGCGATGCAAACAATGCGAATACCGATAGAACTAGAATGATTTTTTTCATTGAATTCATATGATCTAGTTTGGAAACAAGTCCTTTATATCTCCCCAAGCGTTTGGATTGTTCTGACCGAGATCGAAAGTGCCGATCAGAATATTGACCAGACCCCAGAGAGAAAGGATGATAAAGAAACCAATAATACTCCACAGTAGATACTGACCCGCTTCTGATCTTTTATCATGAGGTAGTATGAAATACTTGATAATGTAGAAGACGAACATGACAACCGCAAAACCCATGAGCAATGCTAGGGCAAGATTCAGATATTTTATGGCAGCATTTATCAGATCTTCCAGCGTCTGATTTGCGGCATGTGTGACCAAAGGCATTGATACGAATACTGCGAGAGTGGCTATAGTGTTACGAAATTTTTTCATATATTTATTAATTACCACTATTAGCATCTCTGGCACTTTGAATAAAATTAGAATCGACTATATTTGTTGCTGATAGAGTATTTATCACCACATCGATGATGAGTCGAGCACCGATGATAACAGCAACTCCGATGACTACCCCACCAAGCCAGACTTTGAGTTTTTTAGTTTCTTCTGGTTTACCACGTGCCATGACCATCGAGAAACCTATGTATATGATCACTAGTACTGCGAACAATACAGCGATGTAACTAAAGATCTGAATGAAATCCTGAACTAGACCGCCTATAGATTTAACCTTGAGGGGATTTGATAAAGTAAATGTTCCACCAGAATTTGTATCCCCCCCTCCCGTTGAGTTTGGTTGACCTGTAACATCCCCCCCTCCAGATACATTTTGCTGACCTGTAACATCCCCCCCTCCAGTCGTATTGACACCCGCACCAGAATTATTAGGATCTTCGAGATCTACTTCGGCAGGAGCATCATCGGTCATAGTATCCCAGTCCCAAGTAGTACCATCTGAGGTATCCTCAAGAGGCGGTTCATCTGTTGCCTGATCGTACCCGCTAGTATCGAAACTACCACCAGTATCAAAACCTTCCAGTTCATCTTCTTGAGCCTGAACCAAGGTGAATGCAGACAAAGCGAAAAAAGACATTATAAGAAAAAGGATGATATGTTTGTTTTTCATTTTTTTCATTAAAATTATTAAATTGATATTATGTTGGACTACCGAGCAAAGATGCAAATCCCGAATTTCCAGTGAGCCATGACAGTAACTGATATACGATAAACCAGGCCGATAGCATGATTATAAACCCAAAAAAGGCTTTTTGGAAAATGTTCTTGGCTTGTTTTATGCTGTCTGGCGAACCTTTGATGAGGAGATAGCCGGCATAACAGAAAAGAAGTGTGGCTGCAAGGACTCCGACTACAAGCAGAACATTTATAAGACGCTGTACCTGCAACATAAACGTATTAAAGTTGCACTCTCTATAGTCGGGAAAAGGAGGTGTGACTCCCGTTGGCAATTTCGGCCCATCACAAACCGTCAACTTGAATCCTGGATCACTAACATCGACAGACAATGCTTTGTCTGTAGACTGAGCTTGGACTTGAGGAATAAATATTGCCAGAATAAACATCGCTATTCCCAATTGTTTTTTAAAATTTTTCATCTTTTTTATTCTATTCAGTGTTGAATGCGAGATATCACAATCACTGTACTGCTTGTTTTAGGACAAGATCGTATTCATCATGAGCATCGGAGATCGCATCTGAAACGGATTTTTTTCCACTGATCAAAACGTCTATCATAGTTCCCCAGATCCGACGAGACTGAGTAGGATCAGCATCTAGCCAGGTTCTGGATATCAGAGCTGCTCGTTGAAAATTGTCCATGTATGGATCTGATGATCCTTGATTCAGAGTATTTAAAACTGAAGGGATATACATCTTTTGTGACAGACTCTGGAGACGACTAGGGGAAGAAAGGATCGCAATGGTCTGATATGCCGCGTTTTGTTTGCCTGAAGCCCGTACTATCGAAAAGCCATACATCCTGCCATACGAGACTGTCTTGCCTCCATTGCGAGTCTGTGGCAATGGTGCTACATCAAAGTTTAGATTGTTATTTTTCGATCTGATATCGGATATTTCCGAAGCCAGACCGATATAGGTCGCCAGATTGCCCGCTAAGAAAAAGACTTTATCATTCAGAAGTCCCCTATTCCATGAATAATCCGTGTTGGCAGGATCCGCGAATTTGGCAAAGAATTTGACGGCGGGTGCCGGGTCTGATCCCGAACGGTTACCCAGAGTTGATACGATCGCACCATCCGCATCACGTCCGGTTATAGTATTGCCTGCCTGCATAATCAAAGTACCCAATATCTCTCGAGCATTTGTGATGTTATTGAATGTTCCAAAAGCCACAGCACTTTTTCGGATATTTCCATTCTGATCTTTGACAGTCAATTTTTGATTGAGTGCTGAAAATTCATCCCAATAACGCGGAAATGTAACTAGACCAGCAACATTGAAGATGTCGCGATTCCAATACAAGACCAATGGATCGATAGTGAAAGGTAATGCCAAAGTTCCTTCTGAATTGAGATATATCTGTGCTTCCTGAATGTATTTATCTTTGAATTCTCTTTGAGTCAAAGCAGTATATGGAATACTTGTCAGTTTATTTGCCTCAGTCAGTATTCGATCGGCCGGTATCAAGATAACATCAGGCCCCAATCCTCGAGCCAAAGCCGAGACGAATTCTTGAGAGAATTTTTCTGGAGTTTTCTCAACATAGCTTACTTTTACTGGAGAATCGAGAGTATTGTTTGTCTCCGCGACGTATTGATCGAAAACACTCGATGGAAATGTGCCCCAGATCGTTATGGATGGCAAAGCAGTTGTCGTCGAATCGTTTTTGTAAGTTGCAAAAGCAATAACTCCGGCAACGATAGCCAGAATGAATATTGCTAGAGTTATGACTTGAAATTTGGACATATAAAAATTATTCTCTGATAAATACCATACCGTAATGATGATCACCTGCCCCAAAACTCGTATCTAGCTTGAATCCGCCTCTTTCGAACAGATTTTGGGCCTTAGCAGAAGGAACTATGGTCTTTGGACCGATCGGAGATATCTCACTCCAGTCAACAAGCAGGACTTTTCCACCGGGTTTCAAGACCCTCTTCACTTCCAAGACAAAATCATCAGGCTTAACTATTTGAAACAGGACATTGGACGCAATGACTCGATCTGCCAAAGCTTCTTTGAGCTTTGTTCCGCCTATTTTCTCGGCATTGCCCCAGATGATCTCAATATTTCGAAGTCCTTGAGTTGCGCCTATGGAACGAATCCTTTCTAGAAGTGTCTTCTCTACATCTACAGCATAGACACGACCGCTACGTCCGACACGCTTGGCGGCCTCAAATGTGTAAAAACCGGAACCAGCCCCGAGATCGACAACTTTCATGCCCTCGTTCAAGCCGAGCTTGTTCAAATTTTCGACTGGATCTGAAAACATAACTATATTATAGCCAAAATACCCCCTCTAAGCACGGATGAATGGGGATAAGGAATTACTGTGTATGAACTCGGTGTGTAGTGTTCTCTAACTACTTGCAAGGTCACCCACTCCAAATTGCAACCACATATCAGTAGATGGAACTACTGATATGTGGGCAATTTGTTCGGGGTTCAAATCGCATTGCAAGTAGTTAGAGAACACTACACACCGAGTTCAATACTCACCAAGCTCAATAAACTCAATATATACTATAGACAGATGAGACTTGCTAGTGAATCACCTTCTCGAAGTTTCATAATGCGTACACCCTGAGTGGAACGGCCGAGAGTTGGGATTTCTTTGAGATCCACGCGGATAACCTGACTTTTCTTTGACATAGCTACGATCTCCTCATCATCGTCAGTCACCACTTTGGCGGCCATGAGAGATCCGGTTTTGCTGGTCACATTCATAGTCAATATGCCAGAACCACCGCGATTTTGGACTTTGTATTCAGAAAGTTTGGTCTTTTTGCCATAACCATTTGCTCCGATCACGAATAGACATGGATTTTTGGCTTCTTTGGATATCACGTCTGCGGAAATCACCAGATCACCGGAATCTAGTTTGATGACTCGGACTCCAGCCGCGTTCCTGCCCATCTCACGAACATCGCTTTCTTTGAAATGAATGGATTGACCTTCTTTTGTGGCTATGACTACTTCATCGTTTTTGGATACAAAAGAAACTGACATGAGCTCATCACCCGGATCGAGTGTGATGGCTATAAGTCCTGACCTTCGCACATCCTTGAAATGTCCTGCTGAAGATTTTTTGCCTGTACCTTGTTTTGTGACCATGATGAGACCTAAATCCTCGGCTTCTTTTTTATTTTTTGGCATAGCCAAGATGGAAGTGATCCTTTCGCCGTCAGCAAGAGACAAAAAATTCATGATTGACTTGCCTTTTGTGGCTCGTTTGCCCTCTGGTATATCGTACATCTTGATCTGATAGGCCTTGCCTTTATCACTAAAGAATAAAAGATCGTTGTGTGTTGTAGCAAAAACTAGATGGGATATGAAGTCTTCTTCTTTTGTATCTAGATCGACGACTCCCACTCCACCGCGCTTTTGACGGCGATATTCGTCTGGATTTGTGCGTTTTATATAACCTCCTTTGGTAAGGACGAGTACAGATTCTTCATCAGCGATCAGATCTTCTGGATTGAAATCCTTGACACCGTGCTTGATGATCTTGGTTCTGCGATCATCGCCGTATCTTGTTTTGATATCGGTAAGTTCGGTCTTTATGATATTGCGGACTTTTTTATCACTACCCAATATCTCACGGAGTTCGGCGATGAGATCCTGTACCTGTTTGAGTTCATCGAGGACTTTCTTGCGTTCCAAACCAGCCAATCTCTGGAGTTTCATTTCTAGAATAGCTGTTGCCTGTCTATCGCTAAATTTGAATTTCTTTATCAGGTTTGCGTGAGCTTCGACGACATCCTTCGATGCTCGAATGAGAGTAATGATTTCGTCAATATGATCGAGAGCTTTCTTCAAACCCAAAAGGATATGTTCGCGATCGAGAGCTTTGTCCAGATCGAACTGAGTGCGTCTGCGGATAACATCTATCCTGTGTATTATAAATTCCTGCAAAATAGTCTTGAGGGAAAGTGTCTGAGGCACACCGTGAACTAGAGCCACGGTATTCATATGGAAAGATTCTTCGAGCTGGGTGTGCTTGTAAAGGAGATTTAGTATTTTTTCCGGATAAGCGCCTTGCTTCAGGTCTATGGCTATGCGCATCTCTCGGTCTGACTCGTCACGCAAGGCACGCACACCTTCGATGACTTTTTCTCGAACGAGATCGGCGATCTTCATGATGAGTTCGGACTTGTTGACGCGATATGGAATAGAAGAAATGATGATCTGGAACTGGCCTTTTTTGTCTTCGACTATCTCTGCTTCACCACGCACCAGCATACCGCCACGTCCGGTGGAATAGGCATGATGTATGTCTTTTTCTCCATAGAGAACACCACCGGTTGGAAAATCGGGGCCTTTTATGTATTGGAATAGATCTTCGGTTGTCGCGTTTTTATTTTCTATAAGATGAATCGTGGCGTCAACAACTTCGCGTAAATTGTGCGGGGCAATATTGGTTGCCATACCAACTGCAATACCTAGTGTGCCATTCAAAAGCAGATTTGGTACAGCAGTCGGGAGAACAATCGGCTCTTTTTTCGTACCGTCATAATTTGGGCGGGTATCTACGGTGTTTTTGTCTATATCACGCAAAAGTTCCGTGGACATACGTGACATCTTGGCCTCTGTATAACGCATGGCCGCGGCTGGATCGCCATCGATAGTTCCGAAGTTACCCTGACCTTGGATGAGCGGATATCTCATGGAGAAATCTTGAGCCATCTTGACTAAAGTTTCGTAAATGGCTGCATCACCATGCGGATGATATGTTCCCATGACTTCACCGACGATAAATGCGGATTTACGGAATTTTGCCTGAAATGTCAGACCTTTTTCGTGCATAGCAAAGAGAATACGACGATGGACTGGTTTCAAACCATCTCGAACATCTGGTAAGGCTCGATCTGTAATGACGGACATAGCGTAGTCGAGAAAAGACTCACGCATCTCTGTCGTGATATTTCTGGAGACAATTCCCGCACCATTGCGTGCGTCTACGGCTGTCTGATCTGATTTCGGATCGCCTGGCTTTCTCGACATAAATTAAGGTCAAGCCTCAATGTATTGAGGCTATACCTAGTAGAAGTATAGCAAAAAAACACTTCATTGTGAAGGGTTTCTATAGGTTGACCCCAACATAATGTTCCCGCCACAATCCTGCTTATTCACCCGGACGAGCCTCGACACTGGAGTAGATGATTTTCTTTGGTCCAAAGATCATGTCTTTGATATCGGATGCAAACGATCCAACTGCGGCAACCATGGATCCACCCGGAGAGCCAACTTTGTCAGCAACCGATGCTACTGCACCTCCAGAAGATGTGCCAATAGAAAAGAAGGAACCTAGCCAAAATGTGAAGATCAATGCAGTTATGGCAAAAGACGTCCAGAAAGCATATCTTCTTTTGACATGTTCTGGTTTGGCTCTCAGACCTTCTAAATAGGTTTCTAAACTCATGGCTATATTTTACACCCGATCAGTTAAGCGCGCTACTTTCTCTTACTCTTACTCTTCAGCCAAAACCATGACCTCGGCATCTTTGCCCTCGAGATCTTTCTTCTTTAGAGTCAGTTTTGTTTCTGGTTTTGGACTCTCTCCAGCTTCTCGGAGAAAAGTCTTTAGAGCATCTTTGTCGCCGATATTTCCATAATGAATCGGTATGATGATCTTTGGGCCGATAGACACTGCCAGTTTATATGCATCAGATGGAGAAAGCACACCACTGCCACCTATTGGAACAAAAAGAATATCGACATCATCGATAGCTTCATCTGTATCCTTTGGTAGTTCGGGAGTATTGACCGCACCCAAAAAACAAATGTTCATATTTTCCAAAGTCACACTATAAACAGTATTGATGCGCTTTTCATTGTCATAACCGGTTTCGGATGGCAGGCCTTTGATGAAGACTCCTTTGATCTCATATTCACCAGGTCCATTTACGAGAAATGGCTTCTTGTCCCCAAATGTCACAGCTTCGAGACCGTTCATATCCTGATGATTGATGGTTGAAAGGACGATATCAGCACCATACTTCGATGATTTCAAAGATGATTCTTTGGAGATCGGATTGAAAGCCAAAACGGTATCACCAAATTGAACTTTTACGGATTCACCGCCTAGGTAAGTAATAATCATGATTATTTATACTAGCAAAAATTGACACTTTGAGTAAGTTGACGTGTTGCTCACGATATGTTCATATCTTTATAAAACCAACTATATCAATACTTCTGCATTATTTTGAACTCACATAAATAACGATCACTATAGAAACGATAAAATTGAAAATGGCTATACCAATCATGATCATTCGGGCACTCTCAGGACTCTTGACCCAACCGTGATTCAATAGAAATCCAACGAATCCCCTTTCGCCCTGATTAGTCGATCTATTTTGAAATGAATTGTAACCACCACCGGAAAATTGACTACCAGAAGAAGCCGATCGAGGTTGACCGCCAAAATCCATATTGTCACCATCGAATTCAACTCCGTTTGACATGATTTTTTATTGAGATAAATCGAGAACCCGATCTAAACATACTCATAATTAAGGTGTCTTAGATTTTATTGTGACTTTGAATCGATACTCGCTATCAGCAATCTTTTTTGTAGAGATTGGATATGGCGAGACCTCATCTAGAGTTATAGACAATGTCTCGGTGGTTATGGTTTGCTTTTCCTTGATGAGCATACTCGAATCTCCAGACGGCGATGAAATAGCTAGACCGACTACTACTTGACCAGCCTGAATACACTGCACATCTGATGGACAACGACTATCCTCTTCGACCATAACAACTCTAATAGTCGTACTTGCTACAATAATAGGTTTTTTCAATTCCAATATCACAGTCGAACCCGGCGAAACAACTGGAATGTCTTTTGTTATCTCTTCATAACTACTGACTCGAAGTATGCCTATCACATCGTATAGACGCCACATATCACTACTGATCACCTCTATCGGTACAAACGATCCAGTAACCTCATATGGTCTATCCATAGGAAAATCGAAAGCCGAAACATCAACACCACTCAAATCGAGAGCATAATGTTTGCCACTATTATCTCTAAGTCCAAAAGCACATTCTTCCGTCTGAGGACCACTTGTGTCTTTGTGTGGTAAACATGTGAATTGTCCGCTAACCGTGGTTGTTCCAACCATCATCGGCACATCTGTAGGTTGTGGTGATGAATCTTTTTCATTACCCGAGATAAACAAAATAACACCCAATATGACGACGACTAGTAAAACTGGCCATAAACTCCTTTTTTTTGTTTGGTCTTCCATGCAATTATATTACACCCAGTGATTAATTTTGAATAGGGATTGATTGGGTTAATAAGTTATTGTACATTTTTCAAATTTTATACAGAATTATCCCAAACAACTCACACCTGTCCCTAATAAGCACGTGAATTGCTCTGCAGAGCAATTCACTCTGTCCTCAGTACTTTTCTGATGCCATGAAAGGTTGGTGGTA
>JBAZRG010000008.1:0-20815 GCA_041663145.1 Minisyncoccota bacterium
AATAATCAATCTTATGTCAACAGACAAAAAACCGCCTGAAGAGGTATTAAAAGTTTTAGCTTCTGAAAATGTGATAATAAAGGAGGCGTCTCCCGGGACAAGTGCAGATTCTAAAACATCAAAAAAGGAAGAAAAGCTTCCGAAAGAAGAAGTAGAAAAAAGGCAAAAAGTAGTGGCAGAATATACTAGATTGCTTTCTAGGTATTGCAAACCTCATAATAAAAAGTCAAGATGGGTGACTGAAGAAGATTTAAAAAGAGTATTAACTGATGGAAAAGATATGGTCACTTTATGTAGTGTCCCTGTAGGAAACTATTCTGGAGGGTCAGCCATAGCGCATACGCAGATAGATGATAAAGATCCACTTAGATTTTTTGTACTGTTAAAAGGAATGGTTATTATAAATCCAGTCATTTTTTTGACTACAAGAACGACCATAGAAAAAAACGAAGGATGTCTTTCTTTTCCTGAAGAAAAGGTAAGATTAGGAGTTCCTAGATTTAATAGGATAACTGTTATTTATCAAACTCTTGAAAAAAGTGACAATGAATCTGAGCCTAAACTTTCCAAACCTATAACTGAAAATTTGAATGGAGGAATGAGTCATATGTTTCAGCATGAAACATCTCACCTGAATGGAAGTAATATATACGATGATGACTTTAAAGCAGAATCTTGTCATGGTTTTGGGGATGGGTTAATAAGCGAGGAAGAGGCTAAAAAGTTATTTAATTAATTAATTATAAAAAATGAACAAAATTATTTGCCATGATTGCAAGCAGGAGTTGGAGAAGGACCAGGAGTATATTCCATACAAGGTAGGAAATGATTCCTATGCCAAATGCAGGCACTGCTATGAATTGGATACCATACTGAGGAATTTCCAACCGGTAGAGTGCTACAGTCGAGTAGTGGGATATATAAGGCCGGTAGCCCAATGGAATAATGGGAAAAAAGCAGAATTTAGTGATAGAAAGGTGTATAAGATACCAGTTAAAGATAACAATTAAATAAAAAATATATGAAGCATAAAGAAAAAGTAAAATTATTCAAAAGCATGAGTGTCACTAAAAAAGAGAAGAAAAGAGGAGTAAAGTTATTTGACTCAGCGGAGTGGGACAGACGTAAAGAGTCAAAAAAAGACAAGCAATTTAATCAAGGTAAAAAAAATAAATAATATGGAAAAAGTAGATTATATCGAAGACTACCTAGCGTTTGAATCTAATTTTAAAAGGACGCAAGTGTCTCCAGAGGAGGTAGGAGAGTTGATCATGCATATGACCGCTTATTTCATCAGGTATAATGTCAGATTAGGAGAAGCAATTAAAAGAGCTTCTATTATTAAAGCTAATCTGCAAAACCAATCAGATCCTATCACCGGTAAATCCATGAGCTCATCCAAGGCCGGAATTCTGGCAGACGCTACTCCTGAGGCCCATATGTACGAAATGGCTAGAATCCATGTGACAAACATCCAGGAGATAATAAACTCCATGAAAGTTCTGCAAAAGAGTTTGACCCTAGAATATTCAAACAGCAATCTATAATAACTATGAATATTATATTTAATTTATAGTTAATTTATGTTTTATGGAGATAAAACGCACCTGCAAAATATGCGGGAAAGAATTCACAGCGATAAAAACAAACCAGTTCTTTTGTTGTAGAAAGTGCTTTAAAAAAGACTTTTATGCAAGAACTAGGATTAAGCTTCAATCGTTATGCAATAACCCAAAGTATCCAGATAAGACATGCCCCCTCTGTGGTAAAAAATCTAGCTTAAATTTTGATCCCATAAAAAAACCTGATTTTTATTCATCATGGACATGTCCATATTGCGGAGTACCTAATAATATTGTTCTAAAATATCAAAATGAAGAAAATTCTAGATCAATAATAAAAAACATCCTAATAACGATTGGATGCCCTGATCAAATGAAAACAGTACAGCACACTCAAATATATAACATACCGATAATAAGTCCTGAGCAGGGGGATACAGATATAATCACTTTGGCTTGTGAATCTATAAATATTATAGAAGTACAAAAGATGAATAGGAAAAAGATAACTTTTTCCTAGTCCACAGACATCCTCTTTATATTATCCCACTCTCCACTATTAACCAAATTTCTAGCATCTTCTGCTCCCTTGCCCTCTCTAAGAACTACTATATCAAAATTTTTGTTATATGCAGGTATTATCTCACTTCCAGTGTGTGGTGTGGCAAGATCTATTTTATTCTGACCATTAAATCTCTTATTCATTGTATCAGCGATAAGAAATTTCTTTTTTAGTTCAGGCACCCATATTACTGTGCCCATTCTTAAATTTCCAGTGATCCCGTCTTTTTTCAATGATGTCGCCGCCATTGAGTCATCTATAAATATACCTGAGGCTCCTTTCCCTATATCCTCTTTTTTAGAATCAGGTCTGTTTTGAGCCGTATGATATGGATCATAATTTGTACCAGTGAATGATGAATATGTTTTAGGCGTTGTAGGAGCGGACTGTTCGACTGGTGCAGCCGGCTGAGTATCTTGGTTGCCATTTCCATAGAAAACAGCTTTAGCTGGAGTATTTAAATTGCTCCACATATCCCCTATAGAGTTTCCAACAGTACTGACAGCTTTGTTAACATATCCTCCTAAATCGCTCAACCATCCTCCACGACCGTCAGGATATCCCGGTCCTCCTGTCCCGTCAGGTGCACTAGGATGCTTAGTTGTTTCATCTATTATTTTTAGAGCTCTTCTTAAGTTTTTCATTACATTTTCAACATTGCTCTGGATAATTTCTGGAGTTTGCCAGTTTGATCTTTCTTCAGGATCTTCTAACGCCTTGGTAAGGGTTTTCCATTGTTGTTTCAATTTTATAACGTCACTTTTAGCAGCCATGAATTCTGTCTTTTTACCTTCTTGAACGTTTAACCTATCCATATATTTTTTATAGATATCATTAAAGAATTCATCTGTTTTTTTGTTTACCTCCTTTACTTGATCAGGACTCAAATTTGAAAAACTTCCCTTATAAAATTTAGGGTTAAGAAATAATTTGGTCTGGTTTAGCTTGCTGACTTTGCCGTTAAAAGGCTTAGACGCTTTTATAGAATCATTATGAGCCTTAACTATAAACTGCATTATGTTTCTAGCATCTTCTACCCCTTTTCTAACAGCTCCCGGACCTTTATTTGATTCTCCAGCCATTTCTATCGATGTCACTCCTGGCAATAATTGGAAGTCAGCTTTAGAAAGATTTTTTATCATATCTTCTTCAACTGGATTCTTGGATATTCTAATTCTATTTGCATCTAATTCTCCCTTTCCAATGCCGCTATTAGTGAGATCACTCTCCGTCACCTTACCTTCCATATATTTAGCCTCTTGGAGTGCTCTCATTCTTTTCAACTCAGCTGACAATTTTGATCCTTTATTACCGGTAGCTAGGGCATTTATAACATCCTTAGATTGATCGAATCCTTGTAAATCTTGCTTAGTGTTTGAAGTTTCAAAATAATTTTTGAATAATTTTTTAGCCACTCCTTCTGTCCCGAAAGCCCTACCCAACAACTCTCTGACAGTATCGTCTTTGGCATAATTTTTTCCAAAATTATCTGATAGCCATGAATTTAATGTGTGGCTGAATGAATGGGAATAAGATCCTGGTTCTGAATTTTCCAATCCTTTTTTTGCCCAAGTTATTAATTCATCCCCGGATTTGAATCTCCTATTTTTAAGGACATCATAATCGCTAGTTTTTGTAAGAGGATTTTTTTCTACAAAATTTAATTTAGGAGAATCTTGCTTTACTTCTGCAGTCGTTGTTTTCTTCTTTGTAATTATATTCTCTTTGTTTAAAGTATTGACAAGCGATTGAGCGTCTTCTATAGGCATATCGAAAATATCTCTCAATCTATAGGCAACGTCACTCAGCAAATGAGGTTCTATTTCTTTCTTTATTTTTATAGCCTCATCTGTTGTAACGTTAGCTGGTTCTATTTGCTTTATTTTTGATATCATTGATTCAGCTACCATCTCTGCCCCACGGCCAGCCTTAAAAACACCAGTGTCTGGATCAATAGGTGTATATTTTCCTCCTCCTTGGGGATTAGTTTCTTCTATAATTTTTTTAGCACGAGTTACCATCTCGTTCGCAGATGACCCTTCTCTACTTTTTGTAGAAGTAGTTCCGTATTGAGTCATCTCTTCAGGAGTCATCTTTCTTGATGTAACAGGTCCATTTTTATCGTTAGCAGGTAATTCTTCTTTTGCTGCACTGACTATGTTATCCACTAACTTATTTTCTGGTACAGTTAATATAACCGTAGGTTGAGTATTCTCTATATTAGAGTTGTTTGAAGGAATTAAACTATTATCAACGCGATCTTGAACCGTATCTCGAGTATTGTTATTATTTATAACATCTTCTTGACCCGTATACTGAATATTTTTCATTTTTCCTTTAATAGGCAAGTCAATAGTAGCTTTTCCTAGAGCATTGGATTGAAGTATTCCACTTTCTATATATGTTTTCATGAAATCCAACTTCAATTTAGTAGCTACACTTACATTTTCAGAATTAACAGCATCAACTAAAGTCTTGACCCCCTCTCTCATTGTCATATTATTCCTTTTGTCGAATATTTCTTGTGCTGAAGTGTCCTCTAAAAGTATATCAAAATTTTCTTTGAAAGCCTTTTTAACTTCTCCTGGATTAGGAGCTTCTAAAGCTTGCTCCATGGATATCAATATGCCTCTAGTGGCCTCTTGAGGGACAGTGACTCTATTAGCAGTCAATGAGGTAGTATCTGATATAGGTATCCTTGAAGACGCAGGTTTTACTATTTTTTTGTTTATTTCAGCTATTGCAGCGGATTTCTGCCCTGCGTTTCTGGCTGTTTCTAACCCTGAAATAGACATAGAAAGGTGATTTTCATCAGGCAGCATGGCTAATCTATCTCCTAATTGTTTGCTATAGATCCAATTTTTATCTTTTAAATTTCCCACCAAGAAACTTTTTTTATTAGTAGTAGAAGGAGTAGACATTGGATCTATATTCATTACTAATACTTTGAGGTTATTTTCTCTCATAGCATTGGCGATATCATCTTTGTTGTATTTTAAAGGAGGAAGACCCTTCTCTCCATTAGTTTCTATATAGTCCTTAACAAATTGTTGGTTGTTGAATGCATATTTCCCCGTCTCTCTTCGGTGTTCAGAAGCTACAAAGCCTAGATCAACTATTTCTTTTTGACCTGTCTTTTGCTTTGTGGCCGGATCAACCACCCATTTCACTCCAAAGACCTGAAGAGCGTTTTCAGGGTGTAGGTCTATAGCATGTGTACCATCAGCGATGTCTTTAGGATTTATTAACTTATTTCTCATGCTGAACAAAGGAGCCATATCGCTTCTATCCACAACTATCAAGTTTGGAGAAGAATTTGCTTTATCTGCCAAGAAACTTGCTACCTTAGGGTTATTCTTATCTAATCCGAATCCGGTTATTGTCACCGTTCCATCTGGATATTTTCCTGATGCAGGGTTAGTATCATTATTAAATGAGTTTTCCATGAATGAATCATCTATAGCATCTACAGCTTTTTTAGCTACAGGAGGGTTCAAATATGAGTCTTGTGCGTTGGCTCTTGATGTGAGAGCATCTTTAGAAAAAGATAAAAGATCATCCACATCCGCCTTATTCCTCATTTCTCCTACTAAACCACCTTTATAGAGTTGTCTGGATGCGGCCACGATACGCTTAACCTCAGTTAAGGCAGTTTGAAGATCCATGTTATCTTCAGCAAACATCGTTTTATCCCCAGCATATTCATTTCTTGTCTGATAGTCTTTTCCAAATTCCTTAGATATAGTGGCATCCTGAGCTTTACCGGCTTTATAAGCATCTTTTCTGGCTGATAGTGAAAATTTATTTAAAAAAGATAATTTGGTAGGCTTTAAACTATCAATTTTTGATTCTATCCCAGAAGCAAATTGTTTAAAACTTGATAAAGACTTTGAAACCGTTTCTGGAGCTAAGTCTTTTCCAAAAAATAATCTATTAAATACATTCTCTATCGCCTTATCCTTAACTTTTTGTATGTATTCTTGATTATGAGCAGTAGATGGGACTTTTTGCCCTGGTTTTAATTCTGGGAGATATTCAGGGGCATAATGGCTTAATGAAGCATATGAGAGGTTATCTACAGCATTATTAAAATCTACAGTGATAGGATTCTTATACTTATTTCCTCCCAAAGCTTCTATGTTGTTATATCCAGGTTTTTTATAGGTTCCATGAGCATGCATAGCCCCAAAGACCAAACCGTTGACTATGGCATCTGTAGGATCATCAGGATTGGCCAAAAATGAAAGGGTAGTAGGGACCATGACTGAATATGCAGTACCTTTTATAGTAGGTGAAGCCACTCCGGTTACGGCTCCATAGAGAGAATCTTTTATAATATTTGAAATAACACTGTCTTGCTCAGAAATAAGTTGTTTTCCAGATATAATATCAGGATTAAATTTGTTAGCTATAAATTGTTGACCTTGACCAAAAACTGCGCTTGTCCCTGCAAAAGTACCTAATTGTTTTACAAAATCAGGATTATTTATTGCCCTAGTCAAATAATTAGGAGTAGTATTAACTGTTTTGAACACTGTTTCTATTGTTTTTGTATTTTCTGCGACATTGACTCCGTCAGCGATACTCTTTAAGGCGTTAGCTTTGTTAGCTATGCTTGTAGCCCCTCCTGTGGCCTCTCCAGTAGCCTCTACGGCCTTCGCAGCCTCAGCGATGGTAAACGCCTTTCTAGTCGCTAAAACAGCAGATGCGCCTCTATATGCCTTAAACGGCAATAAAAGGGCTTTTGTAGCCAAAGACCACGGTACTAATGTTCCTATAGCCAACCCGGTTATTCCAGATGCTTTAGCAAAAATAGATTCATCTGAATCAATTTCATATGGGACAAACCCTGCTGTACCTCCAGATACTAATCCCTTGCCGAATTCCCGTATAGGGTCAGGTAGAAATCCTTTGCCCCAATTTTTTGCTGCTTCAGGTATTCCTCCAATGACATCTTTTGCTGTAACTGGTTTTGCATCATACCAATGAGCCAGTTTTTCTCTAGCTATCTCTATACCGGTTTTCCCGCCTTCTGAGTCTGAAATTAGACCTACAGTGTTTGGTTTTGGAATGTCACTAATGTCAGCGTTCTTCCATTCCATTGCCATTATTCTGGCTTTATCTAAAGTAATATCACCATGGGCGTATAAAGTATATGCTATGGCTTGAGCCTTTGTTTTTCTAAAGTTTTCTTCCGGGTTAAGAAGTTGTCTATTTTCAGCCGTATCTGCTCCTCCCAATGATAAAGGCATAATATGGTCGATAGTGCCCATAAATCCTGGGATGTTCCCCCTGATAGCATCATCGTTGTCCCTATTAGTACCTCGAGTAGTCTTTACTAAAAGAGATTTATTATTAGCATCTTCCACATATTGCCCAACCTGTCCGTCAAAAGACATGTTCCTTATTTGCGGCTTTGAGGGAGTCCCCCACGATAATTTCTCTCCGTTTTCAGTAAAAGAAGCTGGTGTCGCAAACTGGCTATAATCTGATGGGATAGGGATAGGTTCTTTTAAATTATCCGTAACTGGCATAAATTGATCTCCTGATATCCTATCTCCAGCAGACTTATTAAAGTCTTTTCCATATTTAGCCATTAGTAGGCTTCTCGTTGCTTCATATTCTGGAGATCCCGGAGATGCATTTTGCGGTATAGATATTTCTGGATTCATTGCAGTGTAATCAACTCTTGGGGAAAAACTGAGGGAGTTTCTTTTCGCAGCAATAGCAGCATTTTGTTCTCTAATTTTGGCTATTTGGGAACTTAAACGAGGAGGAAGAATACTCCTTTTTATCATGCTTTGGTATGAATCATTTTGTGATATATTAGCCAATTTTTTATATTAAATTAATAATATGCTTCAATAATCTTACCAATATTTTTAGCTATTTGTTCGTCTGAAAAAGGATTATTGGTGTCATATGGATTATCGTTATTCCAATTTTCGGTAGACGATGTGGGGTAAATAAATCCATTGGCAGCATTTGGATATTGCCCATTATTTGATGCAAAAACATATGCTGCATAAATTGCCTTAGATATAGATTCATCAATAGTATTTCCCAATGCATTGGATACATTTTTTACAAATGTCTCTTCAGATGGAGTTTTTCTAGCACCTATCCCGAAAAACCCTGTTCCAGGTGAAAGTAGTTTGATTTGTTCAGTAAGTTTAGGAATTGATTTAGCAGATAATAATTGGGAAGATACTGCATTACCCAAATATCCTCTGGCTTGTATAGCAGCCTTTCTAGCTGCATCTGCAGAAATGTTATCTCCTGCCTCCGTGAATGCAGAAGCTAAATTTGTTAACTGCTGTATTCCTTCCTTCGCCATGCTTACTTTTTTAGCGTCAGTAACACCGTTCCCTGTAGATGTCCCATTATCATTTGGCTGATTTATATAATTTTGTACTCCCTTTATATATGAGAGCATGACTCCGGTAGGCGTTATATCTTTATTTCCAGGGTCATTCGCTATTGTAGTTATTTCTTGCACTAAATCAGTCCCGGGTATTGCGACATTGTCCTTGTCCACTATAACTCCTTTCAGTTTAGCATTTTGATCTATATAGCTAGTTTGATCAGCCAATGTTAGGGGGTCTGCTGCAGCTTCTTTCAAAGCCTTATCCCGTTGAAGAGTCAATATATCAAGTTGCATTTGTTCTGCTGGAGCAGCCTTTAATTCATTGTACATGCTCTCAAATGATGCCAACTGAAGTTTATATTCTTCTGTCGTAATGGCATTTTGGCTAGTAAGTAATGCGGTAGCTGCAGTTATATCTGAATTATAGTCATCAACTTTAGCCTTAAGAGCATTTGTATGTTGTTCTACCGCATCGTTCAAATAACCAATGTATGATTGATTCTGACGTCCACGAAGGGTATAGAGATAGTTTAATTGAGCGTTAGCCTTGGCAGCATTGGCTGGATTAGACATATCTGATTCCGTCATCGATTTGTCTATAAATTTATCTATTTCCTTATCTGTTTGCTCAATATATGTATCTCTTCCTTTTATATAGTTTGTGATATCTTTAGGGAGAGTGACTCCTTCAGCTGTCATCCTATCCACTTCCTTTCTTTCGGCATCAATGTCATATTTATCCCAAATTGATTTTTGATTTTTAGTTGTAAGTTCCGACAACGTTCCTCCTAATGTCTTTTTTGCTTCATTCAAAGCAAATGTTGCTGATCCCATATTAGAGTCGACTGCTGATTGAGCGTCACTTAAAATAGGGTTATGATCTCTTATAAAGTTTCCTTCAGCTAGTCCAGTAGGGGTTTCTGACGGGACATAATACCCTGAAATTGTAGATGGGGCTACATTAGATCTCCTGTCTACTTTTCCATCTTTATTCCAATTACTTTCTACAAGGTTTAATGTCCCATCAGAATTGACGGATTCCACTACAGCCACGTGGCCATAGGATTCGTCAGTTTTTATAACAGCTACCGCACCTGGGGTTGGAACACTGGAATTAACATTACTCATTTTTTGTTCGTAAGAGTCCCCAAATGTCCTTGTCCCTAAATAATCGTTTACAAAAGAGCCACATTCACCTCCAGTTTGCCCATTAGTAACATTTAGAGATACTGCTTTATTTGACAAAGGAGTATTTGTTATAGAGCTGTTAGGGTTTACTTTATTATTAGAAAGACTAGCTCCCATGTTTGTGGTGGCAGATTCTGTAATATTATCTCTCGTAGACTGTGGATTAGCGTTGGCAGAAGTATCAGTGGTCTTAGCCGGTGTCCATATATTATTTGAAGAACTGGATGGAACAGTAGATGGATTCCAAACAAGCCCATTGGTCTTATTTTTACCTCCTGTATTTAATGTATTAGACTGCTGCCCACTTGCATTAAATGGCATAACATAGTTGTTATTATTTCCTGAACTTAATCCTGTGGAACTAGGTTGACCAGTAACCTCATTATAAACATTTTTAGCTCCAGTAGCTATAGCAGATCCTACGTCTTTTATACCATTCCAGGATTGATTATATCCATTGCCTATGGCTCCTGTGACAGCACTAGCCGCGTTGCCTATTCCAGAGAACATATTACTATATGCGTTCCCTACAGCTCCTACAGCATTAGAAACTCCAGAAGAAATTCCATTCCAAACATCACTAAAAAATCCTCCTCTTCCATCGTTATACCCCGGTCCGCCCAT
Organism: Minisyncoccota bacterium; assembly: GCA_041663145.1. Taxonomy (GTDB): domain Bacteria; phylum Patescibacteriota; class Minisyncoccia; order Phycocordibacterales; family PALSA-1337; genus C7867-002. Next base: position 10,304 of record JBAZRG010000008.1, read on the forward strand.
CCCTCCAGGTTGAATATTTGGGTAGCTATTGGAAATATTATTAAAACTAGGTTGTTGAGGGACTCTGCTAAAAGATGACATGCCATTTAAATATTGACTCTGAGTTTTTTGTGGAATAGCAGGAACACTTCCATAAGTTATTCTAGCCTGAGGTATTTTGTGAAAAATAACCATTCCTTTAGAATTATATTCAGGTTCTTGAGGTTGTGGTGTGCTAAAAGATTGCTCCTGCATAGAGTAGTCACCGGGGCCTCCCATGCCTTCATTATGAGCATGAAGCTTGTTCATTATGCTAAAAATCTTCTTCGCTTTTGTACGAGAAGTGCTTCCTATAGGAGAATTTAACGCTTCTCTAATAAGAGAAGCTGTTTCAGGATGTTTCATCATGCTTTTAAGCATGTCTCCCCTGCTAGATTTAAACGAAAATTCACTCATAATGTTTATACTAATATATTGGTATTATACTAAAGTGCTTTTATATATGGAGTAGGATTTATGTATTTGGAATAGGCGTTAACTATGCGATAATCTAAATTTGATGGATCACCTCCTGTTGGAGAATATGTTGCTCCAGACTTACCCAAAGTTGCCACTGACTGGCCTTTTGAGATTTTTTGTCCTGGTTTTGCTAATATAGATTGCAAATGATGGAATTGATGGGTGTTCCCTGATGCATCTTTCAATTCTAGCGTATTTCCATAGTTATTTTCTCCCTGAGAGTGTCCAGAATCTTCTTTTACAATAACTCCATCTACTGGAGAATGAATAGGAGTCCCCTCCGAATTGGCTATATCTACTCCTGGATGAAAATTTTCTTGTTCTGTTTTCCCTCCGAAAGGAACAGTTAAATTACCTAAGCTTAGGTTTTTGAATCTTTGTTGTGGATTTGGTCCTCTCATTATTTTTTATATTAGCTTATTCCAGGAAGCAGTTTTCCTGTATCCACTACTGGTTCAACTGGAGTCAATGACTCCACCGGGACAGTTTTATCTGTAGTCGTGGGAGTCACTATTTTATTAAACTGAGTTCCTGCTGAGGTAGCTGAATCTGCCCCCGTGGTAGGTTTTATTGACCCCAAAGCTACTCCTTCGTTATAACTCTCTAATAAATTAGCAAGTGGAGTATTCAAATCTTTATATTGAGATTTTGCTTGTTCTATATCTAAAAATCCAGTATCGGATGGGTTTACTGTCTGAGCTATAACGTTACCATTTTCGTCCTTTACCGCTGTTCCTAGTGTCCCCATATTTGCTCCTAGATTGCTTCCAGTCATATATTTCTGATATAAAGAACTCCTATAGTTACCATTTGCATCCAAGACAGATGAAATACTCCTTTGGATATCTTCGTCAGACATATTAGGGTATTTAGCCTTAAGATTAGCAACGGTTAAAGAATTCCTAATCTCATCAGACGGTAATAATCCCCATGCTTTAGCCTTTTCTGGATCTGACGCAATCAATGCTTTGATTTGATCAGGAGTAGCAAATTTTGTATAATAATCTTGTTGACCAGCCTCTTCTTTTGTATTTGCCTCATCTCTAGCCACTGAATCAGATCTACGTATGCTAGCTAAATAATCATCCATTGATTCATTTTGTATGCCACTGTTTGTTATATTATTTTGCCCTGCCTGGCTTTTTATTGTTTGCATCTGATTCCACGCCTGATAAGCATCATTAGAAAGATTAATCCCTAGCGTCTTTTCTATGCCGCTCTTTAGTGTTTTCCAATTATAATCAGCTGCTGCTTTTTCTTGATCTGTACTAGCGTTAACCTGTTGTTGAAGTATGTCAAAATAAGCTGTACTGAGTTTATCTGAGGCTGCTTGGTATTCAGGCGTCCCCGGTATAAGTTGAGGAGTAGTAATATTAAAGGCTTCATCTGGTAGGTTAGACACTGCTAAATCTTGAACCGTAGATGAATTAGTCTTTCCAGCGTCTATCCACTTAGAATTAAGTTTTTTAACCTCACTAGAAGATAATTCTCCTCCAAAATCTTGGCTAAGAATGTATTGTTGAGCTTCTGAAGATAACTTATTCATTGCTTTTTGAGCATCCCCAGATATATTTTTTCCTGTGTCCCCTATTGCAGAATATCCAGACTTTGCGGCTCCTCCACCCCCTGAAGAAGAACCAGCAGAAGACCCGGGATATTCGCTTTTAGGTCTGCCAGTTTCTCTAGCCCATTTTTCTCTTGCTGATTCTTTAGCCATACTTATTCTTTAGATTCTTTAAAACAATGACCTATATCTAAATATATATCTTTTAATGTATATTTGCCATAGGCCATAGATGAAATATAAAATGCCATTAGTTTGCTGTCTTCCTTTAAATTATCAATAAACTTAGGTGGAATTCCTGTTTTATCTTCATTAACTTTTAGTAAGGAAAGAAATTTGTCTAATGCTTCAGTAGCCATAGATTCTGCTTTTTCATCAATGGGCTTTCCAAATCTACTTTTCAATTGATGGGTGCTAAAGTGAATCGGCTTTGTAGTCCCATTGTCCTTTATAGCATATTCAGGTCCAAGAAGGCTGAAGTCAGCTAAGACACCCTCAGTTATTTCCCCATCCTTATCAATTATGGGCTGATGAATAGTTACTACACGGCTCAATGCCTCTTTTAAGTCATCCCCGAAAGCAGCATCAAGGGCCATGTGAGATTCAAAAGGCCTGATTGTATGATCCTTTTTATTAGCTAACCAATAAGTCCCGGGACCGAATCCTTCTTCCCCAGTTGAAAATTTTATTAAAGCTTCATCTCCCATGAAATATGGGGTTCCGTCTTGAATTGGGTATGAATTTGAGTGTATATTTTCCATATTTTTTAGTATAACATCGTCCTATTTAAATAATTATTATGGTGAAGGAGAAACTGAAGGAGAAACTGAAGGTGATTTCGATGGGGACTTAGAAACTGAAGGAGAAACTGAAGGTGATTTCGATGGGGACTTAGAAACTGAAGGAGAAACTGAAGGTGATTTCGATGGGGATATTGAAGGTGATTTCGATGGAGAAACTGAGGGTGATTTTGATGGGGATATTGAAGGAGATTTGGATGAAGAAGGAGATATAGAAGATGAAGTAGAAGGAGATTTAGACGTAGAAGGTGAAAGAGAAGGAGAAATAGATGGTGATAAAGACGGAGAAAAGGATGGTGACGCTGAAATGTATGTTTGATGATACATTGTTATCCCTTCGTCTACAGAAACTCCTTCATGTAGTGTTCTATCTAACCCGACAAAAACTATTTCAGAACTATAAATTAATTGAGAACCTTGATATATATTTAAAAGTCCTTCTGATACCTCAGAATCAAAGGATAATTTATATGTGTTTCCAGAAACTATGCCTAGGTTTGATTGGTAAAAACAAGGCATACAAGCCATTAGGTTGCTTTCTGAAACGGTTATCTGATCAAAAACTAAAATATCCATAAAATTATTCGGTAATATCCATTGTGTTACCAGAGAATATTATTGAGGTTTGAATTAATCTACATAGTTGTTTGGATGAATCCCTCCACGATATTCTTATTTCCCTAGCCAGAGGGGGGCTCGGTATATTACTTTTATCTATTGAATGTATTTTTAATGTGGAAACACCTTTTGAAACAGTCCCCTGAAGCTCATAATAATCACCGTCATCTAAGGCGACAAAACATTTCATTGAATTCCCTCTTTGAGTCCTATTCACTATTGCTAATGGAGTTGAGAAAACTTCAAAACTTTGATTAAGCTGCAATTGCTGTGAGTCTGCTCTGAAAAATATCGGGTCACCCTCATCTGTGGTCCCTGAAAGGAACTCTTTGACTGAAAAATTAGGCCCTGTTTCATCAGTTATTACCTCTTTTAAACTTATATTGTCCACAGATATATTCGCTGAATTACCATCAGATTTAAATAGGAGTAAATCTCCTGAGCTATCTGCTATAAATTTTAAGTCTATTGTAGCCATATTTTAAGGTATTAAAAGTGTCATATTATTAGAACTTTTATCCCATGGATCTGAATATTCCCATGAAGATACTGTGTCGGAAAAACTACCATCGTTTATTAATTCATCACCTAAAACAGCATTTCTCCCTAAAGAGATAGAATTCATGGTCAATCTTTCTACCCCGGATGAATCTAAATATGTTTTAAACATTGTAGATGTCACATTTGTATGTATGTACCAGTTTTGATCAGCAGTAGCATATTCTACACACACCTTTGGCAATACTTTCAGCAAAGACCCATCATTTTTATAGAGAGTGACATCTCCTATTGTACAAAAGATACTTAATCCTTTAGACCCCATTGCTCCTGATTCAAGACCTGCTTTTGTCGCCCCGCCTATGTATCGCTCTATTTTGCGAGAAAGAAGGCTAGGGACTCCTCCGGATGTAACATATATTCCAGAATAATGGAGGAAATAAAGAGCTCCATTCTTTACATATCCATTTCTAGAGCAACATCCCACATTCATATCAAAATTTTCCAAGCTATAATCATTCCAGGTCATCAAAGCATTCCTATTGGCTATCATGAGAATATTCCCTATTGGCACCAACATAGTGATAGCATCTTCATCTCCTCCTACTAATTTAAATGTATCATATTGCTTTACATCACGTCCTACTGAATAAGAGTTTGATACCCATCTATATTGTTTTTCTCCGGTAAAAGTGCCTGATATCCACAATTCATCAGCAGATAAAAAGGAGGAATAACCGCTTTCAAAGGTTACATCATAACTGTTGGCTGTAATACTTGATGAGTCTGCGTCTTTTATGGTTATAGACGCTATTTTATTGTTTCCACGATATATATCATATAGATTCATTCCAGTATCGGTATAAATATACTTTGTATCAGTAAGTTTTAATACCCATTCGTTATTACCATCTACAGAAGACAAATCACCATCTAACAATGAAATCAACCCCATTGGATATGAAGATCTAAGTACTGTTGTCTTTAACTCGTTCCCATCATTATCACAATAATCTGCTACGTATATTCTACTTTTGTATGATGCTATGTTTTTAGATATTGGGCTATTGAATAATGATCCTGGAGAAGCTGATGTAGACATATTTGTGGTGACACCTATTTCACCAATTATCATCCTATTTGGATCTACTCCGTTTACCATTAATATATTGCTGTCTACATTGGCAAAGGTGCAATTATTAAGCGATAAATTAATCGCCATATCGTTATTTATTTTTGTCCATACATCACTAGTATTAAGATAATAAATATTTGCGGTTACTCCGTCTACAGAGGAAACTCTTAATAATCCCTTGCTTAAAGAGCCTCCGTCTTCAAAGTAGGTCAACCCGTAGTCTCCTTCACTTATAAAAACTGCTCCATCATTATCTGTTCCTACTACTGTTTGCCCCTCTCTTTTATCTAGAACTCCTATAACCTTAGAACGAGCATTCTCAGCATGAATAAGCTCAGTTTTAGTGGCAATAGTTTGCTGAACCGTTGAGTTTACTCCGTCAAAGTACTGAATAGATATTCTATTTTGATTTGTTCCTGATTCTTTCATTATTTTTATGTGTTACAAGTAGGATCTATTCCCCACACATCTAAGTCAGCAGAGCGTTTAACCGAGGATTGAGTATACAAATCTACAGCATTTTTAAACGCCTGCATATATGTGGCCGCCAATGGGTTTGTAAATTTTAAACAGGCACGATAAAGCATATAGTCCTTTAAGCTATAAAAAGCATTATCGGGCAAATCTATATATGTGCTCAAGTTTGTAACCCTGGATGCTTTAGCCCTATATGTATATTTGTAAATAGTTCCTGACTCAGTAGGCGTAGGAGAAAACCCTATATATCTACCCCGGAGATAATGTTGGGTCACTGATGGATTTGTCCCATTATTAGACATTACTCCAGAAACCGATAAAAAATCTATTGGCAACCCATCTTCGTTGGTTATTTCTACCATATCCGAAAAATCATCAGGAAGTATATATTCTGCGTTATTTGCCACTGTGGTAATCGTTTGTGGCGTGGAAACGGTATACTCAACGTTTGTAAGGTTTAATTTAAGCTTTAATATAGACAAAGCTTCGTTTAGCCATGAAAACTTTTCTTTTACAGATACCAATCTTAGTTCATTCGTATTCAAGCCGCTATCAAAATCTGAAAAGACTTGTTGGACAGTGTTTAGGTTAAAACCTAGATAAGGTATGGGATTTGACTCAAGAGACGTTTCTTCTGATAAAGTATTTCTATATTGGAACCAGCCAAAACCAGTAGAATGGCTTGTATCAGCAAAAACACTGTAATATGAGGATGGATCCAAATCTGTCCAGTCTGTAAGAGGGGTGTTATCATCAAATGTTGGGTTCTCATCGGCGATAGTATTTGTGAAGGGGGTCCAGAAAAACCGTATTTGATCAAATTGCAATGCAGTTACCTTTGTGCTTTCAGGATAAGCGAAAGAAGTCGTAACCGCTATATTGTTATTATCTCCTAAATAAATAACATTTCCAGATATTGATCTTACTTTTAAAATTGAGGCGTTAGATTGCCCTATCTCACTTAAAAGAATAGGGGTGCCTACAGCGAAAGGATCTATATTAGAAATTTCTAATGAAGATACATTTGTCTGGTTATTATCTATCAAATAAGCAAATTTTGCCCCATTTACTAATGATCTATTGTCAGCTCTAAGTGTTAACATAATGTTTTAATCACATATTTTATTAATTTTAGTATAGCAAAGTACTTTAAAGGCCTCCATAAAAGTTGTCTGAATATATGGCGTCCCCTTGTGGCCTTCCTAGACTATACCCGTATGTTTTTCTGCTTAACAGTAATTCTTCTTCAACGCTTACGTCATCAAATAGGAATAACGGTATATATATTCCTAGAATTATTGTTTCTGATACAGCAACAGTTTCATACATATCTCCCGGATCCCATGGGCTAGGTGACACAGATGGGGATACTGAAGGAGAAGTTGATGAAGAAGGAGATATTGAAGGTGAAATTGAAGGTGATTTGCTGGGGGATAAAGAAGGGGACTTAGATATAGATGGAGATATCGATGGGGATGATGAATATGATAACGATGGTGAAAATGAGGGAGAAATAGATGGAGACTTAGAAGCTGAAGGAGATATTGAAGGAGATTTTGATGATGAAGAAGATGGAGATGCCGATGGGGATGATGAAACGCTTGGCGAAAGTGAAGGAGATATTGATGGAGATTTTGAGGATGAAATAGATGGCGAAATAGAAGAGCTCGGAGAAATAGAAGGAGATAATGATAGGCTGGGTGAATTTGAGGGAGAAAGAGAAACACTAGGTGAAAGTGAAGGAGATTTTGATATCGATGGTGACATGGACGGCGATAAAGAAACGCTTGGTGAAAGTGAAGGAGATATTGATATACTAGGAGACAATGAAGGGCTTATGCTTCCTGCGCTTGGGGAAACAGAAGGGGAAATTGACGTTGATGGTGAGATAGATTGACTTGGACTAAGGCTTTCTGATAAAGATGGTGAAAGCGATGGTGAGACCGATGGAGATGTGGAAATAGACGGAGAAGCTGATGGAGACTCAGAAATAGATGGAGAAATTGATGGGGATTTTGATGGAGAAAGAGAAGGAGATTTAGACGTAGAAGGTGAAAGAGAAGGAGAAATAGAAGGTGATTTTGATGTTGAAATAGATGAGGATGGAGAAATAGAAGGCGATGGAGAAACCGAAGGAGAAATAGAAGGAGATATAGAAATAGAAGGTGATAATGATGTAGAAGGACTTGGAGATAATGACTCGGATGGGCTCAAAGATGGGCTAATAGAGTAATAAGTGACATAAGAATCAACCATAGATTGATCCCAATATCTATTTTCTACGAAAAATTCGTCAACATATCCCTTGTACCAATTATTGAAAGTTCCTGCGTATTCTCCACATCCTATTTTTAATGTAGAGGTTGCACTACTAGCTAATGGTTCGAAACTTGTAGCGGTTTTTTGTAGAATACCATTGACATACAGGTATGCGGTCAGGGTTGTTGCATTCCATGAACAAATCACATTATTCCATTGAGATACCCTATAGGGGGCAACACACGAAAAGATGTTATTATACGGTATAACAAAAGAAATAGTATTGTTTGAATTTTTGTTTAAATACCAGTCTCGGGGGCCAGTGTATTTTTCTCTATCTACAATTCTTCCAGTAGTCTTAGATTCGTCTGCTTTGAACCAAATAGAAAAAGTAAAGCTTTGATCTCCATAGAAATCAAAATTACTTCCTGAACCACAAATAATATATGAAGAGCTTCCATTGAAGGAAACTCCGTTTCCCACCACCCCATAATTATTGTTATAGCTTAATGCTGCTCCACTTGAAGAAATAGAATTTCCAGAACTGTCAGTCAAGTCTCCTTGGAAATGTAACAAAACTTTAGTTATTGAACTTCCTGCTCCAGAATATTGTTCAGGCATGACAGCCTTAGATGGAGAAAGAGAACTAGACGGGGATATTGATTGTGATTTTGATGGAGACAATGATGATGACGGAGAAACAGAAGGAGATGGGGAGGTGGATGGAGATACAGAAAAACCAACAGATGATGATTCTAATAATATTCCACCTCCATTTTCTTGCAACAGCCTCCCTCCATCTTCCATTAATAAAAAAGAATTTCCTCCTGTAGGAGCATTAGGATTCAATGAAGATGCTATCCTCATCTGCATATCTAGATATGATGAAACATTATCCCATGGATTAGGTAAAACATCATCTGTAAGATAAAAATAATCAAAAGCAGTTAGAGAATTTATTATAAAAGCATCAGTGAGTGCCGTGTCTATTTCCGGCCCCGGCTGGTTATAAACAACATAACCCTTCCTGCTTTTTGGTATATTTGGGTTAACAACATCAGGCCCTATTTTACCGTTAGATTCATACACAATACAAACATCTGGAGCATTAGGCAATGTGAACCATGAATCATCTTCTTCTGTTAAATGAGCATTTGCAACTATAAAATTTGTTTTTGTTCTAGTATATTGTGCTATTTGAGTATATCCAGACAACCCAAAAGTAGCATAATCCCATTCATCAAAGAATATACCATCTAAATCTGGATAGTATTCAAACCATCTAGCTACCTCGGTGTTTATTTCTGCTACACTTCTGTTCCAAGAAGTAGTATATACATAGCCAATTACCCTAATATTGTGGTTATGACACTCTTCAATAAAGGTATGATATAAAGGGCTATTATAGTTTAATGATGGCCATATTGTGGTACTAACTCCTACAGCTAATATTAGGTTAGCATTTCTATACTGGTCAGCTAACGATATAACTCTTTGTATGTTAGCGGTGCTGACATTAATAGTCTCATAGAATGGCACTATTATTCCTACCATATTTTTTTTCTATTTCATTATGATGGAGAAACCGATGGAGAGTCTGATGGAGAAGTCGAATATGAATATGAAGGACTGGCTGATGGACTGGCAGAATAATAAGTGAGATATGCATCAACTGCAGTTTGATCCCAATATGCTTTTTCAATGAAGAAATCATCCATATATCCTTTATAGAAGGCCTCTCTAACATTGTTGCTTTCCCCGCAACCAATATACATAGTTGCTCCAGTAGAAGACATCTGTGTACTGCCGTCACTAGACCCCGCAAGATATCCATTGACATAAACATATGCCGTTTGAGTCAAAGCGTTAAAAACACACATCAATTGATTCCATACATTAATCCTATAATTTGCAGTTACATTTCTATCCGATACTAAAAAGGCAAGTGTTCCACTTCCGGTTTTAGATATTTTCCATGATCCATCAACCCCAGTATTATATCTTCCCATAAAAACACCAGTACTTTTGCTTTCGTCTGCTTTAAACCAAAAAGAACATGTGAAGTGATTTGAGCCATATATGTTGATTGAAGGGCCAATTACATACGATGCAGCCCCATCAAAGCTTATCCCGTTATTTATAACTCCATAACTATTTGAATAAGATACGCCACTTGGATAACTTGTGAATCCATTTCCAGAACTATCAGTACAATTTCCTTGAAAATGAAGTAAGCATTGAGTTATTGATGTTCCTGCCCCAGCGTATTCTTGAGGCATAACTTCTTTTGAAGGAGATAGTGAAGACGAAGGTGAAACTGAAGGTGATTTTGAAGGAGATAGTGAAGACGAAGGTGAAACTGAAGGTGATTTTGAAGGAGATAGTGAAGACGAAGGTGAAACTGAAGGTGATTTTGAAGGAGATAGTGAAATAGACACAGAAGGAGAAATTGAAGATGAAGGTGAAATTGAAGGTGATTTTGAAGAAGATGGTGAAATTGAAGGGGAAATTGATGATGAAACTGAAGGGGAAATTGATGATGAAACTGAGGGGGAGATTGATAGAGATGGAGATAAAGAAGGAGAATATGAAGAAGACTCAGATGGGCTTGTGCTCCCGACGCTAGGTGATACAGAATTGCTTATTGATGGAGAAGAAGAGTC
>JBAZRG010000009.1:0-15524 GCA_041663145.1 Minisyncoccota bacterium
TTGGCACAAGTAACCGCAATGCGGGTGAGATACCCGCACGCCGAAAAACCAAGGTTTCCTTGGCAATGAATATCAGCCAAGGGTTAGTCGGTCCTAAGGGGATGGCGAACGCCGCACCCGATGGATATACGGTTAATATTCCGTAACTTTTGCGTAGTGCGATGGAGTGACGAAGTGCAGTATGCTGTGCGTATAATTGGATTTAACGTGTGGGTCGTAAGGATGGGTCCTGGTAAATCCGGATCCTCACTTCAATGTGATATCCAAGCGACAGACATACTCGAGAAATCGGGAAATACAGCAAAGCGCGCTTCCAAGAAAAACTTCTAAGCATAACTACGTAAAATCCGTACCGCAAACCGACACAGGTGGTTAGGTCGAGTAGACCTAGGCGAACGAGTGAGAGGTCTCCAAGGAACTCGGCAAAAAAGCAGCCGTAACTTCGGAATAAGGCTTGCCCCCACCATTTAGCTCTTTTTGGGCTTGAATGGATTTGGTGTGGAGGTTTGGAATGAAATACATAACGAGTAAATGATTCTTGCCTTATCGGGCGAGAGTCGGCATGTCACGCAAGTTCGGTGACATGGAAATCGGTAAGGGGTGTAGTTGGGACAGCGATACACCCTTTCCATCGAATAAGGGAGATTGCTCCGATTCGATGATAAGTTCGGTGCCTCGGTGATATCTGAGAGATCAGATTCGAGGCGTGTGGCGACTCGTCGCCCAAACAAAACCGGATGGGTTCGTAAGAAAAAAATCCCAGGACCTGGAGGACGCTCCATGGTCCCCGTTGATGAATAAATGTAATTCCAAACTCCCACCACCCAATTCTCTCTTTGATATGTCTTCGGACAAACAAAGAGAGCTAAATGGTGGGGGCCGCAGCTAAAGTATCTCTGGCAACTGTTTATCAAAAACACAGCTCCCTGCGAACTCGTAAGAGGAAGTATAGGGGGTGACACTTGACCAATGCCAGAAGGTCAAATAACGGCGTTGTCCGACAGCCTTACGGCTGCTGGATGGTGACTGTTATAAGCCCTGGTGAATGTCGGTCGTAACTATAGACATGATCGTTGTAGTTACGATAATAAATCTTGCTATATGCTGGAAAATCTGAGTATCTTAAAATACTAGTCTAGAAATATTTTCAAGGCAGTGAAAATTTTTAAGTGCAGACAATCAGCAGGAAACTCAATGCTTATGTATGGAGATAAAAATGCTCTACCGGACTTCCAGTAGAGCGCGTGTAAGAGTAATCAGACCAAAACTGGTTGATTGATCAAGACGATCAAATCACCACTTTTGGTCGGAAAACTTGATTCGAAAGGTTCAAACGTGCAAGTGATTGGCGCATTTAACTCGGCTGACTTGGCAAGTCTGCTCAAAAGCAGTCTTCCTTGTTCGTCGTCGGCTTCAAGGCGAATACGAAGATTGCCTTGACCAGTCTTTCTCACATCTGAAATGATCATATACCACATTATTATTGTACGTTGGTACAATAATGTCAAGTATACGTTATTTATCTCTACACATAAGCATTGAGGCTCCTCAGAGACTATACGCAAGACGGTTCAAATCAACCTGGAAAGATACCGACGATTTGAAACGATGATATAGTCCGATCTTTATGGCGACATAAAGTTAACACTAGATAATTGATAAATAGAAACAAAAAAGTTTTACACAGCTACCAAAGAAAAGAACGATCCTAAGGTAGCGCAATTCCTTGCGGGGTAAGTTCCCGCGCGTTGAAAAGTGTAATGACTGGAGAACTGTCTCGGAGACTTGCTCGGTGAAAATACAGTACCGGTGAAGATGCCGGTTACCTGCAGTTAGACGAAAAGACCCTAGAAGCTTTACTGTAATTTGATATTGACTATACGTTCTTGATGCGTAGCGTAGTTGGTAGGATTTGAAGTTTTCCTTTTGGGGAAGATGGATCCGTCGATGAAACACCAATCTTTAAGCATGTATATTCTAACCCCGGGGCATAAACCTCGGGAGACAGTATCTGATGGACAGTTTTAGTGGGGCGCTATCCTCGAGGATTTAGATTTATTTTGAATCCTCGATCCGTGGCGCCTCCAGAGATTTGTCATCTCAAAACAAACAAATAAGGGGGACTTTGATCAGTAATGATCATCGAAAAGTTAGCTATATGCTGGAAACTCTGTGCCTCGAATGGCTTAGAATGCAAGCTACACTGAAAGATTTATCTTGAAGTGTAAAAATGTTTGCATGCAGACAATCAGCAGGAAACTACAATATCTTAAGGAGGTAAGCATGAAAAAAGACGAATCGAGTTTTGTCAGAATCATTCAAGTAAACAGTCGTGGTAAAGAGGTGGTATCTTGGTTACCTACAGAGGTTGCCGAGAGTCAAAGCATTCATCTGGCTGATGAAATTGAGCCACCTGTTCTTATACTTGGCGGATTGTTGGATGCGCTTTTTGCTAAAACTCGGAAATAATAATTCGGGGATGAACCACATCCCCACTTCCTTAAGGTATTGTAGAATCCTCAGAGACTATGAGCTAGCCATCCTGAGCCGCAAAGCGAGGGATGATAATATAGTCCGATCTCATAAGCGATTATGAGTATGCAACAGAAATGTTCGCATCGGTTCAGAATTATTTAAATAATAATCCTGAACATGTAACAACATGCCTAAACAGTAACGGAGGAGCCTATTAAGGTCAGCTAGCCGTGAATGGAAACCATGGCGATAGTGTATGGGCACAAGCTGGCTTGACTGCGAGACGTACGTGTCGAGCAGATGCGAAAGCAGAGCCAAGTGAACCGACCGTTTGCATTAGATGCAGCGGAAGATTATCGGACAAAAGCTACTCTAGGGATAACAGGCTAGTTCCGCCTAAGAGTTCATATCGACGGCGGAGTTCGGCACCTTAACACATCGGGGTGCGACGCGAGTAATCGCGGTAGTCAAATTAAACACATAAAAATGTGTCTAATAAAATTTTGGCTTATAACGGTGGACTCCATGATAAAATACATTCATGGACAATACCGTGGGAAGCTTAACTCAATTACAAAGATCAATCATTATTGGAACCGTTTTAGGTGATGGGTATTTGCGCATAGTTTCTGGACGGAAGAATGCGCTTCTGGAGATTAATCATACGTTTCATCAAAGAGAGTATGTAGATTGGAAATTCAGAATGCTCGAATCACTATGTAAAAGTGGTCCAGTGGTGAGAAAAGGAAACGGAAATAGGATTGCCTATCGTTTCACTACTAGACAGAGTGAAGAAATTTCGAGGGTTTATCAGTGGTTTTACCAAGGAAATAAAAAGGTAATACCTGATGATCTCCATTTAGATCCACTCATGCTAGCAGTATGGTATATGGATGATGGTAGTAAGTGTGGAAAAGATAATGTCTATCTCAATACCCAACAATTTGATTCGACGGATCAAGAGAAGTGTAGGTCACTTCTAAGACAGTTGGAAATCGAGACTACATTGAACAAAGACAAGATATATCAGAGGATTAGAATAAAAAAATCTTCCATAGTCAGGTTCTTTGGTATAATTTCTCCTTATATTATTCCATCAATGAGATACAAATTGAGTTATAGCCCTGTAGAGACTTGTTCTTAACTGAACGGAGTTATCTGTCATAAGATAGCTAATACGCCAACGCCTCTCATGATCGAGAGGATGAAGATATAGTCCGATCCTTCTGGTAACAGGAGAAAAATGTCGACAGCGATGTCGGCTCACCACATCCTGGGGGTGGAGAAAACATAACTTCTCTCTTTGATGGAAACATCAGAGTAACAAACAAGCTCAATACGGTAGAGGCTTAATCATGTTTATCCTTCGTAGCTCCGCAGCGTAGCGAGGAGCGAAGGAGGATGACCTGTGTTTCGCAGGTCCCAGGTGATACAATTCACCTAACATGAATGCTAGTGCCGTAGGAAAAATTGGTGTTGAAGTTGATCACGCATATCTTGCTGGTCTTATTGATGGTGATGGCTGTATCATGGCTACCATCGAGAGACACAGTGAGAAAAAGTTCGGATTTAGAGTTCGTGTAGAAATAAAAATTACTCAAAAGGAATCAGATCTTCTTAAATTTCTCTGTTCTTTCTATGGAATGGGAAATCTTCGAAAGAATAGGACTACTTATGATTGGATAATTAGAAAAAAGAGTCATGTAAATGAAATCTTAGATCTGATTGGTCCCTATACGAAAGCAAAATCAAAACAAGTTGAATATGCTCGGCAGATATTACATTTGTCTGACAATTCAAGAGCTGAACTTATAAAGATGGCGAGATTAGCGGATGCATTGTCGAAATTTAACGTAAGATCCAAGAATCGACGTTTGAATTATGCTTCAATGATCAAAACATCAGTTTCCTCTAACGACTGATTGTTGCAATTTTGGTTGCAGCATGAGACATGCGCACGAATTGTGCGGTGTAACACGGCTTGCGCCTAAGGTTCATACCGGTGACGGAATGAATACGGCGATGGAATAGTCTGATACTGGGATAAATCCCAGATAACAATCAAGAGCTCCCAAAGGTTTGGCTGTTCGCCAATTAAAGTGGTACGCGAGCTGGGTTCAGACCGTAGAGGGCATTTAGTGCTTTCTACAGTCTGAACCACTTCGAGAATGTGTGGAATCTTTTAGTTTAATGAGAAATTAGATTAGAGTCCGCCGTCGCTCTTGCAGAGCTTCGGCGTGACGAGGAATGATCAATCAACCACGGCGGTTCTGCGAAGCTCTTTGAGCGAAGCAGAACGAAGTCGATTTATATCGGTGGAATCCATTCGTGGACAATACCGAGGGAAGGTTGTGAGTTTTGTAGGGGAGATTTCCCCAAAGTGCAACAAGCCGTCTCCGTTAGTTGGAGATCCCTTGCCGGGTCAAAGGCTTATTGGGGTATGGATTAGCAGTCCATGTCAACAGGTTGGTCTAAGTGCCACCTTGAATAAGAAACAATACTGGTTTTTCTGGTATTGTTTCCCTTACAAAATTCATAATCGCCCGTAGAGACTAAACATCGACAGTCCTTCGTAGCTCGCGAAGCGAGCGAAGTAGGATGAAGCTATAGTCCAATGCACTTAGTAATAAGTGGTAACATGCGTGAGACAGGTTGGTCTCCTATCTACTGCAGGCGTTGATACTTGAGGGGAATTGACTCTAGTACGAGAGGACCGAGTTGAACAGACCTCTGGTCTACCTGCTGTCGTGCCAACGGCACCGCAGGGCAGCTATGTCTGGATCGGATAACCGCTGAAAGCATATAAGCGGGAAGCCGGCCCCAAGATTAGGTATCGTTATGAGGCCCGTAAGAGATGATTACGTTGATAGGCTTTAGGTGTACGTGCCGTAAGGCATTGAGCCGTGAAGTACTAATCCGCCCATCCCGTTAGGAACTTTGTACATCGATATATTTTTAGTGCTTTACTTGTTTTTGATATGATTACGCATGATTCATTGAATCTTGCGTTCTGGTGATTCAGCGCTATGGCAACACCCGTTCCCATTCCGAACACGGTAGTGAAACGTAGTTGCGGCGATGATAGTCCTAAGGGGCGAAAGTAGCTTGTCGCCAGAACATAAGATTCAATCTATTTCGAGTAAGATTGTGTAATACACGTTTGCTCTCTCTTTTTTTGTATGAGATAATCAAGTCATATTAGGAGAATCATTATTTATTATCTGTAATTTTATGGAACCAAATACAACAGTGCCTATGTCGCCAGTAGCTCCAGTAGCTCCAGTAGCTCCAGTAGCTGCTGTAGCATCTCTTCCTGGCCCAATCTCGCTTTTCCGTTCGGCTTGGGATTTATTCAAGACTCACTGGAAGATGATAGTTTATATTGTTGCTGTGCCGACCGTTTTGAGTTTAATCGGTCAGATAATGGTAATGTTTAAAAGTCCTCTGTGGTTGATAATCGGCACACTGCTTTCGTTGGTCGGTATCGTCATGTCTATAGCAATGGAAGGAGCGGTTATCAATGCTGTTCATCGATTTACCACTGAGCCGGGAGTTCAATTGACTTTGAAAGGACAATACAAAATCGGCTTTGGATTTTTTTGGTCTGTGATCTTGCTCTCTATTATGCAAGGACTGATTATTATGGGATCTGGAATCCTGCTTATCATACCAGCTATCATTGTCGGGGTTTACATTGGAATGGCATTATTTGCCCGTATCATAGATGGAAAAAAAGGTTTTGCGGCTTTCTTGACCAGTTTCGGATTGATAAAGGGTCGATGGTGGGCGGTCTTTGGTCGCATTCTATTTCTGATGTTGTTCTATATCGTATCTTCGCTCATCGTTGGCGGAATTTATCTTATTATAAAATCAATATTAGGATTTAGTTCGGATTCGGATGGAGCAACTATAGTGTCTTTGGTTTGCAATTGGTTATTGAGTCTAATCATCGGTTCTATGGCCTTGGTATATATGTACAAACTATATATGTCATTGCGTTCTCTAACTTCGGTCGAGGTTCCATCGTCAGGATTCAAAAAATGGCTCGTGGCTTTCATAATTATAGGTATAATTGCAGTACCACTCATGATTGTTGCGATGACCTTCATTATGAAGATACAACCTTCGGCCATAGAAGGTGCGACGCAGAGTTTGATATTGGAAGATCTCGATTCTTCGGAATTGGAGATAGATTTTGGGGCATCTGAGCCAATCTAATATAAAAAACCCTATAACTTAGCATGAATTCCTGGGCCAGACGCAGAAAACTCGTATACGTAATTGCAGTTACAATTATATTGATTGGGGCTGTTGGCGTACCTATATTCTTTACGGTTTATGAGGCTCCGACATGCTTTGATGGTGTAAAAAATGGAAAGGAAAAAGATGTTGATTGTGGTGGTGCTTGCGAAAAACTCTGTTCGAGTTCATTTCTTCCTCCACAGGTTACATGGACAAGATATGAAGAGATTGCTCCAGGCATATACAATATGGCGGCGTATATTGTAAATCCAAATACCGACGCCGAAGCTCGCAATGTTCCGTATCGCATGGTTATGTATGATAAAAATGGAGTTCCTGTTGCAGAAATAGACGGAAAAGTGGATATTCCTCCACATAGAAATACGTTGGCATTTCAAAGTTCAATTGATGTAAATGAGAGTGTGCCTGTCTCGCGAACA
Source organism: Minisyncoccota bacterium (assembly GCA_041663145.1). GTDB lineage: Bacteria > Patescibacteriota > Minisyncoccia > Phycocordibacterales > PALSA-1337 > C7867-002. Next base: position 7,158 of record JBAZRG010000009.1, read on the forward strand.
TTTGAATTTACGGGAATACCTGAATGGACCAAAAAGAGTGACCCTCTTGCCTCTATAACATATGAGAGAGGTAAATATGAAGAAGGTTCAGCCGGTTCATCTTATATGGTTTTGTTGAAAAACAGTAATATATTACCAGTCTCTAACGTAACAGTTTTTGTTATCTTGAAAGATGTTGAACAAAATGTCATTGGTTTTTCAAAGACAATAATAGAAGAGATTCCAGCCAAAGGATCTGCTGTTGCGCCATTTACATGGCCGCTCTCCAGATATGGTAGAGTCAATTCCACTGAAGTCTTAATTGTGACAGAATAAATAGATGAATAAGGTATGGAAGTATGTGAATACGTATCAGTCGGCTGATAAGGCAACATTAGGTATAGATTGGTGGCTGATACTACCAGTGATCCCAATATTGCTTGCCGGGCTTGCTACCATGCACTCTTTTACCGGTGATGCGTCTTTTGCAGCACATCAGCTCGTTTGGATCAGTTTATCTCTCATTGTATTTGTGACATTGAGTAGGACCGACTTGCGATTTTTGAGATCATCGTGGGTTTCTGTGACGCTATTTCTTTTATCAGTATTGCTCCTATTATCTTTATTTGCCTTCGGTATAGTGTCGCATGGAGCGAAGAGTTGGTTTTCTTTTGGATTTCTTTCATTTCAACCAGCTGATTTTGCAAAGGTTGCTCTGATCATCATCCTCGCCAAATATTTTTCTAGACGTCATATAGAGATCGCGAATATTCGTCATATACTCATATCTGGATTGTATGCTTTTGTATTATTTGCTTTGGTTCTCGTGAATCCCGACTTGGGCTCGGCGATGATCATCGCTCTTATTTGGCTCGGTATGATCATGGTTTCCGGTGTTTCAAAGAAACATCTATTTTCAATGATATTGATGGCCGGTCTGGTTTTTGTAGTTTTGTGGAGTTTTGGGTTCAAGGAATATCAGAAAGATCGTATCAGAAATTTTATTGATCCTTTATCCGACATTCACGGCGCCGGTTATAATGCTTACCAATCATCTATCGCTATAGGTTCTGGAGGATTGTGGGGGAAGGGAATGGGCTACGGTACCCAATCAAGACTCAAATTTTTGCCGGAATTTCAGACAGATTTTATATTCGCAGCTTTTGCCGAGGAATGGGGATTTGTCGGAGTGATATTTTTGTTTTTGCTTTATGGAATATTGGTATCAAGAATAATATATTGTGCCCTACACGGTAATTCTAATTTTGAGATCTTATTTGGCGCGGGCGCCGCTATATTTTTTATAGTTCATATATCCATAAATATCGGCATGAATATGCATATATTACCGGTTACCGGAACACCTTTACCTCTAATGAGCTATGGCGGAACTCACATTATGAGTGAGTTTGTTATCTTGGGAATGCTTTCGGCGATGAGAAGATATTCGAGATCGGCGCATAAGGACGCTACCGAGACAGAGTTCATAGGTCCGCAATAAGGAACCTCCCAGAAATAACTTCCCTCCCGTGCTCCGAGGACGGGTAGCCAACGATTAGCGCCCGCAGGAGACGGGAGGGAAGTTATTTCTGGGAGGTTCTTCAGAGCCGTTCCCTGTAAACTCCTTCGATGAGCCAGATCATTCGATCGAAAGCGTACTTGCTCGTCACTCTTTCTTTGAGGGCAATGCCGTACTTCTTTCTTTCATCCGGATGTTCAATCATAAAGGAGATGGCATGTGTCAGTTCACGGCTATTTTTTGGTTGGACCAATATTCCGGATTTCATATCCTCGACAATTTCTGGAATACCGCCAACTGTGGTAGTAACCACTCCAAGCGAGGCACAACCGGCTTCAAGGATCGCGTAAGGCAGGCCTTCTTTTAGTGATGGGAGTACGAAAAGTGTAAAAGCTTTGATGTACTCGACTGCATCTTCGAGATATCCAACCAAGAAAAAATTATTTTCCAAATGCAACTTTTTGATCTTTTGTCGTAGAGATGATTCTTCTTGACCAGTGCCGATCACTATAGATATGACATTTGGATTTGATTCGACAATCGTAGCCACTGCTTCTATCAAATAGTTCAAGCCCTTATTTGGATGAAGTTCGGCAATAGTTCCTAAGATTATCTTTTTACTAAAATCTGTCATTGGCATTGCAATCATCTTCGATATTGTCTGCTTGGCTCCATCTATAGACATGAGTACTGGCATTTTTATACCAGGAAGCAGTAGTTTGATTTTGTCTTTTATCCAAGGAAAATGACGAGCTTGCTCATATTCTCGATCTGACAATAGTATGGTCGTATGGCAAAGTATCATAGATATCCAGGAAAACAGTGCGATCATTAGCCGTTCCCAGATAGGGCGATTTTCATTGAACGACCAACCGTGCACGGTCATAATGATATGTTTTACATTGAGTATTCTCCCAGATAGAGCACCTAGTCCAGCAGCTTTCGGACTGTGCAGATGGATTATGTCAGGTCTTTTGTTCTTGATGACGGTGAATATTTCTTTGAATGATATAGTGTCATTTTTCAGGTTGAAATCTCTATTTAGCGAAGCAATACCGAAAGTATATACGCCGGCATCTTCGAGACGTTTTTTGAGTATACCTTCGCCTCCCAAAGCGACCCAAACATCGTGACCTTTGGCTTTCATGGTCGTAGCGAGATCGAAAACGTGCTTTTGAGCGCCACCCCAGTTGGACTTCGTTATGACGTAAAGTATCTTCATTAACCATAAACTATCACGATTGCAGGTGAGAGCCAAGAGCACGGAAAATTCAATTCGGGCTTGAAAAGATTAAAAAAGAATGGTAGCGTATTTGTCATGAACGGCGTTCCTGTTTCAAGAGTCATGACATTTCTCATCATTGGCGATCTCATCGCCTATGTTTTTTCATTGATTTTTTCATTGGCTATTCGTTACGGTCAGATTCCTTCAAAATCGCTTCTACTCATTCATGCTCCAGCTTTCCTCGTACTCATTGCCGTTTTTATTTTGGTGAACTTTATCGGGGGTCTCTACGATAAGCAATCATCTCTGACTAGACGCCGAATGCGTGGTCTTTTGTTACGCGCGCAGATTGCGAATGCCATTATCGGAATTGTATTTTTTTATTTTGCTCCAGTAGCGATCGCGCCTAAGACAAACCTGTTCATATATTTCGCAGTGTCGACAGCTGTATTATTTGTCTGGCGTTTCGTCATGTATCCGGTTGTTACAGTCTCAAAGAAACAAAAAGCAATATTGATCGGATCGGGAAGTGACACCGATGATTTGTATGGAGAAATCAACGGCAGTTTGCATTACGGACTGATATTTTGTGAACGTATAATTCCAAAACCTGATTTAAAAGAGACAATAAATGTCATTGAAGAATCTGTTCGAAGGAATGAAGCGGTGGTTATTGTGGCGGATTTGCGTGATCCTGTGATCGAATCGGCTACTTCATTTTTGTATTCACTTATATATTCGGGTGTACAGATCATCGATGGTGCAAAGTTTTATGAGACAATATTCGATCGAATACCGCTTTCGATGGTTGGGGATAGATGGTTTTTGGAAAACTCTAGTGGGGTACTAGGTAATAGACGAGTCTATGACAGTTTGAAAAGATTGATCGATATTATCGTATCCGTGGTCGGCGGTATTGTATCCACGGTGTTTTATCCGTTCGTCTATATAGCGATCAAATTGGAAGATAAGGGTCCTATATTCATATCGCAACCGCGGATCGGTAAAAATAATAAGCTTGTTCAAATTTTCAAATTTAGAAGCATGAACAGTAATGATAATGGTAAATATGGAGGAAATGGCCGCAGTTCAAATCAAGTCACAAAAGTCGGCGGATTTATTCGTCGAACTAGAATAGACGAATTGCCTCAATTTTGGAATGTGTTTCGCGGGGACATGTCTCTAGTGGGTCCGAGACCGGAATTTCCGAACCTTGTTAATATTTACGAAGAACATATTCCATATTACAGAGCGAGACATCTGGTGAAGCCTGGCCTTTGCGGTTGGGCGCAGATATATCATGAAGCACATCCACATCATTCCGTTGCTACAGAAGATACGCGCGACAAACTTTCTTATGATCTTTACTACATCAAGAATAGGTCTCTGACTTTGGATATTAAGATTATTCTGAGGACCATCCAGATCTTGATGAATAGGGTGGGGAAGTAAGTTCCTTGATTAATCTCAAATAATCCCTATAATAGGCAATTATGTTAAAACATCGAGCACGAGCAGTCTTTCTGATAATCATTGCCGCGGTTATCGGCTATTTTGTTTATGTGAGCAATGGCCCGGAAAGTACACGACCATTTCGATTGGGCTTGGATCTGTCAGGAGGTAGCCACTTGGTATTCAGCGCAGATGTGTCAAAACTGGCACCGGCTGATATTTCCGATTCTATGACTGCTTTGCGTGATGATGTCGAGAGACGCATCAACGTTTTTGGAGTTTCCGAACCACTGGTTCAGACTGAACAGGGCGCGGCTCTTTCTTCAAAAGAAAGCGCCTATAAACTCATCGTGGAATTGCCAGGAATAAGCGATCCTGATGAAGCTGCGGCCATGATAGGTGCCACTCCAAATCTGGATTTTCGTGTCGCTACGGCTGATGATCTAAAGAAATTTGAGAGTTCTAGATCTACATTCACTTCTACTACGACTGAGGCTGAGACCTATTATAATTTATTTAAGAAAACCGGACTTGATGGATCAATGGTCGGAAGGGCAACTTTGGAATTTGATCCTACGACCCGTGAGCCGGCAGTCGGTCTGACTTTCAATAGTGATGGGAGAAAACTCTTTGCCGACATCACAAAGGCTCATAAGGGTGATTATCTAGGAATATTTTTGGACAATATAATGATTCAGGCTCCGGTCGTCCGAGATGAGATACCTAGCGGTCAGGCGGTTATAAGCGGCGGTTTCGATATTGCTCAGGCACAGAGGTTGGTGCGCGAGCTTAACTACGGAGCGTTGCCTGTGCCGATCAAACTGATTTCGACTCAGACTATCGGTCCATCACTCGGTTCGGAGGCAGTTCATGGTGGCATAAAATCCGGCATTATCGCTTTCATTTTGATCGCAATCTTTCTACTTGTCTGGTATAGATTGCCTGGTCTTGTTGCGATTATCGCACTTGCGGTCTATACGGTGCTTATGTTGGCAATATTCAAATTATTACCGGTTACATTGACCGCGGCAGGTATAGCTGGATTCATTATCACCATCGGTATGGCAGTAGATGCAAACATTCTTATTTTCGAACGTATGAAGGAAGAATTGGCTCGCGGTAGAGGGATTTGGGATGCTATGCATGAAGGTTTCGCCCGTGCATGGTCATCGATCCGTGATTCAAATATTTCTAGCATTATTACCGGCGTTATCTTGTACAAATTCGGTAGCACTTCTGTAGTAACCGGCTTTGCTTTAGTCTTTATGATCGGCGTGATCATCTCGATGTTTACGGCTATCACAGCTTCACGAATCATGCTCTATGCCATTTCACCAAAAAAGACCACCAATCTTTCAAAGTTCCTTATTAGTAACGGATTTGGCCGAGGTCTTAATAGACAATAAAAATATGTGGGTCATAAAATACAGAAAAATATTCTATTCCTTCTCGATTTTCCTCGTCGTTGCATCGCTCGTGTCTATTCTTGTCTGGGGTTTGAAACCTGGTCTTGATTTCTCCGGAGGAACACTCGTAGATATTCAGTACGAAGGGATCCGCCCATCTCAGTCAGATATTGTAAAAGCTATCGGCGCTATTGATCCTGCTGCCTCAGTTCGTCCTTCAGGTGAAGACGCTTTCATCGTTAGAATGAGGCCTGTTGATCAGGTTGAAAAAGCTGAGGTTATGAAAGTATTGTCCTTGAATGGAAATGCCACAACGACAATCAGAGCTTTCGATTCGATCGGTCCTGTTCTAGGTCAGGAAGCTTTGCGTAAGGCTATAGTCTCAGTCATCCTTGTTATACTCGGTATAGTCATATTTATAACTTTTGCTTTTAGAAAAGTTTCAGAGCCGGTTTCTTCTTGGAAATATGGTTTGACAGCTGTTATTGCTCTTATTCACGATGTCATAATCCCTATCGGAGTATTTTCTGTTCTCGGACATTTCGCCGGATATGAAGTCGATACTCTATTTGTGACGGCATTGTTGGTTATTCTAGGATTCTCCGTACATGACACTATCGTCGTCTTCGATCGTGTTCGAGAAAATCTCCGTCTGTCACAGTCCAATAAACCATTTGAGGAAGTAGTCGGCGAGAGTATCAATCAAACCTTTACACGTTCGATAAATACCTCAATGACCACGCTCATCGCTCTTCTTGTGCTCTATTTCTTCGGAGGATCTATCACCGAACATTTTTCTCTGGCGCTGATCATCGGCATTGCCGCGGGCACATATTCATCGATATTTATCGGCTCACCTCTGTTGGTTACGATTGAGAAGTGGGGGAAGAAGAAGACAAAAACTCTATAAAAATAGAGTCAATACGCATCTTTCAAAGATATACTTTCGGACCGTTTCAGACGAAACAAAAGTTGACATATATCCTGTATATGGTATAATTGACATAGAATAGAGAACATGGCAGATCACGCTTGTTCACCTGCTATTCGTCAACGAAATACCTATTAAAAGGCAATAAATGGCTACTAAAATAGTCGTAGAGGGGTCGACTGTATCGGCTCCTCAGCTGAGTGACCTCTTTCGTCAATTTGGCGACAGAAGTCTCAATGGAATACATCTGCAAGCATTCCTCGATCATCGCAATCCCTTTGATCTCGATAATGTCGTGATCAACTGGAAAAAGGCCTATGAGACGCTCGGCATGAAGGTTGATTTCAACAATGATGACGCGAATGATCCTAATTACTGGGTCGTGCCCGTCTTCAAAGGCGTGATGCCGAACAAGGTTGTCAAAGCTCTGCGCGACCTCAACGTCAACGTGTATCTCTACACCGATAATCTCGATAAGGACGTCCCGATGAATGATCGGGATCCTGCCAAGGATGGCGACTATCGAGTGAAGTTCCTCAGAACCATTGAGGTGGATCCTGAACTCAAGGACAAGTCAGCGGATACGCTGGCTCAAGAAAAGATCAAGGGCAGCACTCTCCTTGAACGGCTCCTCCTTGAACTGGGATACTTCCTGGCAACAGGGAATCATCTCGATGTCGAGAATATCACCCTTTGTAGTGGCTCGCGTTACTCGGACGGCGGCGTCCCGCGCGTGGACTGGAATGCCGACGACCGCGAGGTGCGCGTCAGCTGGTGCAGCCCCTCGGACTCCTACTCCGGCCTCCGTGCTCGTGCAGTAGTTTCGTAACACTTGAACCTTGGGCCTTGTACCCTTGCGCTCTGTGTTTCTTCGCTTCGCCACCCAGGCTTTCTTGGGTGGCGAATTTTGTTATATAATTACGTCGGCTATTACAACTGGTCCGCAGAGTGGGCGGATATCGGTTTGCCACAGTTTGAAAACGAAACTGCCTATCCATGTCTCGTGAGCATGTGCTCTCATTAGGCGCTAACTTAGCATACTGCTTGCGACCGCAAGATAACTCAAGAGACTTTGCAAAAGGTCTCCGGTGATATTCTTGGGCTTGACTTTATCCACGAGCCAAGTAATATGGATACCACGCTGTTAAACAGACGGCGGTACTTTGAAAGTCACATAGTTTTAGAGAATGTAACGTTCTTCTCGAGCTTTAATAGAGCTTTAGAAGACAGGACCACGCAATGCTCTTAGCGGAGTGGCGGTGAGTCAGTTCTACTAGATTCTGTTCGAATTTTGTAGGACATGTGCCCTCCTTTGCTAAAGCTACGGAGGGTGATGCAAGGACAAATATATTCAACAATGATTCAAATTGATCCATTTTATTCACTGGATCTAAATGAGCCAAGTCAAAATTAAAACTTTAGTGAAATATAAGATAAGAAGTGAATTTTTCCGTAAGGAGAAATTCAGCCCTCTATTTTGTTCCGTTCACTTATAGTTAAGAGTTTGATCCTAGCTCAGGATGAACGCTGGCGGCGTGGATAAGGCATGCAAGTCAAGGGGGCCCGCAAGGGCAACCGGCAGACGAGGTAGTAATAATCAAGTACACACCGTGGAGTCGGGCATAGCTAGCCGAAAGGTTAGGTAATTCCCGATAATCTCGCAAGAGCAAAGTTTTTCGCTCCATGAGTGGCTTGATCGGTATCAGCTAGTTGGTAAGGTAATGGCTTACCAAGGCTATGACGCCTAGGGGACCTGAGAGGGTGACCCCCACCGATGGGACTGAGACACGGCCCATACACCTACGGGTGGCTGCAGTCGAGAATCTTCCGCAATGGACGAAAGTCTGACGGAGCG
>JBAZRG010000010.1:0-8393 GCA_041663145.1 Minisyncoccota bacterium
GGCCATAACTCTTCTCGCAACCTGATTGACTCCCCCTGCGCTTCTCGCGCTGTCGCCTCCGCCCACAACTGATCCCGATGTTGTTTGATCAATGCGATATTGAACCGTTGCACGGTCATGGGCCAGAAGCGTCGACCGCCGGTAGAGTCTGTCAAGTAGGCGCTGGAGTTGGTGGTGCCGATGAGGATGAAGTGTCTCGGACGCTCGACGGGGAAATGCGCATACGCCATCCGGGCCGGGCCGTCGACTTGTCGGCTGAGCATGGCCTTAAGCTGCTCAATCTCCGTCTTACGTTTGCCGGCGAGGTCTGACGCCTCGACAATCCACTTCCCGAGCGTCGCCTCGATGAGTTCCTGCGCGTGGAGGTTGAGACGCAGGTCGTCGCTGAACCAGTCTGGGTTGGGGCACAGCGCTTGGGCCGCACTCGACTTGTCAGCGCCCTGGTGGCTTTCCCACACCACCATCTCGTCATACTTGCACCCCGGCTGCCGGATGCGGCGCACGGCGGCGATGAGCATGATGGCAGAGATGGCCCGTGTATATAGTGTGTCCTCCACGCCCGCGCAGCGGATGAGCCAGGTGTCGAGTCTCGGTTTCTGGTCCCAGACGAGCGCGTCGAGATACTGCTTCACGGGGTGGAAGCTGTGCTGCCAGGCCGTGTCCTCGATGACCATCTTGAAGAATTCGAGCGGAGGCTGGAAGCGATACTCCCGGTCGATCTCTAGATAGAGCGCCTTCCACTGCGGGTCTTCCAGCGGGCGAGGCGCGGTGTCGTGGGTGCCCTTGATGAGCATCTGTGCAGCGAACTCGTTGTAAGACAGCTCGTGCCCGAGTAGCTCGATCGCGCGGCGGATGTTCTCTTGACTCTTGGCGACGATGATGCCCTCAGTATTACGGATGAAGTCACTGTCACGCCCGAGCCACTCATTGATGCGGGAGAGGACCGCCTTGCCAGTGGTCCCGATGATGCGGGCGAGTGCTGGCCCGCCTTTGACTTTCTGTTTAGGGTCAGAGAGTGCTGTGGTGGTCGACTGCACGACACGCCGGACATCGGACACCTCGGTATTGTTGGTGACCGGCGACATGGCCTCGCCGAGCAGCGTGACGTCGTCTTCCGAGAGGCCGGCACGGAGGAGGAACCCAACGGTGCAGAGGCGCGCATCATGACCGAAGCCGTTCATCCCGAGGTGCTTCGCCAGGAGCATGCCGATGGCTGACAGACAGACGCGTTGCTTCAGATCGTTGGCGCGCTCGAGGTGGGCGGGGGTGCTGTGCGTGGCGAAGGTGAGCGGCTCCTGCTTGCCGTCCTTGCTCCAGATGCTTGGCGGTGCCATCGTCTGGAAGCCAATCTCTCCACTCGCCTTCGTGCCTCGTATCTCGATGAGGCAGGTCTTGTCGATGTCCTCGTAACGGTAGGTGGTGAGCACCTCGGGTATGGTGTAGAAGCAGTGACTGACACGCTTGCTGGCGCGCCCGAAGGTGAAGCCTGTGGAGGGGAGGATCTTGAGGGCAATCGAGGCGCCCGGTGCCCAGTCCAGGTCGACATCGTGCAGGAAGTGACCAGGGCTGATCTCGTGCCCCGTGAGCAGCCCGACGCGGTCCCCGTCGTGGTAGTCGTCGAGGGTGTAGGTCTTGGCCGGCCACCCTGATTCCCTCGGTCCCTTGCTGTCTCCGACAGCGGGCCAGGTGACGATGCGATAGTTCTGTGTGAGGTAGGATTGGACGATGTTGGCGCCCGTCATCGCGCCGCTCGCCACTCGGCATGCGCCTGCTTGAGCGCCTGTCGCATCTGTGGTTGTGTGCTGTAGTAACGCAGCAGCCGGAAGAGTCGGTGAGATCTACGAGGGAAGGTCTTGTCTTGGGAGGCGAGCACGGCGAACCGCCCCACATCGTCCCGTCGCTCGCGTTGTGCGAGCAGCCATTGATAGAACACAGTCGCCACCTCAACAGTGTTAGGTGCCGGGCACTGGCTGGGGCCAGCTTAGGCCGACAGGGCGTCGGCGGACGGGGTCAGGTGGGACCGCGCCCAAGCAAATACACAGTAACACAGCTCAGCCCAAAAGAAAAGACTTGACAACGGGGCGGAGATCGTGTAGGGGGCCACGAATCGCTGTAAGTCGTTGAAAACAAAGGCCCAAAAAAGTTAAAAATAAAGGTTGACACAGTTAAAAACCTGTTGTAAACTCTCTTACATGAACGGCGTCACACACCACCCCGGCACCACACAGGAGCACAACATGGTCACCAGCACCGCGCCTCTCACCAACAGCCCCGTCCGCCTGTCCGACGTGACGTTCCTGGTCAATGACTACGAAAAGGCACATGGCAAGTTCCCCAAGGGCTACGGCTCGTGGGCGTTCGTGGCCTACGAGTTCAACAGGTCCAGTAACTACCTCGATCACGTGAAGTGGTTCAACGGCATGACCTACGGGCAGGCCAAGCGCGCAGCGGCCAAGGCGTTCGCGGCCGAGGGCGTGATGGACGTTGTGGTGTGCAGCTAATGTCCTTCAACCTCGATGCCGCCGCCCGTTACGGGAACCTGTGCCGTGTGGCCATCGGGTTCGCGGTGGCCTGTGACTCAGATACCGAGGCGCTCTACGCTTACCTGAACGCGCGCTGGGCCGCCCGCCTAGCACTCGCCGAGACGGGAGAACAGTGATGTATACAGACACGAATTTCGCCACGAAGAAAGCCCTCAAGGACGCGATCTCCGCTGGCAAGCGGATTGGCGTCTATCAGCCGAATGACATGTTCGGCGCGGGGGACAAGGTGCAGCAAGGCACGCACCGTGTGACGCTGGAAGGCCCTCACTACCCGCAGCCACACAAGTGGTATGCCACGGCGACCGTGGTCGACGGAGTAGTGACGAAGGTGGCATGATGATGTCCAATCACGCCCTGCAGACCGGGCAGACCATCCTCTACGACGGCGCGTTCTGGCGGGTGGACCTCGTAAGCCCGTCTCGCGCTCGGATCGTGCCGCTGGTTCGACGTCACATCACACTCGGTGACCGGGAGTTTGAAGTAGAAGCGAAGGGGGTGAACATCAGCGCTGGCAGTTGTGTGGAGATCGTGGAGGACGTAGAGCGCACCAAGATTGCGATGGAGGAGCGGAAGCTGGCCGCTGAGCAGTTACGCATCGCCAGAACACGGCAGGAGATACTGGACATCGCCGAGGAAGAACAGGCGGTGGAGGAGAGCCGCCAGCGCATTCACCATCAACGGGAGGTGCTGCAAACGTCTCGTGCATCCACCGGTTGGTGGCTGGCGTCCGGTGTGTTTCCTGATCTGGCTGTGGGGAGCCAAGCGGCGCAGATGCTCGACTACATCAAGGCGCACCCCGGTCTAAGCACGGAAGGATTGGCCGCTGGGATGCCCAGCATCAAGAACACCCCGCAATGCCTGTCGCGATTAAAGTTGACAGGGCGTATCGAAAAAGTGTAGGCAACCAAGGAGTCACAGTATGAAAAAGAAGGCACCCATCGTTCCCAAGTCCAGCAAGAAAGTCGCACGCAGCAAGAAAGTCGTTGACAAACCGAGCACACCTGAAGTAACCTTTCCCCAGTCGGAACCCGTCAACTCGGTCATCGGGCCAACGGCCCAGGAGCACAACGTGAATCTCATCAAGGACAGCAAGCAGCGCAAGGGCAACGGCAAGTCGGCGTATTACACTCTCGCAGGTGTGCGAGGCTCCGTCAAGATTTCGAGCACCCTGTTCGCCGGCGACGCGCCGGAGACCCTGGAAGTCAACTGGCCGGTCGCGGGGCCGAAGGCGGCGAAGGTCAAGATGACGGTCGAAGAGCGCGCGGCGGCAGCCGCCGACCGCAAGGCAGCCAACGCGGCCAAGACGCCGATGCAGAAGCTCGCCGACCAGGAAGCCCGCATCGCCAAGCAGGCGGCGAACCTCGCGGCCCGCAAGGCCAAGCTCGGCCTGTAACTCTCCGATCCCTGCCCGTGGCCGCAAGGCCCGAAAGGCAGAGGCGGTCGCCCGGCAGGTGCAAGAGTTATCTGCCGGGCATAATGTTCCCGAACAGAGGAGCCCATGTCCCGACGTCACGTCAAGAGCAAGCTCGCCAAGCACTACACCACAGCCGAGAAGATTCACATGCGCAACGTCAAGCGCCGGCAAGGGCCGAGCGCGATGCGGAGGCGTGAGCGACGACTGGCGTTGCAACCGAAGTCGGAGCCGTCGTGAGTCAACCGACCTTCGACTTTGAGGCGCCCCCGACGGTCTGTGTGGTGTCTTATCCCGACGGCCTCCGCGAACAGATTATCCGCGACATGGCTGTCTTGTGTGAAGATCCTATCTATCACGTACCGAGCCGAGAGTTCTACGAACAACGCATCGAGGCGTATAGGAGAGAGTATGGAAGAGCAGTTGGAACTACCCCTGGAGTTTGACACGGTGCCTGGCACACCCGTCGTCACCGTGACGAAGCGCTACGACTGGGATATGGGCCACCGGCTGCCCGACCACGGTGGGAAGTGTCGGCGTCTGCATGGGCACCGCTACACGGCGGAGATCGACATCACTGGCCGTGTATGCACAGACGGGATGGTGGTGGACTTCGGTGACCTGAAGCAAGTGCTGGAGCAGAGGATCGGCGCGTGGGACCACCGCTGCATGCTGCACGACAAGGACCAGCTGATGTCGAACTACAAGCCGGAGGCGCAAGACCTGTGGGGCGTGTTTCGCGTGCCCTTCATCCCCACGGCCGAGAACATCGCCGTGGAGGTGCTGCGGCTGCTGCGCGTGGACTTCAACGTCACCCGCGTGCGCATCTACGAGACGCCGAACGGGTGGGCGGAGGTGAGGGCGTGATCCATGTGACGATGCCATCCACTCGGATACCACTCGCAGAGCGCTTCAAGGCGGTGCAAGGCGAAGGACTCTACACGGGCACGCCGATGGCCTTCCTGCGCACCGTGGGCTGTAGCGTGGGGCACAGTGTCTGCACCCATTGCGACACGCAGTTCGAGCAGATGTATCCGAACCTCGGCGGCGGACTCTACACGGTAGAGGAGCTGGCCGAGTGGGTGGGCTCTTACAAGCACGTCGTCCTCACGGGCGGTGAACCGCTGGACCGGGACCTGCGGGAGCTGATCTTCGGGTTGGGCACACGGCTGTGTCACATTGAGACCAGTGGCACGGTGCAGCCCTCGTGGCTGCTGACAGGGGGTGGGCGTCACTATATCCGTCGGACAGATGGTAGGCTCTACAATTGGCCGCTGTGGGTGACCGTATCTCCGAAGCCGGGGTATCTCGAACAGATGGTCAAGGATGCCGACGAGGTGAAGGTGATCCTTGGCGGTCTGGGCAGCGGGCCGGGATGGCCCACACTGACAGACGCCGTGCGGTGGGCAGACGAGGGGAAGCGGGTCTATGTGCAGCCGCGCAACGGTGTGAAGACCATTGACCACATGGCGCTCGACGAAACGCTCGGGGTGGTCGATGATTACCCGCAGCTCCGGCTCAGTGCCCAACTGCACAAGTTCCTGGGGGTAAGATGATGAGGGCCGAACGTGCTGTGAAGGAGCTACTTCTCGCGCTCGGTGAGGATGTCGATCGTGAAGGGTTAAAAGAAACCCCTCGTCGCATGGCGGCCATGCTGACCGAGATGTGCCACCGAGAACCATTCAAGTTCACCTCGTTTAAGAACGAAGGCATCAACGAGATGATCGTGCAGACGCCCATCGAGTTCCACTCCCTCTGTGAACACCATCTGGCTCCGTTCACCGGCGTGGCCTCGGTGTGTTACATCCCGGATGGTCGCATCGTGGGGCTGTCGAAGCTGGCGCGCACGGTGGCATACTGCGCGAAGGGGTTGCAAAACCAGGAACGCATCTGCACGGCGATCGCGGATATGCTGGAGGAGAACCTCCACCCGCAGGGCGTTGGTGTCATCCTACGTGCGCAGCACTCGTGCATGGCGTTGCGAGGGGTCAAGTCCAATCCGTGGACGACGACCTCGTGTATGCGTGGGGTGTTATTGACGAAGCCGGAGGCGAGGGCGGAGTTTCTGGCGTTGGTGAGATCATGACAGATTACATCTCAGATAACTTATTTGGGTGGCCAGATGAGGGGCGGCCTGAATACGGAACACGAGACACATCTACAGGGTCGAATGTTGAAGAGGTCGTAGCGGTCGCGCTCCGTCGAAACGGTTATCAACTCCCCCTCTAAGAAACAAAACACCGCCATCGCGATTCTCTACGGTGTCGCACATACGCCGGATTGGATTGCGTTTCGTGGGAACGATGAGTTTATTATCGAGGTCAAGTACCAGGGCGCGTCTGGGTCACTTTACCCGAAGACCCTCGGCGAAGTAGTGCGCCTATCGATGTCCATGCAGAAGAATCCTGGACGATTTAAGGCTGCTTATATTGTCTTAACCGGTGAAGCGATCAATAAAGAGACCGGGAAACCGGACGCCGGATATCAATCTTTCAAAGACTGGATGTTCCACGGGTTCTATCGAGATACCATCCTAGGGTCCGATCGTATTCATTGCGTGTCTCTCGATAAGTTCATGGACCTGTGCAATCAAGGCGGGTTGTGAAATGAGAATGTGGGCCGCGTCTCCGTCGTCCCTTTGTCGTCAACATCTGCTCGGCGAGCACGTCGAGCTGCACATGATGGTCTGGTCCCTCAACAAGGGCGTCAGCATGGAGGGCTACTACAGCCGCGGGCTGGTAGACACGGACCAGATCGTCCCCAGGCACGAGGCACTTGTCGTGGAGATGACGGCACGTGGGATGCAGCATCGGAGTCCGTTGCCGGCGTTCGAGAATCCGCATCGGGGGTCTATTGTCGGGAGTCCGGTTGAGAGATGTGCGGGGTGTAAGTGAAGCTCTATTTCGCGGGACTCATCGTCGGAGAAGGAGCGGAGTCTCTTGTCTACAGTTGGCGAGCGCATAACCGGCTTCTGTCGTTCGCAGATAAAGACAACTGGGCGAAAGACTCGTTCAATCTCCTCGTGCATAACGAACCGCCGCCGGGCGTTTCGTTGTTTCTAGATTCAGGAGCATTCAGCGCGTGGTCACGAGGGGCAGTATTAAACATGGGGGACTACTGTCGATACATTCACCAATATGAGCCACGTTTCGCGACGTATTGCAATCTCGACGTAATCGGCGACTGGCGTGGGAGCGCCCGCAACCTCGACAAGATGCTCGCCGACGGATTGAAACCGATGGCCGTCTTTCACAAGGGTAGCCCGTGGGACGAGCTGCATCGCCTCGCCTCCCTCGGGTTGCCTCTCGCCCTCGGTGGGCTGGTCGGCAAGGGCAAGTCGGTCACTGCAGGTAATATCCAAATCTACCTCGACGCCTGTTGGGCGCGGCTGAAGGATCACTGGCCGATCCGCGTGCATGTGTTCGGCGTCGTGGCGCAGTGGGTGCTTGAGCGGTATCCATGGTTCAGTGCGGACAGTTCGACGGCACTCGTGTCCGCCGGCATGGGCCGCGTCCAACAGTGGGTGAACGGCCACGTCCAGACCGATAACTGGATTCTGTATGCGCAGCGCACACTGAACGGGGGGCTTGTCGACGGGGTGGCGTTGAATAAGGCGAAGAACGGATCAGCCCACCTCGGGCGACGCGAACATAATGTGCAGTGTCAGCTTGCGCTAGAACGACACGTCACGGATCTCTGGACGTCACGCGGGGTGACGTGGGATGGTGACAATTACACAGGGAGTTTATCATGAAGGTTGTCGTTCTCCTCAGCGGTGGTATGGATTCAGCCACGTTACTCTACAAGATGATCAAAGAGCACAGCGCGGCGAACGTGTCCACTCTCAGCGTCAGTTATGGGCAGCGCCACCGTCGCGAGCTGGAGTTCGCCTGGCGCCTGGCAAGCGACCTTGTGATCCCCCATCAGATCGTGCCTCTCGATGGGCTGCAGCACGTGCTGCGGTCGGCGCTCACAAGTGGAGACATCGCGGTCCCAGAGGGGCACTACGCGGCCGAGTCGATGAAGGCGACTGTCGTGCCGATGCGCAACGCGATCTTCTTGTCCGTTGCGGTAGGCCATGCGTGGTCGATTGGTGCGGAGCGGGTGGCGACGGCTATCCACGCCGGAGATCACGCGATCTACCCGGACTGTCGGCCGGAGTTCCTCGACGCGTTCAATGTCATGGTGAAGACCGCAAGTGATGGGTTCGTGCAGCCGCAGGTCACAGCCCCGTTCGTGCACATCAGCAAGACAGAGATCGCCAAGCTCGGGCAGACACTCGGCGTGCCGTGGGCGTTGACGTGGTCGTGCTACAAAGGTGGCGAGAAGCACTGCGGCGTCTGCGGCACCTGCGTCGAACGGCGTGAATCCTTAGCAACTGTCGGTGACCCGACGGAGTATACCGCATGATCTACCGCGACGTGTCTCTCGACCAGCTC
>JBAZRG010000011.1:0-7549 GCA_041663145.1 Minisyncoccota bacterium
TGGTGGTGATGAATTCAGAAGTAGGACTTCAACCATCAAGGAAAGTGACAAGATAAAAAAAGACAATACCAATCCTCCTGCCGACCCGGAGAAAGGAGTAAAACAATGAAATTATCCTATCGTACCCAAGCCAATGCTCATGCAATTGCTGCAATATACAACAAGTCACTTGATAATAAAGAATGGTTCAAAGTAATTGCAGCCAAAAATGATAACGAGGAATCCGAAATTCTACTTTTTGACTATGTTGGCTGGCCCTACAACGATCCCCGTGATTTCATTCAAGCGATATCCGGGATGGATAACATCCTTCTTCGTATTAATTCTCCTGGTGGTGATGTATTTGATGGTGCAGCAATCTACAATGCCCTTACATCCCATAAGGGTAATGTAACTACCCGTATTGAAGGCATCGCGGCATCCATTGCATCCGTTATAACTATGGCAGGTAAAAAAGTCCAAGCATTCGATAATACAATGTTAATGATCCATAACGCCTGGACTATTGCAGCAGGCAACCAATACGAGTTTGCTGAATTATCTGAGTTTTTAGCCAAGGTAGATAATGAAATCATTATGGGTGCATATCAGAATAAAACTAAGAAATCAAAGAAGGAAATTAGTTCCATGATGAAAGATACTACCTATATGTCTGCCAAAGAAGCAAAAGAACATGGATTTGTTGATGAAATAGTTACTGGTAAATCCGTTAAGGCAGAATACGATCTTTCTATCTTTGGTAAAGTTCCGGATACTGATGATTATTCCCAAGGTCGTGAATTAACACGAAAAGAAACGGAACGTGCTCTGCGAAATGCGGGTGCGAGCCGAGAATATGCACGAGCAATAGCTGCGAAACGCGCTGATGCAAGTGATGAAGTAGATCCACCCGTTATTGTTCCACCTGTAATCGTACCGCCGCAAGACACTCTTACTCCGTCCATTATTGCGGCATTAAAGTCTAACATTAACATACTCACAGGAGGTAAATAAAATGTCCGAAGAAATTAAAAAACTTATTGAGGATCAGGGCAGGGCTCTGGAGTCTTTCCGGATTGACAACGAGAAACGCCTGAAGGATCTTGAGGCAAAGGGAACTGTCGATCCCCTGCTCGAAGACAAGGTAAAAAAGATTGCCGAGGATGTGGCTGCAATCGCTACTATGAAAACTCAACTCGAATCCATTGAAGCTGCGGTAGCCAAGATGCAGGCTCCCGGTGGCGGAACCGGCGAAAAGAAGAAATCCGTCTATTCCAGTATCGGTCAGCAACTTCTTGATGTGGTTGCGGCAGTTAATCCGGATCTGGCGCATTCTTCTCGTGCTGAAGCGATTGCCCGGCTTGGGCAGGTTCGTGCGGATGCGGCTTCCGGTGCCAACGAGCTTATCCCTTCCGAGGGTGGATTCTTGGTGGAAACTGACAAGGCTACCATGCTGGATCGCGGAACTATTGCAACTGGCCTGTTGTCTCAGAGATGCTTCAATGTTCCCTGTTCCGCTAATTCCAATAGTCTCACCCTGAATCTGGTTGATGAGACTTCCCGTGCTACCGGCTCTCGATTCGGCGGAATCCAGGTTTATATGAAGGCTGAGGCGGATACTGTTACTGCATCTAAACCCAAGTTCCGTGAAGGTGTTTGGAAACTAAAGGACTGCATGGGGATTTTCTATGCTACCGGCGATGTTCTCAAAGACTCCTCACAGCTTACCGCAGTTGTGAATCGCTGGTTCCCGGCTGAATTCGGATTCAAAATCGATGACGAAATCATCCGTGGGGTTGGTGCGGGTCATGCACTTGGGGTATTGAATGCTCCTTGCACGGTGTCTCAGGCGGTGGAAACGGGGCAGGGTACACGGGCAAGCAATGTTCAGAAGATCCTGTACGAGAATGTGGTTCGTATGTACGCAAGACTACTTTCCTCGTCTGATCCGTCTGCCGTGTGGTTCATCAACCGTGCGCTTCTCCCTGACATTATGCTGATGACGCTCACTGGCGGAACGGCAATGACTCCTGTGTTTCTTCCGCCCAACGGCGCCGCTGGTCAGCCTTACATGACTCTGCTTGGTAAGCCTATCATCCCCATTGAACAGTGCGAGGCTCCGGGTACAGCAGGGGATATTCTTTTAGCCGATCTTGGGGAATACCTGCTGCTTACCAAGGGCGGGATCGAAGCGGCATCCAGTATCCATGTCCGGTTCCTGTACGACGAAATGACCTTCCGTTGGATTTATCGTTTCGACGGCGGCCCGATTCGCAATAAGGTGCTGACTCCTTATAAGGGAAGTTCGTCTACCAATACTCAGGGTCCGTTTGTGACGCTGGCGGCAAGCTAAGGTGATGATATAATTAATAATATAGAGGGGTGAAATTCCCCTCCATATTCAAAAGGAGGACTATACAATGATTAGCGAAAAATACAAAATCGTTCCGATTGCAAAGGAGCTTGATATCTCCAGCACTGTGTATACTCACAGTATTAATTGCAGGGATCTGGTAGGTAAGATTTGTTTTATTTTCATGTTGAATACTCTCTCGGGCGATTCGTCTACGTTGACTGTTACGAGTGCGACTGACGATAATACCTACACGACTGCCGTAAGATTCAACTATGCTTTTGGAGGGGCGGCAATTGGTACAGCTACGGCAGGTTCGGCTACATCCGCCGATGTGCTTACTGATTACACTAGTGCATCCAGTCTGGTTATTACCTACGGCACGTATTCCAATTTCATGTTGGTTGTCGAGGTTGATTTGGCTGACATGAATTCGGCTCTTGACCATGATTGGATCTCTTGCACGTTCACCGATCCCGGAAGTGCTGCCGGAACTGTGACTGGCTTTGCGATTTGCGAACCCCGTTATCCTGGAAGCAATTCGGATACGGTGCTTGCGTAACTAAATACGGGTAGGGTGGACTAATAATCCATCCTACCCATAATTAGGGGGAACCGCTCCCTTAAACATGATTCGTCATGTACGGATTTTGGAGGAATATCATGCCAGTAACAAATGTAACAACTGAATGGGTAAGCGGAAATCTTGTCTTCTACGACAAGTCTAAAAATATCATCGCCACATGGGACGGGACGAACAGAAAGTTGTCGTTTCCTTCCGGGAGCACCCTTGAATCTCTAGGAACAACGACAATCACGGATGCCACACTGTCTCCTAATGACCTCGCCTTAGCAGAGGGGAGCATCCTTATTGGGGATTCAGCGGGCAAGGCGGTTGCTCTTGCGGCTAAAACCGACACAGCGATTATGATCGGTAACGGAACGACCATCGCGGCGAAAACCATAAGCGGTGACGCCTCCCTTGCCAACACCGGCGCTTTGACTATTTCGGCAAAGGCGGTTGAAAATACCATGATCGCTGCGGCGGCGGGTACGGTTTTAATCGGAACCAAAACATCCGGTGACGTGACGGCTCTCGATGCCTCTGCCGAAGGTGCTGTTGTGATCGGGCAGGGTGCGGGCGAGACGTGTGCGGCTGCGGCCCTTTCCGGCGATGTAAAGATGGCTAAACCGGTGCCACTACCATTCAGTCCGGCGCGGTTGACCCTGGAATGATTGCTCTCACCGCCGGTACTATTGATGTCGGAACTAAGACGACCAATGTTGCATCGGCGGTTGATATTAGCGCCGAAGGTGCCTTGATCATCGGTCAGGGGGCGGGTGAAACTCCTGCGGCTGCCGCTCTGTCCGGCGACGTGAAGATGGACAAGACGGGTGCAACCACAATTCAGGCAAAAGCCGTTGAGGATACGATGATCGCGGCAGCGGCGGGGACAATCCTTGTCGGAACGAAAACGGACGGAGACGTAACAGCTCTGGATATTTCGGCTGAGGGCGCGATGGCTCTGGGTCAGGGTGCCGGGGAGACGGCTGCGGCTTATGCCATGACCGGCGATGTCGCCATGACCAAGGGCGGTGTGACTTCCATTGCGGGTACAGCGAAGACGATGATTAACGGGTTGCGGACTTGGCTGGCGGATGGGCTGCTCCAGATAGGCACGCTGCTTATCTCGGCAACTGCCGAGAAGTTTAAGACGACAACGGAGTTGATCTACACGATTGCCGGGCTGCCGTACACCAAGACCGCGACCGATGATCTGGTCTTCTCTGCCGCGAACACGATCAATACCGCCGCCGCAGCGGGGACGAACCATTGGGGGGCGTGGATCGTGGAGATTGGCGTAGACGGAACATTCCACACGAAGCCAGCCGCGTTCACCACGGCGGCAGATATGGACTATACGGACGAAGCCTCAGCGATTGCCGCGTTGCCTGCGGTGACCGCCTCGCATGTCCAGGTCGGGTACATCACGGTACAGTCACTTGATACGACTGACTGGGTGGCAAACACCGACAACCTAACCGAAGGGTTGGCGGCAGGCAACTGCACGTCGGGCAACTTCTACGACCTGCCGGGTGCAAAATCACTGCCTGCGGCGTTGGCGTAAAGAAAGGAAAGAACGTGAGCGAACAGAAGTTTTCCTCTAACCCGATGTGCGAGATTTGCGGCGGGGCGTGTTGTGAGGCAGTGACGCTTGACATCACGCCTTTCGCCCAATCTTCTGACTTTGTGAGGTTTTTGGAGTTTCGTAGTCTGCCTCAAGTTCGGGAGATTGGCGGAAAGCAAAGCGTCAATATGAGGTTGTTTGAGGCCAGGTGCCTGATGCTGAAGGACGGGAAATGCTGTGTTTACGATCAGAGACCTAAAATGTGTCAGATTTTTGAACCCGGCGGCCAGAATTGCCGTTCAACCGTTACGGCCCGGCGGTCAAAGGAGTTAGCTGCGGTCATCCTCTGCGATGCGATAGCGGAAAAGAAAGATTAATCCCTCCCGGTGGGGGATATGTTCACGGTCCCCGCCTTCACTGCTTCAAAGATTAGGAGAAGCAAAATGACAGTATCTATCGAATCCAGAATCCAAAGATATGTATGCCTGTCCACGGATACCAAACCCACCGGAGTTGCGATTGGAAGCTACTGCTGGTGTTACGACACAGGCACCCTTTTGAAAACATACGATGGCACCAACTGGATTGCTTATTCCACTAATAGTGTTGTCCAGCCGGGAACGGTTGATCTTCATAATGGTGCCGGAAACATTGACCTCTTTGTGGCTACTGATGGAAGTGTTTATGTCGAATACTTTACCTTGACCTTGCCGAATAAAGACCTTACGGATGACGTAGCCTTAACCGGGATCACCGTGCAGACGGATACGACAACGGTTATTACCCTAATTGCAGCAGCGGCGGGCCTTAAAGCGAATTTGACGAATAATAAGGTTTTCGCTTACACAACTCCTTTTGCTCTCCCCGTGGGGAAGAAAATCCAACTAACTATTGTGGGGGGGACGGCGACGGATGACCCGACGACTTGCATAACTTCATGCAGATATCGTGCGATTGCACCGGCTGGATATTTAGTTTAAGAGGTATATCGTGGCAATAACACTCGTTGGAGCATTGAAAAGATTTGTAGGATTATCCACTGATACTTTTCCGTCTGGAGTTTGTATTGGATCAACTTATTGGGCATGGGATACGAGTGTGAAATATATTTGTTATGATGGAGATAATTGGGCTAAAGCAGATCAATTAACAACTCGTAATTTATCTGCCGAGGATGGTTCAAATATAATAAGCGAAGATGGAAAGAAAATTGTCGATAAGATAACATAAAGAAAATTATGGAGGATAAGCAATGAAAAAAATATATGGATTGACACTTTTGATATTGTTGTTTTGTCTTCCATTATATGCAGCGGATGTCAAAATCTCAGAACTACCCGCCGTGACATCCACGACCGGAGCAACCGACGTTGTGCCTGTTGTAGCATCTGGAGTGACAAGTAAAATTACGGTAAATAATCTGTTGGCAGATAAGGCTCCTGTTGCATCTCCAACCTTCACGGGCAAAGTCACGACTGCCGCATCTGCCGCAGTTGCAGGGGCAGGCTTCAATCTGCCTCATGGTGTTGCTCCCAATACTCCTGCAAATGGTGATTGCTGGACTACCACAGCCGGACTTTATTGTTATGTTAATGGCTCGACTGTCGGTCCATACTCCATAGCATATTCCATCGATGCCAACCTTACAACGATAGGCGGCCTTTCCGTCGCACAGGGTAAGTTTATCATCGGGGATGCAGACCCGAAATGGTCATTGTCAGCGTATACTTTTCCGATAGCCGTTCCCACCGTCGGCAAGGTCTTTATCTCAGACGGCACCAACATGATCGGCTCAACCGCCCTCGGCACGGCGGCTTATGCGGCCACGGGGGATTTCGCACCTGCTGCTACCCTAACCGCTGGCGCTGATGCCTCTAAGGGTAATTGTACCGATGGAGCGGCCTTCTACTACGGGACCGACACGCATATTCTCTACCACTGTTCCGCAACGAACACTTGGACGCAGGTTTATGGTGTCGGCGCGGATGGTTCGTATCAGATGACCATTACAAACAACACGGCGATTGCTCCGACCGCTTCAGCTAATCAACTCTATCCAGAAGCAAATATCTGGAAGGTTGTTCAGGACGGTGTCGAGGCAAGTGTATGTATCGGCCCGACAGCGGGACAGGTTACTTTCACTGGGCCGACACAGGCACGATCCTATGCCTTGCCGGATGCTGGTTCCTTGACTCTGGCTACACTGACTGGATCTGAAACCCTTACCAACAAGACCTTGACGGCTCCACTCGTAACCCTTCCCCGCGTTGCCGGGGGTGCGGCAGACCTTAGTCTTTCAGCGGCACAGGTATCAGGAACAATCATAACTAATGCTGGGCAGGGTGTGGTGGATAGGAACCATACGCTTCCCGCAGCGGCAGAGGGATACAACTTCGTTGGCTTTGTCGGGACAGCGGTTGCAGCGACCAATTATTACAGATTCACGGCGGCAACAGCGGCGACGATGTGCTTGGACGGCACTTGCGGGAAAGCCTATGTGACGATTGACACCCCGACGCAAGGCGCATCTGTGGTCTGCTACACAGAACAAGTATCATCCACTGGTATGTCCACGGCTACCGCCTTGAGTGCGGCGACTGCAACCGATGATGTGAAGAATACAGCGGCAACGATTGATATAGCAGGGCAGGTCTATGCCGTGGCTGCAACTGACGGAACGGCTCCTGGGGATGATGTTATTGTAGCGGCTAAGTGGGGGGTCGTAGCTTTTGATGTAGGGGTAAATGGAACGATAGATGCGGTAGAAGAAACCGGGCAAGCGGCTGATGAACACGCCGATGAAGCGACGGCTATCGCGGCAATGGCAGCACAGAATCCAGAGGCATCTCATGTAAGGATTGGCTATGTTACCGCCAGTAAATCCGATGGAACATTTACCTTCGGGACTGATGCTTTAGTTACCGCTGGAACTACTACGGCTAATTTCTACAATACCGCCGCCTATACCAAACCGTTCAACTGGATCTGTGCGACAGGCGCGGGAACGTGGGTCACTGATTAAGGAGGACACATGAAACGACTATCATTTATCATCTTAGCGATCCTCCTGTGCGCCACGGTTTCCTTC
>JBAZRG010000012.1:0-6916 GCA_041663145.1 Minisyncoccota bacterium
AGACAAGAGATAGTTGGGTTTCAAGCACGGATAAGATAACGTGGTCGTGGACGGCTTCTGCTGGAGCGACAAGGTATCAAATATACTTAACAGACCTGTCGGGGTACGAGGTTTTACTTGGGGATTCCGATGTTGCTAACTTTACCGATGATGGGACTAATGATCTAAACGAATATATAGAGGTTCCCGACGACAATACTACAGGTGCGCCCAAATTTATATCTATGTGCTTATCGGGCAATAGAATATGGGCGACTAACAATGCAAACGATATGTACAAGGTGTATTTTTCAGGTACGGGAGCTTTTATTGGTAATTTTTCCGATTTTTACGGCGGTGGGTGGATAAACCTAGAAAAAGGTGGCAGAGAAATTCCCGTAGCAGTAAAACACTATCAAAGTGGTACGGGGGAGGGTAGAGCTACGGTTATGGCACAAACGCCCGATGGCAGGGGTGCTGTCTGGCAAATAACTATATCGAGTGCTACCGTTGGTACTACATCGTTTTCCGTGCCTTCGGCTACTAAAGTTGTGGGGTCTTTCGGAACCGAGTCTGTTTTAGGTGTTGTTAATACTCCGAATAATATTGCTTTTCCTAATCGTAAGGGTTGGTTCGATCTTGGCGCAGAAAAGAATTACTACGGTATTTTAAGAACAAACGAAAAATCCCAAAACATACGTCCTTATTGGAGAAGTCTGTCGGGGGCGAAAATGGGTACCGTGTGTGCATATTATTATGACGCGAAGGTTTTCATATCGGTTCCTACATCTAGCGCCGGAAATGACAGAATAATAGTGTGGGACGATGAAAGATCAAACTGGGCGGTAGATTGGTCATTCGGCGCAAAACAATTTCTCGAATATACGACTACGGGCGGTAATACTAAATTCCTATGTATACCCATGTCGGGGACAAGGCTTATTGAGATATCGGAAAATATCCTAAACGACCTCGGTGTGGCTTTTACTCAGTCTTATCTTTCCCCACTACTTTCCGTGTCTAAGGTAAAAACCGATGTCTTGAACATAAAAGAGTCGATAGTCGAGTTGGGAAATCCTAGAGGGGTTGTAAATTTTCAAATATTAGGAATAGGAAAGGGTAATAGTTTTGCGACTCTAGCAACAGCGACCATAACTAACTTTGGGTCTAATACAGGTATAGGAACCGACTTTTTTGGTGAAAATCACTTCTCGGAAACACAGACCTCGGTTTCCGGTGGTGCGGATAACTGGGCTATAGTTTTAGTGGACGCCCCAACTACGTTTACACAAGCAACAGTTAAAAAGGCGATAAAGAAACGCGCTAAAATTTATAATTTGCAGTATAAAGTTTCGTCTAGCACGGCGGACACTGACTTCACTATACTGTCCTTGCAATCAAAGGGCAATTTGGTCAGACGCAGGTTGCCGTCCAGCTGGACTTAGGATTGACTTATATGGTTAAAAGGCGTAGAATTGCAGTATCTTTACCGAATAGGATAATCGGTTGGACTAGAAGCCATTGGGCGACTAGTCTTTTTTTTGTACTTAATAAATTTTTAACGATAAGGAGAAAGTATGGCCGCAAGTAGCACGGATTTGTTTAAGAAGGGAGCGAGAAAGTGGGTGGGGCAAATTGGTGCCGGAGGTGTTTCGGACGCAGTAGTTACAACTATCCCCCTTTCCTCAGCAACAGGACTTCCAACAGACACGGCCGTTGAAATAGTTATAGACAGGGTGGATTCATCGGGTACAAAAACCCCCTCTTTAGAGGAAACGGTTGTCGGTGTAGTTAGTGGGTCAAACCTTGTGACAAGTACTCGCGGAGTAGAGGGTACGGCGCAAGCGCACTTGGCGGGTGCTGTTGTTGAGGTCGTTATTACGGCAGATATGTGGAACGATGTTATCGACGGAATACTTGTTGGACACGGTCAGGATGGGGTACATAGTTCTGGTTTGGCTTTAACCTCGCCTAAAATAACAACCGCAATAGCAGATAGCGCGGGAAACGAAATAATCAAGGTTACGGCAACAGCTTCGGCAGTAAACGAAATAACCCTTGCTAACGCGGCAACAGCAGGTAACCCCGTATTATCAGCAACAGGCGGGGACACGGATATTGGGATGGATATAAAAATGAAAGGTGCGGGAAGGCTTAGAAAGCCGTCTATTTTTGAAATTCAGGTTGTTGACGCCGCCGTAAGTACTTCGACGGGAGATGCAAAGGCCTTTTTTAGAATACCGGCCGAGCTTAACGGTATGAATTTAACGGGTGTTGCAGGCTCCGTTTATACGGCAGGAACAACAAATACTACAGATATTCAAATCCGAAACAAGACAGATAGTGTTGATATGTTAAGTACTAAATTAACCATAGACTCCGCAGAAACCGATAGCTCTACTGCAGCCGCCGCAGCAGTTATAGACACAACCAAAGACGATGTTGCAACAGGCGATATTTTGGCAATAGATGTTGATGCTGTCTCAACCACCGCAGCCAAGGGACTTCTGATAGAGTTAAGGTTTGAACTTCCGTAATGGCACTCGAGATAATCAACTCACCTTTATACCTTGACGCAAATATGCAGGGGTATTGGAGACTGGAAGCAGATGGTACAGATTCAAGCGGTAAAAATAACACAATGGGACTTGGTAATGCTCCTGATTATGTTGCAGGAAAGTTCGGTAATGGAGCTGAGTTTACTTTAGCAAACACAGACTACCTAACTTTAGCAGATGCCTCAGCTACGGGTCTTGAAATAACAGGTTCACGAACTGTATCCGCTTGGATGAAGCCCGATGCTACTGGGAAGTTTGGAACTATTTTTGCACACGATGACGGAACAAATGGTTGGATTATTTATCAAAACGACACCAACTTTCAGCTTTTAATTAGGGGACTTACTACAAATACTCTTGTAAATACCCCATCCACCATAGTTGGTGGACAATGGTATCACGTTGTCGGTGTTTATGATTCAACAAATACAAAACTAAAAATATGGATGAACGGCGTAAAAACCGAAGTAACGGCTTCGGGTTCTTCCGCTAATAGTGCAGCAGATTTTTCAATAGGTGCTAGGGATAAAGGTGCGGCAGTTGATTTATATGCAGACGGAATAATAGACGATGTCGCAGTATGGGATAGAGCCTTAACAGACGCAGAGGTCACCAATATCTACGCAGGTGTTTCTTTAGCAAAAGTAATGTTTATAAGCTAATTATGAATAACAAACAAACTACCCAACAACACAATGTACTCAATTCAAACATGTCTCAACAAACGTTTATATAAAAATGAGTGAACACGAAAAAGTAACGCAAAAAGACCTATATGATACGATAAATGACTTTAGGCGTGAGGTTAATACAAGATTTGATTCTTTGGAAAGACATTTTGTAACCCACGTCGAGTTTGAACCTGTAAAAAAGGTTGTGAACGGGATTGTGAGTGTCGGCGGTCTGATACTCATGGCAATTCTCGGTCTTGTTTTATCTCAGGTTATACCCGGATTTAATTTATAGAAAGGTTATTGTGAAACGCATAGTTTTGCAGGCCGGTCATTTAAATACTAAGGAAAATTGCGACCCCGCACTTCGTACATCTACGGGTGCTGGTGGAGAGGTTCAAATAAACACCGCAGTTCGCGATGCGACAGCCCTACTTTTAGAAGAAAAAGGGATAGAAGTCAAAAAAGTTGACGCTAACTTTAACTGCGACCCCGCATCAGCTGACGTAGATTGGGATTTGTTCCTAGCTATTCACGGAGACGCCGACTACCAAGGAGATGAAGGAAGCGGATTTTGCGATTTCCCCGAACCATCTACTGACGGAGCTACAGAAGAAAGCCAACGTTTAGCAAAGGAAATCGAAGCATACTTTTTCCCCGGTGTAGATATAAATATTAAGAACAGGTCGAACGCAAACACAAGATATTATTATATGTGGAAAGCACTTTCAGCGAAAACACCGTGCGTACTTATCGAGATGGGTCAGGTAAAGGATCCGCACGATTCACAAATACTTTTAAACACAAACAAAGTCGCGGGCGTTTTAGCCAAAGCGATACTTTTAGCACTTCGTGTAGAAAATGCAACTGAGGGCAACGTGGGGGCTTGGGAGGCCAAAATAAACGAGCTATCCGACCAACTATCCGATATGCGAGATTCGCGAAATACTTGGCGTATAAAAGCGGGGGTTTTTAGCACTAAGGTTGAGGAACTGACAGAAGCCTTGAAAGCTTGTGACAACAATAGAAAAACGATAACGGACTTGCTTGAGGGCGAGATGAAACTAAGAAAAGAATACGCCGAAAATATTATCGAACACACCAAAACCATCACGTTTTTAAGGAAAGAACTCACAAAAAATAAGCCCTTAGCCGAATACACGGCAAAGGAACTTATTGGGGCGCTATTTAAAAAAATTTAGGAGGTGATTTTAGTGTTAGAGAAAATAAAACGTTTCTGGGAGAAATTACCGGCGGAAATCAAAGTCGCCGTGTATCTAGCCGTTTCGTATGGAATGGCCGCAGTTATCACGGAATTATCAAATATGGAAATATCTAATAAGTGGTTAGCCATAGCAATAAACATATTGCTAGTCTTCTTACGTGAATTAAAGCCAAGAATCGCCAAAATCAAAGGCGAATAGCACTTTAACAACTAAATAAGGTCTTGTATTTCGAGAGGAGAAAGAAATGAAGTTCTTTGTGGTTATCCTTACATTTACAGACTCCGGGGGGAATTTTTATCCTCGCGAGTGTACCTGTGCCGGTGAAACCATAGAAGCCATCCTCGAACAGATATCTGAGTTCGCCTTAGATGTACTGCGAACCGAAGGTCTGATGTTACACAACATCGTAGAGATGAGGAGATTGTGACGTTCTGGGAGATAAATCTCACTAGGTGGAAACTTACAGGAGTCTATATAGTTAAATATTTAGACCGGTAAGAGCGGAGGGCAGTATGGACCAGATTGTAATTTTTTCTGTAGTTTTGGAAGTGCTTTTAGGGGAAGAAATTTATTTCTTCTACGGGGTAGCGACAAACCTACAGGCCGCGCAGGACAGGGCGTTAGCGAATATGCACGAGGACGAGTATTTAAAATGCGTAAAATACCGTCTCGTCGCTACACACTATGGAATCCTATAACAGGAGAAAAAAATGGAGACTAAAGAAAAGGATTTAACAAAGATTCGTACGAGCGACCTTTTGGACACCTTACGGGAACGTGGTTTTTTCGTTTCTAAGGTTCCTCCAACAACGTCGGGGCGTCTATTTAAAGCCGATTTGACCAAACTTGCAGGAGATAAATACCGTTTCGCGGTCATCTCATGCACCCAAATTGGTTCTAAATACCAACAACTCACGCACCTTCACACCTTTTACAAGTTGTGCAAGAAACGTGGGATTGAGCTTGTTCTTCACTGCGGCGACCTTGTGGACGGAAGCAAGGTCTATAAAGGCCAGGAGTACGAGCTTTTCCTTCACGGGGCTGACGAACAACGGGATTATGTGATTTCACACTATCCCCACATACCGGGTATCCAGACGAAAGTTATCTTGGGAAACCATGACGAATCGTTTTGGAAAACCGACGGCTATAACATCGTCAAAGCAGTTTGCGACAAGCGCACGGATATGGACTATCTTGGTGACTATCTTGCCTTTTTAAAGATTGATGGAATCAAGATTGGTCTCATGCACGGTGCTGGTGGCGCGGCCTATGCTCGTTCGTACAAACTCCAAAAAATCGTGGAGCAGTTCGCACCCGAAGTGAAACCTCACATGCTTTTCTTGGGACACTACCACGTACAGTGCCATGTCCCGGCGTATCGCAATTGTGAGTCTTTCATGATGGGAGCCTTCCAAAGTCAGACGCCCTTCCTAACAAGATTGGGTCTGTCGCCTAACATTGGGGGGTTAATCGTTGAGATTCGGATGGATAAGACAGGACTACTTGCAACGTCAACGGAGTGGATACCGTTTTACCAGCCGATTGAAAACGACTTTTAGGTTAGACTCCCTCAACCTTTGGTATATCCAAATCTTGAGGGTTCTATGGGGCCAGCGCAATATATATAGGCCCCGTTGAACTTACCTATTGTATTTTAATTAGAACTTTGAAACAATTATGTTGGTCAGTTATACAGAGTCACTAGCACGTCTAACGACTTCTTCGCTAGGCTACTTTTAATTGTATAGCAACCCTTCCCCCGGCTAGTACCTGGGGGTTGTTTTTTGCCCGTAGAACAAAAGAATCCGCCCTATATTAAGCGGACTCTATTGACTCGTTTAACGGCGGCGCGTATAATAGTTTTTGATGAAAACTACCTATATTATACCAACCGTTTATCACCTTGTCAAAGCGAGTGCTAAGGTGGTAGCCAGAAAGAACCTCATACCTTCGGGTGTGGGGTTCTTTTTGTCGCCGTTGATAAAAAAGGTAGGTTAATAGATTGCTTTGATCGGTGGTTCTCTCGGCCGGCGTATAGCCCGAAAGGTAAGTACGGCTTCCTACAAGCAACGAGTTAAGAGCTAGTACCGAGCACCTCACCTACGAGGATGTGGCTTATTAAAGAATACATATTTTGTATGTTATATATAGACATATAAAAAACACGTAGTTTATGTAGGGGGTGTTTATAAGCGGGGGTGTGGATAACTTGTGGATAAGTGGATAACCCCTTACTTGAATTGCCTAACCGGGCGGAAAGGGTGGCGTGACCGAGCAGCAAGCAGATTTCAAGAAAATACAAAAGATGATCGGGAAGTGTACCCCGGCACAATTAGGTTCCCTTATGAAGCAATATTCCGAACGGCACTTTGCGCGTGTTGACAAAAAGGTTGACAAGGACTATACTGACGTCGTTAAGTTCTTTGGAGACCTAGATGGACCCGACTTGTTTACACAAAGTATATAAAATATTAAAGGA
>JBAZRG010000013.1:0-6882 GCA_041663145.1 Minisyncoccota bacterium
CGACCACATTAACTGTACCACCAACCTTTCATGGCATCAGAAAAGTACTGAGGACAGAGTGAATTGCTCTGCAGAGCAATTCACGTGCTTATTAGGGACAGGTGTGAGTTGTTTGGGATTTTCGGACTTATTGGAAGCAGAGTTCGAGGAAGACAAATGAGGAAGTGAGGGGGTTACACTAATAATACTTCCTGCGCTATACTTCAAATTATGAGCAATTTCACCCATCTCCACACCCACTCACACTATTCTCTGCTTTCCGCCCTACCAAAACTGGATGAGCTCGTAAATGAAGCCAAGAAATCTGGCATGAATGCTCTGGCTCTAACTGACAATGGAAATATGTATGGTACGATCGAGTTTTACAAAACTTGCAAGAAAAAAGAGATCAAACCGATAATCGGAGTTGATTTTTATGTTGCAGGTCGAACTCGAAAAGACATGCAAGCCGGCATCGACAATAGACGCACCAGACTAGTCATGCTCGCTATAAATGAGACTGGATACAAAAATCTATTAAAACTAGTTACTCTTTCGCATATCGAAGGATTCTATTACAAACCCCGTATCGATCGTGAACTCATCGAAAAATACAATGAGGGTCTGATCGCTATCATGCCTTCATTTTCTGGAGAAATCGCTCAGTCTCTGAAAGGTAGGAATAAGGAAAAGGCACGCGAAGTTGCCGGGTTTTATAAAAAAACATTCGGGCCCGGTGATAAAGGGCAAAACCGCCTGTACATAGAGATCACCCGTCACCCCGAAATCCAAGGTCATGAGACAAATATGAAAACTCTCGTAGAATTCGCCAAGAGTGAAAATATACCGCTGATGGCAGCTCATGATGTTTACTATCTTCATCAAGAGGACCGTTTTGCCAGAGACACTTTACTCAAAGTAAATTCCCATACCGACTCATCAGAAAAAATTTCAGATGGTGACGAAGATGACTTTTCATTTATCACCACCGAAAGGGCTCTTGAACTATTTTCAGATCTACCCGAAGCACTCGAAAATACAGAACAAATAGTCAGTGACTGCAATCTTGAACTTCAACTCGGTAAATGGGCATTTCCAGATTTCAAAGTAGAAAGTGGTCTTTCCCCTGCCGATGAACTCAGACGTCTTGTCTTCGAAGGATTCGCCAAACGCAATGTCGAACAAAAAAAAGATCTCGTCGATCGAGCCGAATATGAACTAGGGATTATCAATGGAAAAGGCTATGCGCCATATTTCTTGGTGGTGGCCGACATGCTTCGTTTCGCCCGTGACAATAAAATACTCTCGAATATTAGGGGGTCCGTGTCTGGATCGATAGTCACATTCTTGGCTGGTATTACAAATATCAATCCCGTCGAATATGAAATTCCTTTCGAACGATTCCTAAATCCCGATCGACCATCCGCTCCCGATATAGACATGGACTATGCCGACGACAGACGCGACGAGATCATCGAGTATGTCCGCCACAAATATGGTTCTGACAAAGTCGCCCAGATCGGAACATTCGGAACTATGGCGGCACGCGGTTCGGTGCGTGACGTAGCCAGAGCAATGGGTTTTCCTTATGAAGTCGGCGATCGAATATCGAAACTCATCCCAATGGGCTCACAGGGCTTCCCAATGACCATAGAGAGAGCCCTCCTGGATGTTCCGGAACTCAAGACTGCTTACACAGAAGAAATCGACACTCACCAAATTATCGATATGGCAAAGAAGATAGAAGGATGCGCCCGGCACATCGGTGTCCATGCCGCGGGCGTGGTCATAGCACCTACAACCCTGACCGACTTTACTCCTCTCCAATTCGATCCAAAAGGTGAGGGTAAAATAATTACTCAGTACGACATGTACTCCATAGATGAGAACGGAGCTGGTCTTCTAAAATTTGACTTTCTCGGTCTCAAAAACTTGACCATCATCGCCGATACAGTAAACAGAGTAAAGAAAATAGAAGGAATAGATATCGACGCGGACAATATACCAGTTGATGATGTGCCAACATTCGAAATGTTAGCTCGCGGAGAAACTGCCGACTTATTCCAACTAAACGGCGACGGTATGACTCGATTTTTGAAAGAACTCAAACCATCGACCATACATGATATAAATGCCATGGTAGCACTCTATCGACCAGGTCCAATGCAATTTATCCCTGACTATATAGCCCGTAAACACGATTCTTCTTTGATAAAATATCTGGATCCGGCTCTCGAAACGATTCTCAAAAAAACCTACGGCGTTCTCGTCTACCAGGACGATCTCCTCATCATGGCTCACGATCTGGCCGGCTATAGCTGGATCGAAGTCGACAAATTCCGCAAAGCGGTTGGAAAGAAAATACCGGAAGAAATGGCACAACAAAAAGAAAAATTCATAAAGGGATGCATGTCGCATAGCAAATGGTCGGAAAAGAAATCAAAGGAAATCTGGAAATGGATAGAGCCTTTCGCGGCTTACGGATTTAACAAAGCGCATTCAGTATCATACGGCCGAGTCGCCTATATAACCGCATATCTCAAAGCACATTTCCCTGCTATCTATCTCTCTGCCGTCCTTTCTTCCGAACAAGGTGATACAGAAAAAGTAGCCGAAACTATTGCCGAATGCAAAAGGATCGGCATCGCGGTCCTTCCGCCGGACATCAATGAAAGTTTCAGCCAGTTTACCGTAGTCAAAGATGAGGTAGTACAAACAGAGTCAGCTCCAAAGAGCAGACACCGCATACGTTTCGGACTAGTCACCATCAAAAATTTCGGACAAGGCATATCCACGACTATCATCGATGAAAGAAAGAAAAACGGCAAATACAAATCATTGATTGATTTTCTAGACAGAATCAAGGATCGCAATCTCAATAAAAAATCACTGGAATCTCTCGTGAAGGCCGGTGCCATGGACTGTTTTGGAGAGGATCGCGGAGTATTGCTTGCCAATACCGATCTGCTTTTGGATTACAGTAAAGAAAATGGCTCTGCACAAAA
Source organism: Minisyncoccota bacterium (assembly GCA_041663145.1). GTDB lineage: Bacteria > Patescibacteriota > Minisyncoccia > Phycocordibacterales > PALSA-1337 > C7867-002. The sequence continues at coordinate 2,985 of JBAZRG010000013.1, forward strand.
AGATCAAAATTCACTATTTGGAATGATGACAGATCATACCTCTATTCCAACACTCAAACTCGAATCTGTTCCACCTGCACCGATGCGCGATAAACTCACATGGGAAAAGGAACTGCTGGGATTGTATGTTTCCGGACATCCGCTCGAACGTTATAGAGACATGATCACCAAAAAAGACATAGATATCAGACGATCTTTGGAAAATGCCAAAGAAGGCGTTTCGGTAATATTCGCCGCAATCGTGAATGAGGTTCGCCTGGTTCAGACAAAGAAAAATGAAACCATGGCATTCGTCACCATAGCCGATTTTTCCGGTTCTGCCGAAGCCGTGATCTTCCCCAGAAATTATCAAGAAAATAAAAACCTGATACAAGCTGACAAATGTCTGGCCATAAAAGCAACAGTCAATACCCGAAACGGAGAAAAAGGATTTATCATAGAAAGAGTAAAAGAGTTATAAAAAGCAAACACTACGTCACAATTGATCGAATATCGTCAACTCTCTCCCATTCACGACAAAATAATGATAAAGTATGACAATATGAAAAACGAAATCTCATTACTCGAGCGCAAGCGCCATACTCTCGCTCACCTTTTAGCCGCATCCGTATCAGAATTGTATCCCGATGCCAAGCCGACCATCGGACCAACTATAGACAATGGCTTTTATTATGATTTCGATTTTCCAGACGATAAAAGACCGACAGACAAAGATTTGAAAGACATCGAAAAAAGAATGCGCAAACTATTGCCATCATGGAACGAAATGACCGGTAAGGAAATCGATGAAAAAGAAGTCCGATCTTTATTCAAAGATAATTCATACAAGATCGAGCTCATCGATGAAATAGTGGCCAAAAAAGAACCGCTGACTTTATACAATGCTGGACATTTCGTCGATCTTTGCCGAGGTGGGCATGTCGAAAAGCCGGCAAAAGAAATAGCACCTGATTCATTCAAACTTTCCCGCTTGGCTGGAGCATATTGGCGTGGAGATGAAAAAAACAAACAGCTGACACGCATATATGGTTTGGCTTTCGAGACAAAAGCTGATTTGGAACAATATGAAAAAATGATGGCAGAGGCTGAACTTCGCGATCATCGCAAGATCGGCAAAGAGATGGATATATTTGAATTTGACGATGATGTCGGTCCCGGCCTACCTCTTTGGTTACCAAATGGTGGAGCGATGATAGAAGAACTAGAAAAATTGGCCAAGGAAACCGAATTTAGAAACGGATATGTTCGCGTCAAATCTCCCCATATCGCCAAAGAAAGCATGTATCTAAAGAGCGGTCATTTGCCGTATTACGAAGAATCCATGTTCCCTCCGATGCAATACGAGGGCGGAAAATACTATCTGAAAGCCATGAACTGTCCGCATCATCACAAGATCTACGCCTCCCGACCAAAGAGCTATCGTGATCTACCTATCCGTATGGCCGAGTATGGTTCATGTTACAGGCACGAAAAATCCGGCGAACTTTTCGGTCTTTTACGAGTCCGCGCGATGAATATGAATGATGCCCACATCTACTGCACCGAAGCGCAATTCTCCGACGAATTTCGAAAGGTAAATGAAATGTACATAGAATATTTCAAGATTTTCGGCATCAAAAAATACATCATGCGTTTCTCTACTCATGATCCGAAACGTCTGGGCGACAAATATGTAAATGAACCAGAATTGTGGAAACAGACTGAAGATCTGGTCAGGAATGTCTTGGTGGAATCAAAAATACCATTTATCGAAGTCGCAAATGAAGCCGCGTTCTATGGACCAAAAATAGATGTTCAGGTTTGGAGCGCTATCGGCCGAGAATTTACACTGGCTACAAATCAAGTAGACTTTTCCGTGCCAAAAAAGTTTGGCTTGTCCTACGTCGACAGCGATGGCCAAGCAAAGACTCCGCTATGTATCCATCGTGCACCACTTAGCACGCATGAAAGGATGATCGGCTTCCTCATAGAACACTACAGCGGAAACTTCCCTCTCTGGCTTGCGCCGATCCAAATCAAAGTTATACCCATAGCCGAGACTCATATCGACGCCGCCCAAAAAATCCACGACGCGCTTCGCGACAAAATGTTCCGTTCAGAGATCGACCTCTCGAGTAATGGTTTCGGAAAAAAGATCCGCAATGCCAAGATCGCCCGAGTGCCATATACCATCATCATAGGCGACAAGGACCTTGCGGTTAGCAAGGTCACTTTGGAAAGTCGCGACAATGGTCAGATCGGCCAATTGTCTATAGATGAAGTTGTCGATCGTCTAGTGAAAGAAGTTTCAACTAGAAGTTAGGACTAGAAGCTAATTTCTATTTAGATTTTCTCTCGATTGAAGAGAAGATACATAACCGTGGCAAAGAGAACCAATATAACTAGTATTGCAACCCAACCCCACGGTACATAAGCTAGAGAAAATGGATCTGACATAGTAACAGTCTTTTCTACATCTGGAGTCGGTGTCGGAGCCGGTGTAACAACAGGGGCTTTTACAACGGGCTTGACTGGAGCTTTGTAAGCAGGAGCCGGAGCTTTGACCGTAAGTTCATTTGAACAAACACGCGTAGCTGAGCGACCATCTGCCGATGTGACAGACAAGATAGCACTCTTCGAACCTGCGGTAGCATAATATTTGATTATGGAACTTTGTGAACCGGTAAGACCGTCTGATCCTGTCCAAGTATATCTGTATGGACCGACGCCACCACTTACTTCAGATACCCATGAGACTGGCTGATTTGTTTTAGCATTCATCGGATCGGCGAAACAACCTATATCCAAATCATAATTGCTAGAATTTGAATAAACCTGAGGATATGAATAGACCGGCACCTGAACTGGAACTTGATACACTACATATGGTTGAGAAACCATAACTGTATTTGAACAAGCACGTGTTATAGATTGACCAGCAGAACGAACCGTTACTGAGGCATTTTTTGGTCCAACATTGTAGTAATACTTACTTACAGACTGACCATTACCAGACAGGTTATCGTTACCTGACCATGAGAAGTTGTATGAACCATTTCCACCAGAGACATATGCTGTCCATGTTGCGACATTACCAGCCACAATAGACTGTTGTGAAGCGTAACAACTGACTTGAACGGGACTATAATAGACCGGCTGAGGCTGAGCATAGTAATAAACTGGCGCAGGCTGATGAACTGGAGCCTGGTTTAGATTGAAACTACCAAAAAATGGCACGTTGTATTGAGCGTGGGCGGAATCTGCTGTAACTACAGAAAAACCTATGATTAGAGCCGTAATTCCGACAAGGTATTTGGTAAATTTGATCATTTTGGTGTTCATATTATTAGACCTGTATTCTATACCATTTGCCGATAAAAGTCAAGGGGTAGTCGCTAATCGGCAGTTTCAGCTACTTAATAAAAAAATCACCCCCAGCTGAAGCACCAGGGGTGAAATGTTTAACTCGTCGCCATAACACTTATCAGGCCGAGACCTGACTGAGAGTTTGGGTAAACTTCAGTCTTTAGTTCCTTTTTTGATTTGAGTCGTAGGTCAGGACTTGGTCTTCGGCCCTAGATCGGTTCAGCACGGTCATCCTCTGACCCTTTTGCAGGGTCGAACGAAAACAACATTAAGTCATTCATCATGAATCCTTTTTGTTGCTAACTATTACTACCAGAGATTAGTGTATGAAATACTGATTAATATGTCAATAGGATTCGTAACCACACACATCATTCTTTTTTCATCCTCGAACTCTGCTCACAATATAGTCCGAGAATCCCGAACAACTCACACCTGTCCCTAATAAGCACGTGAATTGCTCTGCAGAGCAATTCACTCTGTCCTCAGTACTTTTCTGATGCCATGAAAGGTTGGTGGTACAGTTAATGTGGTCGTCATTAACAACAGTAAC
>JBAZRG010000014.1:0-6751 GCA_041663145.1 Minisyncoccota bacterium
TTTTCCCCGCATCCGCCCCCAACCCTGCATTCAAGGGGACTCGGCTAACACTCACCTGCTTTTCTGATTCTTCCATTACTCGCCCCTTAATTTTACGTTAGGCACTCGCCAGTTTCCCGATGAGCGCCACCATAAAATACAGCGCCACAATTACCGCCAGCACTTCGTACCGCGCACGGGTCTTTCCGGCTTGGTATCCTCGCTCCCACTCTCTGGTTACGGCATCAGGTGCCGCGAAAATCCTCAAGCTGTCCGTCAGTCGTTCAAAATCTGGCATCACTGTTCTCCGTTCAAGTTCGTGCCTAACCTTACGGTCAAGCAGGACTCGCTAACGCGAGCCTCTTACCTACACGTTAGACATAATAATCTATGGCAAATTAAAAAGCAATTGTTATTTGCGCAAATACCGCAAAAATGATTTGCTTTTTTAAAATAGATGATTTAAGATTCTACTCAGTCGCTCAACACACCGAACGACTAAAGCAACCGAAGCCCTGTGGCAACAAGCGCCAGGCGCACCGCGAAGCTGAACATCCTGAACATGTGCCGCAGGCTAGGGATTGGGAGGCAGTAGCAGCAGCAGAGGTTGATGTAGTAGCAGCAATGTAGTGCGTAACTTGCAAGACGTTTTATGTTGTAGCAGTGGCAGCAAATAAAGTAAGTGTCGCAAATTAAGCCGATAGGGAGCTTCAGTAATGTGCGAGCTGGAACCTAACCCAGCATAAGGCAGCAAGCAACCGTGATAGCGAAAGCACTCTGCTTGCAGATTAACGGTTGTGTATCAAACGGGGCGAAGTTGGCCCCACTAACAACCAAAGGAGATATGTGATGCTTGTTACTCATATAGAAGAGAAGCCACTCGACATGATGCAGTCAATGGTTCATGACCAGTTCAACGCAATGTTTGACAGTATCGAACACGTAACTGTCTACACAGAAAAACTGAGCGACATAACAACCCGTTATACCTGCGATCAAGTTGATCTGCTGGTCAAGTATGTGAGCAACAAGATTGAGAATGCACCGGAAGGTACTCACCCGACGATCAGCGACAAGGGCGTTTACAAGTTTGGCGGGAAGTATGCGATTGATTTAAGTATGCACAGATTGGAGCAAATATGAAACATACACAGGGTGAATGGGTAGCACTTGAGGCTGGGGTTAATTTACCCGATACAGAGGGTGGGCACGAGGTACACACTTCCGTTGATGGGCAATTGGTATGGATTGCAGAATGTTGCGAGGGGCATTTTAGCGAACATTACCCAGATACATGGGAAGGTGTTCGCTCCCCAGATTATCACCTAACTAATGATGAGGCACTGGCCAATGCCCGCCGTATCGTGGCATGTGTGAATGCTTGCGAGTCGATATCAACTGAATTGCTTGAGTCAAAATCTCAAACGCCACGTAACGCATTTAAACAAATAGCAGACCAGCGCGACAAGTTGCTGTCTGCTTTAAAAATAATTGAATGTGGAGAATTGCCGGATGGTGATAGTGTAAATATTTCTACGCAGTTATTCGCTGATGAAATTATCAAAGAAGTGGAGGGAACACTATGAACCGCCCACCACAAGACACACTGGCAATTTTAATACTGCTAGTTGGCTCATGCTCAACAATGATTTTTTTAACGCTGGCATTGGTGGAGTATTTCAAATGATCGACGACTACGCACAAACAGTAAAATACTTGCGTGATGTTGAGCGCATGGATAAATATGCGCAGCCGCTTGTTGCTGTGCTGGCAGTTGTTCTGTTTCTGATCGTCGGTAACGCAGTGCTGGAAGTTTACGCAGCCAAGAAACACGCAGAAGAGATACAAGCGGCCAGCGCTTTCGCAGCATGCCTGAACGGCTACAAAATCCAGATGGAGAATATCCAGATCGGCTGCAATTTGCAAAAGATTGATCTCGTGAAGGGGCTGCAATGAGCATGACAAATCTTTGTGACCTGAAAAGATTGCGCGAAGAAGCAATGGCGAAGGGTTATGGCAGCAAGGAATGGATTGATTGCGCAAAAGAATTTATGGATTCGTTCCCTGGGTTTTATGAAATGGCACGAAAAATGAATTCAAAGTTTTATCAATTGCAAAATCAGATTGCGACAGGAAAAGAAATTGTTCAGGCAGGCATTGAACTAATGACGCCGGAGCAGGTGAGCAACTGGAATGGCGTTCGTACATTTTTGGAACAAGAAACTGGCGATTATCAAGATACAAGGGAGGAATGATGACTTTTGATGATTTGATAGGCCGTATCTGGTCAATGATGAAACACAAAGCGCGCTGTGCGATTGAATGTATCACCGGATTGCCGGGCATGTGCAGAAACTTCATGCGCTATATGCGGCAGGGTTTTAGCTTCAAGGCCAGCTTTTGGATGGCAGTGAATCGTTTGTAATTTTAAGGAGTAACGCAATGAATGAAATTGCAGTATATCAGGAGCCGCTAACAGCCCTCGCGCTGCGTGCGCAGGTGAATTTAGTGCAGGAAGTAATGCAGGCCGTGATGAAGAAGGATACACATTACGGCACAATACCTGGCACTCCGAAGCCGAGCCTATGGAAGCCAGGGGCCGAGGTGTTGGCGGCAACATTCCGCATTGCAGTGAGTTACAAGGTTGAGGATTTATCCACGCCGGACGTGGTGCGCTATCGCGTTACCGCCATAGGTACGCATCAAACAAGCGGCATTATCATGGGCGAAGGCATGGGCGCATGCTCTTCCGGTGAGGAAAAGTACAAATGGCGCAAGGCAGTAAACGCGCAGGAATTTGCAAATACAGCGGAAGACCGCAGGCGCATCAAATATGGAAAAACCTATAACGTTGACCAGGTACGCACTGACCCGGCTGATCTTGATAACACGATTTTGAAAATGGCGTGCAAACGCGCCCAAGTCGCCATGACACTGAACGTCACCGCTGCCAGCGATATTTTCACGCAGGACATTGAAGACTTGCCGGAAGAGTTGCGCGGTCAACATGAGGAAGAAAAGCCTGTTGCGCCAGAGTTTCTATCGGATGAAACTTTTAATACCTATAAAGCAAAATGGATCGCCTCAATTGCAAATGGTAGCAAAGCGGCACTCACAGTTATCACATGGGTTAATGCACAAGGAAATGGGAAGTTGACAGAGTCGCAGGGAAACGCCTTGATAGCTGCAACGCCAAAAGCGCCAACCCAAAGCAATGATGATTTTGTTAAGGATATGGAAAAAGCAGAGGGACAAAGTGCTTAACGAACTTTCGCCACTGCGTATTGGATGTGTTTCAGCCTCTCGTATTGCTGACATGATGGCTAAAGGAAAGGGCGTATCCAGAGCCAAGTATTCAGCTCAACTCGCAGCGGAACGGTTGTCAGGCAGACCTCACAGGGCGAACTTTACCGGCGCGGCAATGGATCACGGGAATGAATACGAGGACATGGCCGGAACTAAATACGCATTTAGGAACATGGTAACGCTGACCGGCACAGGGAAAGACTGGATACCCCACCCATTTATTGAATTTGCTGGGTGTTCACCAGATCGGTTTGTCGATGATGACGGATTGCTTGAAATAAAAAACCCTGAAACGCACACGCTATTTCGTTACTTTGAAACAGTAGAAATACCCCAGGATTACAAATGGCAAATGACCTGGCAACTAGCATGCACCCGCCGCAAGTGGTGCGACTGGGTTGCACATGATCCAGACCTGCCAGACGAAGATGGGTATTTAGAGGTTAGATTCGAACCAAGCAGCAAAGATATTGCAGACCTTGAGCGTGAGGTAAGATTTTTCAATGCAGAAGTAGATCACTTAATTCAATTAGCCATTAAACGGAGAACATTATGAACACAAGCGTAACAGAATTAATGGTAATCGACCCGAAGGAATTTGTTGCTCAGTCGTATCAGTCCTTCACTGAATCGCTGGATGCGGCAATAATTAAGGCCCCATCGCTGACATACGAAATCAGCACAACCAAAGGTATGGAAGTTGCCAAAGAAGGCCGCGCAATGTTCCGTGATATTCGCATTGCTCTGGAAAAGAAGCGTGCCTCAGCAAAAGCCCCTATCCTCGAAATCGGCAAGCTACTTGATTCGCGCGCCAAGGAAATAGCGCAGATCATTGAGCCATTCGAGGAAAAGTTCGACTCCGATATAAAGGCCGAGGAGGCGCGCAAGGAAGCAGAGAAAGCAGCCAATGCCAAAGCAGAGTCAGACCGACAAGATAATTTGCAGCGTGCAATTGACCACATTCGCAATGCGCCAACGCGTGCGGCATCGCTCGGCGTAGTAGAAATCGAAAATATCATAAAAGACTTGAAAGCCATTGCGTTTGAAATCACTAAAGGGCATTTTCAGGAGCGGACAGAAGAAGCAAATTTTGTCATGGCAGAAACAATGACTGCACTGGAATCATTGCTTGAAGGCAAAAAGGCACAGGAGCAACTTGCCGCCCAGGTTGAGGCGCAGCGTATCGAGAATGAGCGCGTAGCAAAGGAACTGTCTGCCAAGCAAGCAGAGGAAGAAGATCGTCAGCGTGAAACATTGAAAGCAGAGGCAGAACGTCAACGCGCTCAGGCCGCAGAACTCGATAAACAACGCGCAGAGCTGGCGGCTCAACAGAAAATTATTGACGATCATCGCGCAAAGATTCAAGCCGAAGAAGAAGCCAAGGCACGGGCAAAGGTTGAGGCCGAGCAAAGAACGAAGCTTGAAAATGAAATCAAGGAAGAAGCAGAAACACTCAAAAAATACGAGAAGACTGAAAACCTTGGTGAATCTATACCAGTTGTCAAGCAATCCTTGACAACCGAACCGGCCAAGGTTGTTGGTATTTGCAAGCCATCCCGCCCAGCGCATGCCGAGCTAATCCAGTTCGTCGCCAATAACTTCAACGTGTCCTATGGGCAGGCATGCGACTGGGTACTTGAGACGGCAGAGCACCTTAATGAGCGCCTAAAGTTGAACATCGGAAAGGATAATTAATGCATACACATATAACAACACTTGAGCGAGAACTTGATTCATTAATCGTTAAATCATTGGAAAACGGAAACATGTTGGTAGAAATTAAATACAAGGAATCTCCTGGCATTATGTCACGGCTTGCAATTGCTAACGAAATCGGAGAATTGATTTATGAGCATATAGGCAAAATCAGACACAAGCGAGATAAGCGGAAGAAGGTGTCCAACGTAAAATTAAGGGGCTGCCCCATCACGGAAGGAGAAACAGATAAATGAATATTGAATATAAACAAGATGTTACAAAAGACGCAGATGGGCAGTCCCGCTTGAATGATGGGTTGGGCGTAACTGAATGTAACGAATGCCATAATTTCCCTAACTATGGAGTTTACAACACAGGCATAAATAGTCGGCAGTACTTTGTAAGAATCGGTGAGATTGGAAGATGTCCTACTTGTGGTGGATATGGTGATCTTCCAGAGAATTCACAAATTAAACAACACTGACGCCCAACGCTTAGTTAAGGGGCGCTCGTAGAGCGTCCCGTGGAGCGAAGCGGAACGAACTTGAGCGGCGGGTTGGGCAACGAAAGGATAAATTATGCCACGGACAATTGAAATGTTTGCTAAAGCACGAAAAAAACATGAATGGCTAATGCATGTTTGTGATGCTGGAAATGATGAATGCTGTTCCGCATATGGCGGGGGCGAAGGTGAGCAAGCAGTAAAATTTAGATGCACAAAGTGCGGACATGAAACTGACTGGACAATCATGCCAACTATAACAGCAGCCAAACGAGGTATACCGTGCCCAACGTGCAACCTGACGCCCAACGTATAGCTAAGGGGCGACGCGCTTCTGCGGCGTCCCGTGGAGCGAAGCGGAACGAACTTGAGCGGCGGGTTGGGCAACGAAAGGATAAAAATGAAGCACATGAGCAAAGAAATGCGAGATCAATTGAGTAAAGAGCGAGCTTCAAGCTTTGCGGCTATTGCGAGACTTCAGGCAAAGATTGACGCTTTGATGCTGGAATACTGTCCGCAAGAAATGACACCTCAACAGATTAAAAATTATGAGCATAACCAGAAGGCAGTGCCCAACGTGTAGTTGAGGGGCTGCGCTTTTGCAGTCCGCTCGAACGTAGGGTTCGACCCCTACTTTAATCGGAGAATGAAATGTTTGGATTATTTGAAAAACTGCCATGCTGCCCACGATGCGGGTGCAGGTTACAAGCCACTGGATACGCATTCCCGTACCCGCAAGCGAGATGCCCGGCATGCGTGAGCAGAAACCGTGAATTGAAAAAACAGGTTGCGGCAGAAGTGCAGAAACAACTGTCCACAATAAAATGAAAGTTTACTTGTGGACAGCAGGCTGGGGATGGTGGTTATTCGGCATAGGATATAAAACTAAATGGTTTTTAGGGCTTTCAATAGCACAAAATAAAAAGCAATTTAATGTTCCAGCCCCTAACAATGGTGAAAATGAATAGGGGTCGAACGTAAAATTAAGGGGCGAGTAATGGAAGAATCAGAAAAGCAGGTGAGTGTTAGCCGAGTCCCCTTGAATGCAGGGTTGGGGGCGGATGCGGGGAAAAGTGTTGTCAGGCGAAACCTGATGCATGAGCGTGGATATGCGCCGTACTGCGGGGATGTTAAATGCTGGGGGATGATGCCTAGAACAAAGTGGGATGGTGAGCAGTTTAAATGCCCGTGTTGCGGCTGGCGCTCTCAATTCCCCGATGACTTTATTGCGGAATACAAAGCTAAATGGCATCAAGCCCCCAACGT
>JBAZRG010000015.1:0-6246 GCA_041663145.1 Minisyncoccota bacterium
TTAAATATCACCTGCGCGTTTTCAGTTGAGTAAAGCAGATTTCCCTGGAAGCAATAGTTATTCACCAGGCTTGCGAACGATTCGTCCGGGTGCTTTTTGTGCAGTCCTGCAAGGAGTTCGTTTATTGTGTATAGTTCTATATTCTGCACGTATTCTTTTTCTGCTTCTGTTTGTGCGCGAAAATCCCTATTTGCGTTCAATTCCTTGAGCAGGTTCATTCCCGCGTTTATTGTGAAATTATCTGGTAATTCCTTTTTTGATTCGTTATTTTCCATTTTAATCCCTTATACCACTTCTATCTTTCCCGGTATCGATGTCCATATTACATTTAGGCCTAGTATGTTATTCGGTTTGTCGTCGAACAATGATTCTAGATTTTTCCAGAGTATTATTGTACTTGGCTTTCCTATATTGACTATTTCAAAGTCGCGCTTTTTTTCCTGTATTTCCTTCAGCAGCATAGGCCGCATCCCAAATATCGCCTTCTGCACTCCGTCAAGCAGTTCTTTTTCCGATTTTGTAGTCATCATGCATCACCATACTGGGCGCCGCACATAGTGCATTTTATTTTCCCATTGCTTTTCTGCAGCGCGCCTCCGCAAAGTATTCCTGCGTTAGTCATTTCACACGAAGCATACAAATACCACTGGCTTGTCTTTGCCTTGAGCGACTGGATATCTGTGTTGATGCGTGAGAGTTCTGCTCTTTGGAATTCCAGCAGTTCTTTTAGTTCCGCGTTTTCCTTTCTGATTTTACTCATCTCTTCGACTATAGAGATTATGCTTGCGCTTGGTATAGTGTCCGGCGCGAAATTTTTCATGTTTTCGTCGACTTCTTTCTGCTGCTCTGCTGTCAGTACCGGCGGAGCGAATGACTGAACAATCCCGTTTTCCTTGTCGCGTTTTTCCCGCGCTATTTCTTCCAGGTTCTTCTGGTCCGCGTGGATCATGCTTGTGATTTTTACCGAGTTCTTCAAGTCTCCCATCGGTATGTCGTCATATTCCGCGATGATCTTTGATCCCACTGCGAAGCTGAGCAGCCCGAAGCTGTAAAACTTCAGCGGCGAAATCTTGTCTTTTCCTTCTTCAAGTATGTCGAAGAACTGTCCGTTTTGTGCCCTCCAAGTCCGTATCCCTATCAATGTTCCTATTATGCGTTGCATTGTATCACAATTGAATTTCTTTTGTAATTATTTTTAGATTTTTGTTTTATTTTCTAATTTATCTTGTTCTTTGCACAGTTGTTTCCATATTCTTTTTAAAGACGCCTCTTGTTTTGAAAATATTTTTTTACATTCTTTACAATCGAATCTCAGCGACATCAGATCTTTTTCTGATTTCTTTTGTATATTTTTCATGTGTTTGTGTTTGTTACAGATCGGAATTGTATGCAGCAGATCTTCTAAATTATTGATGTCATTCGGCCTTACATATACGTTTAATTTCATTTTATATTTTGCATTCATATGATCACTATTAAATTTTGTTTCTATATTTTTCTATCTCGTCCATCTTGGCTTCGAGCTCTTCTGCTTCTGTGTTGTCTGCCCTTTCCACGGGCGCGCGCGAAAATCCTTCTATCTGCGAGGCCGCTTCCTGCGAGGCTTCTGATAATTTTGTTTCTTTTTCTGTTTCTGCTTCTTTTTCATCTGCTATTTCCTCATTCATTTTTTCGTCTATTGCGCTTGAGATCTGGCCGAATATGTTGTCTGAAGTCTTTTTTATTGTTTTTATTTCTTGTAGTGCCTTCTTGTTGTCCGGCATATCTGCGAATTCGTCAATTATGATGTTCTTGAAATTTAGGTCGATTCCGTTTTGCTTAGGCAGATCTGTTGGCTTCTGGACGATTGTATTTTCTTTCTTTTGCGCCGCTTCCGGCGGCGCAGCCGGCGCGCGGGGACCATTTGTGAACTCGAAGGTCGGTGTTTCTGTCTGCATTTCTTTTTTTATCTGCTCTTTGGCTTCTTTCAATAGTGATTCATCTTGCGGCTTCGGGAGTTCTTCTCTTGTCTTCGGCTGATTGAGAATGCGCGCTTCAGATTCTTGCTCTTTGTTTTTGTCTGCTGGATTTTCAGGGGCCTGATTTTTTTCATTTTTTAAAAAATCGGCATCTTCTGAATTCTCGTTTTCCGGCGAATTCTGTTTTTCTGGCGCGCCTTCTGCAGGTATATTTTCAACCGGCTCTTTTTTTTCATTTTTTAAAAAATCGGCACTTTGCCTTTTCGCGTTTCTGGACGAATTCACTATTTGTTTGAGGCGGTTCTCTGACGGATTGAAGCTGACCACTCGGAATCCGCTGACTGATACCTTGACATTGCGCCCGGGTTTGACTTCTTCTATAAAGCCCATGTCGATTAGTGATTGCTGATAAGCTTCTTTGACTTTTGCGGTTGTCGCGCTCTGGGAGAGGAGTAAATCTAAGTCTTTCTGGCTGATGACCATGCCCTCCCAGCCTCCGGCGGCAAGGAGTGAGGCCATTGTCTTCTTGAGGAATGCGTGTCTTGATGGCATTAATATCTGCTGTTTGTTTGTTTGTGAAAGTATATATAGTTATGGTATACCGGCTGATCCAGGGGGCGCGCTCATACTCCCATGTCTTTTCCCGAAGGGAAAAGACACCCATAGGATTTTTTCTGAGCTCCCCCCACCCTAGCGGAGCCGAGCGTAGCGAGGCTCCGCGTAACGTACACGGCGAGCGGAGCGAGCCACACATAACATACATAACGTTCGCATGTGTGTAACGTATTGCAAATGCGTGATGCGTACCCCCCAAAAAAATAATGCAAAGCGTGTAAGCCATACATGTAATTCATACATGTAAACAATACATGTAAACCCTACACACAGCGGCGCGAACTTAGTGAGCGCCGGCGTAACAAAGCGCACGGGGCGCAATGCATAACGGCGCTGCGCCCAAGCGCACAGCGTAGCGGCACACAATGCATAACGTGGCGTGTGCCGCAGGTATGAAAAAAAAGCAGCTTATGCTGCTTTGTTTTTCATTTTCGCAAGAAAGTCTGTTAGGACTTCCTTGTTGTAATCGAAAGGCACAACTATGCAGTTGGCTTTCGAAGCCAGGAACTCATTAAGAGTTACCTTAGTATCTGTCTGTGCTGCGAAGTCGATTTCTTCGCGCGAGATTCCTGCGCGGTTTTCCGCAAAAAGTTTGGTTTCCATAATGTGCCTATGATTTTTAGGCGAGGGGCTGTTTGCGAATTGACACAAGGCCCCGAGCCGACCGGGATTAAATCTTTAGGCGCGATCCAGAGAGCGCGCCGACCCGCTTGCGGGGAAAGATTTAACCCGGGAAAAATCAAGGCACTAAGCGTGGAAACCAAACTGGCAAGAGGAAAACCGCGGGGCGTGAGCGCGAGTCGACGAGCGCAGCGAGCACTGCACGGCGCGCGGCACTTCGTCGCGCACCGTAGTGCGCTGACCGCCGAATGTAATTCGGCGGAGGGCAACCGCGCGCAAGAATAAGAATGCGCGCGAGGGATGAGCCGCAGCGAAGGAGGAGCGCGCAATGAACTATGAGTTTAATATAGATGCAACAGGCTTGGGCGTGTTGCATCTGCAGCCGTTTTCCTGGCATGCTGTTCCTGAGCCCGCGTGTACCCAGCGTTTCTCGCCCGGCATCGCACCTTGGAGCTCATTATCAACAAGCCGTACTTCATGTCCGCACTCTGCGCATACGTCTACTGTGTCTGTTGCGTCGATGTAGTCTCCGCATTCGCAGAATCTTCTCGATGGCCACGTTGCGTCTGTGTTCGTGTATTTGTGCACGTGGTCTACGAATTCCTCAAGCACTTCAAGCGCGCCTGTTTCGTCGTCTATTGCAATGGATTTTACATTCCTTATGCGCAATGTCGCATACTCTGCGTATTCCATCTGTGTGGATTCAATTCCTTGATATGTCGAAGCCTCTATCTCTGAGCCGAAGGCAGCGATTATTCTTGAGTCTTTTGTCATATCTACTTGCCATACGGCTTCGACTATCCAAATTCCAGCCATAAATATTACCTCTGGTGTACGCAGCTGCCAAGTGCGTAGCATACCGGGCAGGTCGCCCTTTCCACGTCTTTCTGCTGTAACTCGTCGAACATCGCCTGCTCGCTTTCGAGCCAGAACTCGAGCTCTGTAGGGATTCGTTTTCCCTTTATCTTCAAAGTCCAGGGTTTGCTTTTGTCTTCTATCAAATTCTTTTCAAGGAACGAAGCCAAGGTTATGTCTTTGTTCGCCGCTGTCGCAGCTTGTATCTTTTCGTGCGTGATTTCAACGCCTCTGTGTGTTGATTCACCAGAGAGATTTTGTGTTTCCATACAAGAGCCGAAGATTTTAAGGCGCGGGGCTATCTGCGGTTTGACACCTGGCCCCGCGCCGTGCCCTTTATATGCTTGCCTCTAATTGAGAATCGCCGAAGGCGAATACTATATTGCGAGGATATAAAGGGATAAAATCAAGGCTTCGAGAGAAACACAAAATCTCTGGTCTGAAACACACAGGCTAGTCACGCCTGACCGAAAGATATTTAAGCTTGCGATTTCCTATTATACGTTAATCACTAATTCTAAATCTTTATCTTAACTGCCTTGTGTTTTGCGGCTTTAGGATAAATCTTAGCCATTTATCTTTGGCTTT
The DNA here is from genome assembly GCA_041663145.1 of Minisyncoccota bacterium. Classification (GTDB taxonomy): domain Bacteria; phylum Patescibacteriota; class Minisyncoccia; order Phycocordibacterales; family PALSA-1337; genus C7867-002. The sequence continues at coordinate 4,638 of JBAZRG010000015.1, forward strand.
GCGGATAAAGATTAATTCTTAATTGTTAATCGCGCGAATTCATTTCGCGCTCTGTGCTTTTTCTAAACGTTTACATTTCGCGCAGTCAATTTCTTTTATTGATTTGAATTCGTTTTGTTCGCATCCAAAGTTCTTTCCGTCATAGCACACGAGAGCTTTGCAGGCCCATTCGCATTTCGTTAAATTGCCTTTGCAATAAGCGTTCCTGTGTAGTAAGTTACAATTCATTCCTCGTTCATTGTAGTTACTGCATACAGGCGCGCGAGGCTGATCCGAGCGCGCAGTTGAGGCGCGCGGCACTTCGGGCATTCGCGCGCCAGGAGTTGTGTTCGTCGCGCTTGTCTCGGCAAGAATGCTGTTGCTTGTTGCGTTTGTTGTGGTTGGCGCGATTGAGTCCGCGAGAATGATTCGAACTTCTTTTCCTATCCAATCAGCTGGTAGGTATACTTTGCCAGATGTCTTAGAATGAGCCATCACTTCTGTCAAAACTGTTCCGTTTTCAATTTTTGCCCTTCGTTTCATTAGTGGTCACTAACTATATTTAGTGGTCACTAATATATATACTTAGTGGTCACTAATCGTATCTTTAGTGGTCACTAGTCCGGCCGAGCCTTGCGAGGCCGGAGAATCCGGCGCGACGCTTTCGCTGCTTGGAGCGCCGACTGTATCAGCGCGCGGCACTTCGTGGTCGCGCGCCTTTATATTAAATTCCGTGTCGCTTGTATGCCAATGTACTTTTCCGTCCGCGTGTATTGTGCCTGAAGGCTCAAGTTTCTCTTGCGCGTGAATGTCGTTTGCCTGCGCGTTTACTTCGTTTGCGCGCGTAACATCTGCATTAGAATTAGCATCGGTGCTTGATTGCGTGAACTCCGCGTCTATGATGTCATCGTTTATCTTGTCATCCTCCTTTCTTATCGGTGTATTGTCTCCGTTCGCTATGCGCTCGAGCTCGGCGTCTGACGTACCGAACTCGATTATTATCTTCTTGATTTCGCGCGTGGGAGCCGCTGTCAGCATCCCGCTTTTGAACAAGAAGTCCCAGAAGTCTTTGTCTATAGTATTCAAAATTTCTGTCATACGCGCCGTTACCCAAGGAGTTTTGGCCATCTGTAGTTCTTTCAATATCGGCGTTCGCTTCGACTCATAGCGATTCATCATCAGCGCGAGGAGAGCGGAACTGTCACGCGCGCGAATGTCGTGACCTATCGCCACTAAATCTCTGTAGAACGTAGACTCCGAGATGCCAAGTTTAGTCATACAGTCCATCGGAGACGCGCCTTCGAGAAGTAGGCTTTTAATACGAAATTGTCGTAACGTGATGTCTGCCGTCTCCTTCGACGGCGTTTTCATACCATCATCTAACTCTGGATTTAATGCAGGCAGCGCGCGTGTCTCTGCTTTTAGATTCGGGTCATTGATATGAGGAACTATCTCCAATCTGTCTGTCATAACATCTTGTGGTTGTTTGTGCGCGCTTCCTTAAATATCTTGCTGGCGCGAGGAAGATAGAGCTTTATGGCTAAAGGTTAGAGGATAAAGCCTAAGGCTTTATCGAAAGAATGGAACGGTGAAGCGAAGTATTCATCTGCTGTAAAGAAGTAGTCTTAAT
>JBAZRG010000016.1:0-3464 GCA_041663145.1 Minisyncoccota bacterium
TTCCCATCACCGGCAATACCAACAAACACAGCAATACCACAATCAAAAATCGCTTCATTTCGTGTACCTCCCGCGAAGTTTGCGAACTGGTTTTTTACCATATGGATTTCCACATCGGGGGCACCGTATGGGGTGTTCAACTCTAGGAAACTTATTTATATGTTTACAATAATTACACTTCATCATGTAGTAATTGTATAGTGTTATAGTATTTAAACTTTTCCATACCATTTATATACGTGTATTATAACTAACACAAAACTATATATATTATTACGACTACTATTATTAATATGAGATTGCAACCAAACGAACAGACACCAGAAGGATATTATAGATGTGTCAAATGTAATTATATTTGGCACGCGCGCATAAACCCTCCGGCACTACCGGTTTCTTGTCCAGATTGCAAAAGTCGATATTGGTCAGGAGAGAAACAAAAATGACCCGCATTAAACTCTCACTGCGTCTCGGAACAGTTGGAGGTATAATTTGGGGCCTTCTATTCACAGCCTACTACTCCATGCTCCCTTACATCAATGTTTTACAAACAAAACGTTTTGAATTCGCATGGAAAAGTGCATCGATTTGTTTTGCAGCGTTGATAATTATTATTCTCGCCCTTCCATATATTTACAATGCTTTCAAAGAAGCATATCAAGAGAGGAAAAACAAATGAAACGATTATTCATAATTTTATTAATTTGTTTAATTATCCCTATAGCATCCGCCGATGATATTACAATAGTAACACCGTTTCAAACAACACCTGCTCCATCAACCACGGGTTATATTCCAACACCTACTCCAATTCCAACCCCGACGCCAACCCCCGTTCCTACACTAACACATTATATTTCACAGGGGGAAACAGTTTATGTTAACGATACTATAGATATATCAGGTGTTGTCCCACCTTACCAATATCTTGCTTACTGGAATGGGTATGATGAATACGATTCAAATGCATCGTATCTTATTACGATGTCCCAATATAAATCTACATACTATCATTTTTATATAGATCCATCTATATTTGAAACGAGAATCGGGAAGTGGTATAAATATGATGGCAACTTTGAAAAAAATGCAAACAGTCTCGCATTTATTGTATATCCACGATCTTATAGAAATAGCACAATGCGATACCAGAACGGAAGCATTGTAAACATTTCGGAATTGGTTGTAAATAATTACACGGATTATGAAATACCCATTCAACCACCTGTAGAAATTAAACATGTAGCAGATTATCTTGTTGCGCGCGGAGACCCATTAGTCATTAAAACAAATGCCACAACAAACATATGGTTGTTTGGAAGGATCGATAAATTGTTGGATTTTAAATCAACTAACGCAACCAGTATAGATATAACCACCAATATTTTATCGGGGTTTGAACCCGGCGCGTACACAATCAAAACGCAAAAAGTTGGGAACGCGAGTAATAGTTTTACCGTTAAATATGATATTGAATCCGAAAAAATAAAATGGTTTGATTCATCGTCGTTCTCAATAAAGGAAATTGATACCAATGGGCTGTCTCCAAGAGTGTTGGAAGAAAAATTCAATAATATTTTACCATCAACATTGGATACATTTGCAACATATAAACTTGAATTACAAGAACCTTATATAGAAATCCAAAATATACGAGAGACCTTTACACCAAATTATACTATTAACGAAGCTGGCGCAATAGAGTATAACACGAATATAAGTTATATTGAAATAAAAGGTTACACCAATGTTGCTATAGGAGATACGTTAAAATTCATAGTTGATGAGAAACAGCAAACTCCCAGAACGCTTAAATATTATACAACAACTGCTGTTGCAGGGGGAACAAAAGATCCCGGGGATATGAGATGGTTTGACGTTTTAATTTCGTTGGATAAATATAATATGGGTCTTGGTGTTCATACGGTTACGGCATTTACCAATTTCTCCAACGCTGGCGCTGTATATACATTCACCTTATATTCAACCGCTCCTAATTCTTATGTTCCACCAAAAACAATAAGATATGTATCGGGTAGATATGGATCGGAAGAATTTGTTCCAACGCCAACGCCGATTGTGGAAACTGTAACTGTGCCCGTTCCCGGGCCAACACAAATAATTATTCAAACTGTCACACCATCGGATGAACAAGTCAAAGAACAACAAAAAATCATTGCTGACGAAAATTTAAAAATATGGGGATATAGAATAATTGGTGGTATTTTAATTATCGGAATTATTTGGTATTTGGTTTCATTATATTTGAGGAGGAAAGAATTAGATGACTAAATTTTTTGATATGCCAACTATAGGATATTTCATATTAATATTTGGTTTGTCTGTGATATTATTTACAGCATCGTTATTTTCATATATAGATAATGAATATATACCGTTATCACCAATATTTATCATCCCCGTTGTAGTTTGTATTATCGGAGTTGTAGTAGTATATATCGGTGAAAAATATCATGATTGATTATATCCACGCGGTAACATATGTTGGTATTATATCCACACTAATTTATTTGATCCCTCTTTGTTATTGGGATATTAAATACCGAAGGATACCGAAATATGCTTTCATTCCGTTAATAGTAATTAATTTACCATGTTTATTTATAATGTATACAAATGGATTGCCATTCGCATATATAGCATTGTCGTGTTTATTAACAGCATTCTTTATATTATTATTTATTAAGAATTGTTATCGCGGTGCAGATGCGCGGTTCCTGATATTGATATCGTGGTTTTGTGTGCTCAATCCAATTAATCCCGCTGATAGTAGTAATATATTTCAAATTATATTTATTATAATGTTGGCATTCGCATCGGTTATGTGGATGATTTATGTTTACTTCCACAATCGCCACGCGGGAAATAAGAGTTTAAATTTGTGGCAAAAATTCAACAATTATCCACGCGGGTCTCCGTGGATGATTCCAATTGCAGTAGCATTTATTATGACAGTGGTGATTGCATGAATGAAGAAATAATAGTTATAGATAAATTTGAAGTGTTCTATACTTGGTATCGGTGGTGGAAAGCGCGCGGGGGAATGCATTATTATGGTTGGGGCGACGGTGAATATATTTTAGAAGGATTGAAAAACGATCCCGCGAAGATTATTAAACTTGGTAGACTGCAAGGGTGGTGGTTAGATTGAAAACAACACGTGAAGAAGAAATGTCAAAACTGCGTGATCGTTATGCGCGGTTACAGAAAGGTGAAAAAGAACCCGTTGAAAAACCCAAAGAGAAAGAAGTGCCTGTTATAAAAACAAAAAACATTAAATTTAAAGTAAATTTCAAACCATATTTATTCCTAATTGAAAATGATATCAGAAAAATATTCCGACTTCCACAGAAAGAATGGAAACTAGGTGGGTTGAAGTTCGAGGGGTTGAAAAAACCACTTAATTTAGATTGGTTGAAAAAGAATGGGGGGAAACTATTTTA
>JBAZRG010000016.1:3474-6152 GCA_041663145.1 Minisyncoccota bacterium
TTGGTGTACATGATTAGGATTTACTCTTCCGTCTCCATCTCATGAATGAACGGTTCTTCGTGTGGATGATTATCCATTTTTTCTGGATCTGTTTCTCGAAGATTTTTATTTATTCGTTCATACATTGCGTTATCAAAATTCTTCCACACTTCGGTGTTTCTTTCAATCAACTCTTGTCTGATTTCTTCCCACCTTTTAAGTGCAGTTTCTTTTGAAAGATAAACATGTTGTGTATTTGTAAATTCACAATCGGAAATCCCTACCAAGTAGACCTTCATAGTTCCTCTCCAAGCGCGCGCATAAATTCCTGCTTCCTGATTTTTCTCTGATGCTTTTGATCGAGTTGTGGATCTTTGCATGAATCGCAATGCCCCATACAAAGAACACGATATGGATGATACACCAATCCATACTCGTGAATTGAGTTGGTGAAATTGTGGAATGCTACGTTGTATCTATGTGCCTTTCTAACGATTTTGTTATAGATGCGGAATGTGTGCGACATCGGGATAGTGTATGTTTTTTAAGTATTTATTTGTTACTGATGCCAAAGCCCCGACTTGCACGGGGATTTCTTGATCCCAGATCAAGAAGGATTCTATTACCCCACTTCGGCAAAACCGGCGCACAGGATTTGAACCCCAGATCCCATATCTACTTCGTCACACCACATCATTGTGGCCTCATTCTTTTCGATATGGACTTACTCCGCTCTGGATCATAGTGAAACTCCACAACCACATGGGATATTACGTGGCACATACGACCGCAGAGATGCTTTAACCACCAACCCGCGATCACCGGGTTGGGCCGGTTGATTGTGTCTTTGCGTGTACAATCAAACACGCCGTTGGGTAACAATCAACGGTAATCGTCTCGTGGCGTGGGTTGCGGTCCCACTGTAAACCACGGATGCTCGGGAGAAGATTCGAACTTCTGTCTCCTGCTCCAAAGGCAAGAACCATTGACCGCTAGGCCACCCGAGTGCTGCTGCCAAGAGAATGTATTAATGTATTATTTTATCAAATACAACTTCTTTAAATTAAACATTCCCTTAACACATACATATACGCTTCAAAACTACTTATACCTTTCCATTCTCCAACGGACAATCCTTCGGAAACCCTCTCTGATTTAAATCATCAAAGATATTATCATTATTATTAACATCAAAAATCTTCTTATTCAAACGCGCGCACCAACAGTTTTCATTGTCTTCACAATTATGATAGAACTGCGAACACATAGAGTTGCAGTATTCTATTTCATATGTTACAAGTTTTTTCATATTTTGTCACCTCTATATCTTTCTTTATCTTCTCATTCAAACCTTCAACCATCGCATACAACTCTTCTTCTGTGTATCCATCAGGCACAACACTCAAAGCATTATATGCTGTTGGTTCAATCTTTCTCTTCCACAGATTTTGATCTATACTTATTACGCCATCGATAATAGGAATCTCATACTCGATCCAATATCCGGTTATCAAAGTGAATACTAATTCGCCGTCAATTTTAGTTATCTCGCGCGCATACAAGTGATGTGGTGCTTTGTTGGTACAGAGTCGCCGGGTTGATATGTATCCAATAAATGATCAAAATCTTTTGTTTGAAAAGTGTTAATAATAGTGTTGCCACAGATAGGGCAAGAGACATCCAATTTCACGTAATCATACATTCCTATTTTAATCACCCAAACGGGCCGGAAGGGGATCGAACCCTCGACCAACGGATTTCTTTAGACATTATACATAGAGATCACATATGCGTGTGTATGTATTAGGCATCTCTATCCGCACTATTGCATACACATGCGGCATCAAACAAGATCCTATATGTCTTTAAAAGTCCGACGCTCTACCTGACTGAGCTACCGACCCACTGGGTTTTTTGAGCGTTCCCACGCTGAACGTTTGTTAGTATTTTGGTGGCTGTATTTATTCCTAACATAATCGTCGCATTACTCCCTACATCATAGACAACCATAGGGAAAGTGGGCCCGGTCGGACTTGAACCGACGACATCTCGGTTTCTCGCGAATTGTTAATTGATTCAATTCGTTATGAGCCGAGCGTTCCAACCGGACTGAACTACGGGCCCGGAAAAATTTATTGATTGTTGGGTGATACTTCTATAGCGCAATCACCTGTGCGCTTAAGCAACCAACAGGAATTGAACCCATACGACCTGCCCCGAAGGGTTGTCTTGGTTGCACGATGGTTTTTATCAGGGTACCACCAAACCCGTAATATTGAAGTGAGTCTCAATGGATATTCATATTGCTATACTAGCCAGAAATTCAACGGTGTGGGGTCAAGAATTTGCTGCCCGGTTTGTTGAAGTCTTGGCTATATTATTGTAGGACTCACAAGTATTTATAGTTTTCTTCATCGTTGAAAATGATAGAAACATTTAAATATTATAACATCTTATATTTATATGGACTTGTTCGAAAGTCATTCTGTAAAAACAGTAAATAATTCACCTAGATTTTCTAGATAGTGGATATCGAAACAAACGTAGTCTAATCATAAGTAGACTACTCGTAAGTATACAATCACCCACACAAACCCTTTTATACTTCTACTTTCTATTTTTATATATATGTATCCCGATTTATCAATTGTCATTCCTACTTTTAACGAGGAAGAAAATGTCCAAAATACAATACAACA
>JBAZRG010000017.1:0-5992 GCA_041663145.1 Minisyncoccota bacterium
CATGCTCCGCAAATCCATGCAGAAAATACAAAACGGAAGTGTAGGATGGTTGAAATATCACCAGCCTATTGTGCCGTCATTCTGCAGCGCATGACGGATGCCTTCCCGTGTATAAATATCAGAAAGGTTTCATGACTATGAATTACTCCAAACCGATGAAAATAACCGAAATAATGCAGGATCACCGGACCCTATGCCAGCATATGTTCGGGTTCGACATCAAAAATTATCGTTATTTGGTCGGCCAGGGCGTCCTTCCTGCCCTCAAGGATAACTCTGTTGATTTGCTCCTTGCCATGTCGATGTATATCGCCCACTTGCGAGAGTCGAAGGAACAGTCTGACCTGACGGAAGAGCGGCGGTTAAAAACGCGAGTTGAGCGGCAGATTAAGGAACTCGAAGAAAAGAAGCTCCGGGGCGAATTGATGGAGCGCGTCGAGGTTGACAACGAATTGATCCAGCGAACCTATGTTATCAAATCCGACATGCTGGCCATCGAGAAGCGACTCGTAAAATGGCCTGACGCGCGCGACATCGTGAAGAAGGGCCACCTTTACATGATGAAGCGGTATTCGCAAAAATCGGGGGTGTTCCGTGGCGGCAAATAAAGAAAGGGGTGATTCTGTGGACGAGATTCTAAAGCGTAAAATAGCCTTGAAGAAGGCGCAGATTGAACTTTTGAAGGCGGAAATTAGGAGATTGGAGGAACTATTGCCGACTACAAGGAAAACTAAATGAAAAGAATCAAACGACAACATCCGACCGACCCTAACCTTTTTAGGTGTCCGAGGTGTGAGACATATAAGGAGAAAGAAGAATTTCATAAAAATTGTGGTCTGCCTCATGACATACGCTCGATGTGTAAAAGATGTGGAGCAGAATATAAGCATAAATATAGGTTGGATCATAAAGATAAAACAAAGGTCATGGAAAAAAATAGCAGGGACAGAAGAAAAGGAAAAGTTAAGTCGTATGAGATTAAATATAGAAAAACCCACAAAGAGAAATTAAGCGTATATGCAGCAGAATACAGGAAAGTGCATGGGGATGCGTTATTGACTCGCAGAAGGGAGGGCATTAAACATCTTTCGGACAGTTATATAAAAGCAATACTTGTTCATGGTAGGGGGATTGCAAATCCAAGCACGGAGGTCATTGAATTAAACCGACAAGTAATAATTATGAAAAGAACTTTAAAAGAATTCAAGAAATGGAGAAAAGACTATGAATCAAATTACACAGATGTTCAAGGAAAGCAACACGCGGATGAAGAAGCTCATGCACGGGAGCGCGAAGCCGAATCTTGACACCATAGCGGCGGCGCAGCGTGAGTTTGAAGGGCAGATAAAGCTCATCAATGCGGTTGTCTCTGCCTATGGGATTTCATCAAAAAACAAACGGGCATTAGTCGGTCTTGAGCGGATGAATATTATGTCTGATACCGAAGCTGTTGATTTGCTCCTCGGAGATCCCGAAGCCGACAAGGTGAAATGTCCGTACCACGATAATCTTATCACGCGGGCAGAATGCCTTGATTATAGCGGACACCATTACGATGAATGTTCAGGGTGTGAAATCGGAAAGGCAACGAAAGGAAAACTACTTGGCGAATGAGATAAAGCCAGAACAGATTATTAGGGCCATAATTCGCGGCCTTAAATTTATGGTTTCCCTTCTCGAAAAGGTATTACGAGGGGAAGAAGTATAAATTAAAACTTTGCCTCTCTTCGGAAGCGCAATGAATTAACCGGAAGCGCGAAAAGCCTCCCCGGAAACGGTGGAGGCTTTTATTTTGGCAAAGAACAAGAAACTTCCCTTCGCGGCGGACCGGCAAGCCTGGGAGCCCCCGGAAGAGCTCACCGTTTCGGAGTGCGCCGACAAATACCGCGTCCTGTCCGGCAAATCGGCCAAGTCGGGGCCCTGGGAAACGTCGCATAATCCGGTTATCCGCGCCTTCATGGACTGCTTTGGATATGATTTTGTCAAAGAAATTTGGCTTGTAAAACCAACTCAGAGCGGCGGCACCGAAGGCGACCTCAATATGATTCTGTACGCTGTTCTACAGGACCCTGGGCCGATGCTTTTTGTTGAGCCTAATGAAAATCTTGCTACAGAGATCAGCACGGAACGCATCGACGATATGATTAAGCATAGCGATGCCCTGAAAGAGAGAACTATCTTGCAGGAAAATGCCAGAAAGATATTTTCCGGCATGACCCTATACATGGGGTGGGCCGGGTCGCCTGTTTCATTGGCATCACGGGCAATCCGCTATCTCATTTTCGATGAGCCGGACAAATACCGCCTCTTTTCAGGTCGTGAAGCATCCCCGCTGAAACTTGGCCAGGAAAGAACGAACACTTTCCGGGAAATCATGAAGCGGATCTATACATCAACGCCGGTGCTTGAGACAGATGTCATGACTCAAGGTGAAAAGGTCTGTGATGCCCGTTTTCGCTATCACGTATTCTGCCCGCACTGCGGATTTAAACAGGAGTTTAAATTCTCTTCGTCACCCGATTTTAAGGATATCCGCATCAAATACGACCCCATGGCGGACATGAAAACCATCGAAGCAACGGCCTTTTATGAGTGTGTTTCATGCAAGCAGGCAATCCACGAAGACCAAAGAATGGAAATGGTCCGGCGCGGCGTCTATGTTGACATGGTTTCCGGCCTGGATTTCGACGATTGCATGGCAAAAATCAAGCCCCGGTCGGTCGGATTCCAGTTTTGGCGTGTCCACAGCCCCGATTTCACATTCGGCGATATTGCCGTTGAGTATCTCAAGAGCAAAGACAAGCCCTCGGACATGATGAACTTCACGAATTCTTGGCTTGCCGAACCATGGGCCGAAAAGGGCGAAACCAAGACGGAGTTTGAACTCTTGAAGCGACTTGCCGACGTGCCGGCGCGGATCCGCCCGAATGACACGATATGCCTAACTTGCGGCATCGATCCCGGCCAAAAAGGGTATTGGTTCACGGTTTGGGCCTGGACAAAGCTCTCCCGCATCCTGATTGACTATGGATTTGAGTCGTTTGTCGGCTCTCGGATCGAAGAACAGCGCGAAAAGATTAAAAAACTGGTCCTTGAGAGCCGATATTTAAGCCTTGACGGGCAATTTCAGTACCCGATATGGCGGGCCGGGATGGACACAGGAGGCGGGCGGGACGAGTCCGACCAGACCATGACGGCCAGGGCTTACATGATTTTACGCGGAATTGCACAGCCAAAGCGTCTTTTAGGGGTCAAGGGGCGCGATAATTCGACCCGCGACGCCCTTATTTCCATGTCGATCATCGATAAGATGCCGGGAAAACAGGGAAAGGCAATCCCTGGAGGTCTGCAACTCTGGCTTATCAACGCCGATATGGTCAAAAACAACTTCAGTTATGCCCTGTCGGTCCCCACAGACTCACAGGGGGCCGCTCTGTTCAACCGGGACGTCCGGGAAGACGTCATCAAGCACATTCTGGCGCAGGAGCGCCGAAAGAACCGCCTGGGCCGATGGGAATGGGTGAACGTGGCGACGGATGACCATTTGCTTGACTGTTCGGTGTATGCCATGGCCGTGGGTGACCGGGAATGCTGGGGCGGGATCGAGAGATTGCACAGGCCGCAACGGCTACCGATGCCGAATCAATCGAAATTCATCAATAGAAGCGACAAAAAAGAACAGGAAAAACCGGAAAAAGAGGAAGCGCCTCAACCGAAAATAATAACACAAGCAGCCCAGCCTCACCGAAAAAAGGGCAGGCGAATATTAAGCAGGGGGATTGAATGAAAAAAGATAATTTTATGAGAGCGCCAATAGATTTAGAAAAAGACGACATACTTGAGATTGATATGACTACCGGGAGTATTATGACCGTCCATCGTAACGGAGACATGATTTGGGAACGCGGTCAAGACCATGTTAATTTTTCTGATTTTGTCGAAAGGCTATTAAAAGCACTAAGTAGGGGGATTGAATGACAGATTTACCAAATAAAGCATTATTGAGACCCGATGAAGTCGCGGCCTATTTATCTCTATCGGTGAAAAGGATTTATGGGATGATTGCCGAAGGGAAAATCGTTGCAAAAAAAATCGCAGGGTCAACAATCAGGATACCGCGAGAGGAAGTCGAAAAACTCATTCAGGATACTATCTAAAAATATATTGTCTTATTTGTCTCATCTTTGCCCATCCTTCTTGGATATAAAATATCCACCTGTGTATAATTTACCCGCATTATACGAAATTGTGTAGTTTTTAGTCGATTACGAGGTTTTGTATGTAATTTCGGGCGGGTAAATGGCAGGAATCACCAAGTCACAAGCCGAAGCACAATTAGCAGTCTGGATCGCGGCAAGCACAGCCGTCGCAACAGGGCAATCTTATTCAATCGCCGGGCGGGCCATAACGAAGGTCAACGCGGCGGAAATCCGGGAACAAATCAAATTTTGGGACGCGCAAGTTAAGCGGCTATCACGCGGCGGCATCCGCATACGCGGAGGTACGCCCTGTTGAAAGCTATAGTCAACCATAAAGAAATCGAAATCAAAGAAACCATTGTTGACAGGGCGATTGGCTATTTTTCACCAGAGAAACAGGCGCAACGTATGCGGGCGCGGGCCATCATGGCTTACGCTGGCTCCTATGTCGGCGCGTCTTATTCCCGGCGTGGTCTGAAATCCTGGGTGACGTCTCAGGGTGACGCTGATTCTGATACGCTTTATGACCTCGATACTCTACGGCAGCGTTCAAGGGACCTCGCCCGGAATGCCCCCCTTGCAGTCGGGGCGATCAGTGCGAACGTGACAAATGTTGTCGGGACCGGTCTCAAGCTGCAATCACGCATTGATTATGAATACCTGGGGCTGACAGAGGATCAGGCAGACGCCTGGGAAGCGAACGCAGAGCGATGGTTCCAGTTTTGGGCGGAGTCTCAGGAATGCGATGCGGCCCGAACCCTTACGTTTTATCTCCTGCAAGAACTGGCCTTCCGGCAGACGATTGAAAACGGCGATTCCTTCACGTTGACGCCGCGATTCAAACGGTCCGGGTCCCCTTTTACGCTGAAGCTCATGCTCGTGGAGGCAGACAGGGTATGCAACATAAATCAAGCGCCGGACAAAGAGGGCCTTATTGCGGGCATCCAAAAAGACACCTATGGCGCTCCCGTCGCGTATCACATCATGAATACAAACCCCTTTGAACCGTACGTGCAGGGAAAAGAACGCTCATGGAAGATCGTCCCGGCCTTTGGCTCTCAAACCGGGCTTCGAAATGTCATTCACCTGTACCGAATGTTGCGGCCCGGACAGACTCGCGGCGTCCCGTATCTCGCCCCCGTAATCGAAACGCTGAAACAGCTTGATCGCTATACAGAGGCCGAAATTATGGCGGCGGTCATCTCTTCCATGTTCACCGTATTCATTAAGACAGAGACCGGCGATGAAAATTTCGACGTTACGGAAATGGGTGAGGAAACAGGGGCCACGACTACCGACACGGATATGAAACTTGCCTCCGGCGCCGTCATTGATCTCGCGGCAGGCGAAAGTATCGAGACGGCAAACCCAAACCGGCCCAATTCGGCCTTTGATCCTTTTGTGCAAGCGATATTGCAGCAAATCGGGACGGCCCTTGAAATTCCTTACGAAATCTTGATTCGGCATTTTTCAAGCTCCTATTCGGCGTCAAGGGCGGCGCTCCTGGAGGCGTGGCGTTTTTTCAAGACCCGTCGTCAGTGGTTGGCAGTTACATTCTGTCAGCCAATTTATGAAATTTGGCTCTATGAGCAAGTCGCGGCGGGCGTTATCCCCGCCCCTGGATTCTTTGCCGATCCCATGACGCGAAAGGCTTATTCAGGCGCCTTGTGGGTGGGCGACGCCCCCGGCTACATCGATCCGGCAAAGGATATCGACGCGGCAGTAACGCGCATGGAAAGCGCGATATCGACCCTTGACGAAGAAACAACCCTCATCACCGGCGGCGACTTTAC
>JBAZRG010000018.1:0-5442 GCA_041663145.1 Minisyncoccota bacterium
TCCCTAATAAGACTCCGCAAGTACTTTTTAGCAAAAAAGTACTGAGGACAGAGTGAATTGCTCTGCAGAGCAATTCACGTGCTTATTAGGGACAGGTGTGAGTTGTTCGGGATTCTCGGACTTATTGGAAGCAGAGTTCGAGGATGAAAAAAGAATGATGTGTGGGATTGCGTTTCGGTATGAGGAAAAACTACTCCGACATCTTACTCAAAAGCATCGATAACAGATTCTTAACTTCCTCTTGAGCCGTCGACTCCGATTTACTGTCGACAAATCGGTTCCATTGAGCCAAAATCTCATCATCCTTCATCGCTCTCACTGCATTTTCGAGCGTTAGCCGTGTTTCGAAATCAACCTCACCCTCTGCCCTGAGTATCTTGTCCACAAATAGCCGAGTAAAAGCCACGATGTCAGTATTCATCTTTTCTACCACGACCGTCTCCGTAATATTGGAAAGACGTTCTCCCAAAATCATGGACCTCAATGCGAAATACGTGGCGATGATGACGAGACCACCGATGAGACAGATAAGAGCAATTCTTTTTTTAGCTATTGTGTTCATGATGTTAGATGATAAATTACTGCAAATTAAATAATCCCAAACTTCTTCATAATCCCCTTGAAAAATCCACGCTTCTCCATGGCTATATTCTCATGGACACCTCTACCCTCTTTGACTTCGAATTCTTTCCCTTCGAAATCATAATACCCCGATACAGTTACTCGAATCTTGTACATACCCTCCGGCACCAAGAATGAATACGATCCACTCTTATCCGTCAACTGCGGATTGACTTGCTGATATTCATCCGCTTTCCAGAGACTAAAACCTTTTTCCGAATCCATCCGCAACAGGGACACTCTAGCCTCCGGCAATCGCAATTCCTTGTCACCTATCTTTTCGAAGATATATCCTTCAGGATCGATGACGGTGGTCAAGCGAAGCTCCTTTGAACCCAGACTATGATCGCGATACTTCATTATCGTTATGATTTCGTATTCACCATGTACCAATGGAGCGGTGAGGTGGGCTGTGTATATGCCGTCCTTGTCGGTATCGGTATATTCAAACTCGCTCACAACCATTTTATCTTCTATGACCACATCATCTTTCGGAGCATGCGAGGTGCCGAGCAAAGCCATGATCGGCGCCGCCAAAAGCGAGCTTGCTGGTACATTCGTCCTCTCACCCATTTGACGATTTAGATCTTTAACAACTAGAAAACCTTTTATATTTTCGACTGGCTCATCCGCTTTGACCGCCAGATCTATCGGTCTGCCGACTATGGTTGAGATCTCCTGTATCGGACTGCCATCTTCCGAAAGCGAAACCGCGATCGAGTGATCTATGAGCTCTCCCGACTTGGCGAAGATTATCTCAGATGGAATCAGCTTCTTCTGAGACGGTGTCAGGTCAGCGATCGCTATGGACGTTCCACCACTCATGCCAGCCTCTTTACTCAAACCAGGCAAGACGAATGTCGCGCTACCGAGCCTGTCTAGATCCGTAACTTTTGTGATTCCCAATCTATCAAATGTTTTTCCAAGTTCCGGAAATTTTTGAGCCAGGACACGGATCTCTTTTGGTAATGGTCCAAAAACGAAAGATTTGATGCTCGACTGAGGAAGCAGACTCCACTTGCCGGTCATGGCGAGAGGCGCTGTCTCGGTCACCGCTTTCTCCGCAGACTCTAGATCTGGTTCATCTTCATTTGATCCGAAAAAATCGCCTACTAGTGATTTTATGACACCACCTATAGAGGCGGTCTGATCCGCAGTTTGATCGGAAGATTCGTTCGATGATTTATTGACTGTATCGACAGCACCCCCTCCGGTCACGACAACATTTTGATATCTTATGCGTGAACCTGAAGAAGATACACTAGTAACAGGAGTTGGTGTTGGTGTGATACTAACGATTCTCGCCGAAGATGGTCTCCAATCCGTCACTACTTTATAGTCTTGCGTGGCACATGAAGTATCATTTGAGCAGTTAAATGAAATCCACCCAGCCTGATCACTCCAAGCGTAACCGGAAAATATTCCTGTAGCCGAAATAGTCACCCCATCTCCGAAAGCCGGTGAAAAATCCAACCATCCAACTGATTCACTGTAGGCATAACCTGAAAGATTGCCTTCAGCATCATTCGTCACGGAATAATTCACCGTGGCACATGAGCTGTCATTTAGACAATTCAAAGATATCCAGCCAAGCTCGGAACTCCAACCATAACCAGAGAGAGATGTGTCTGTAACATGAACATTACCTTGGGTAGAGCCGAAATCTATCCATGTACCAGCCTCTGACCATGCGTATCGATTAGTCGTGTCTATAGTACCGTCGGTCGTGGATGCCAAAACTGTAGACTCTTGATATCCCAGAGCAATGATGCCTGCTATAACGACCACGAGAGCAATTCTTCCACTAAGAAAGTTCATGTCAAAAGTATATCATACCCAAATTTATAATTATCCACCTTTATACACAGTTTGAAAGGATAAATTTTATATAATCAGTATAATCTTCAATATTTTTTCTCAATGATTCAAGAAAGATGGTTGGTTTCACATCTTCATATTGATGAACAATGCGATTGCGTAGACCGACCGATCTGCCGATCTTGGCGGCAAATTCCTTTGGTAATATTCCATGATCACCCAATACAGCGAATGTACTCTGAAGATCATCTGGCACACCAAAACCGCCTTCTTTGATGAAATGATGATTGATGTCGATAGCACAATCCACCATAAGCTGAAAATAACGCTCTAGAGCCGCCAGATGATCGGTGGAATGCATTATCTCATCATCAGATAACTGAAGTTTTGATTGAACTTTGGCTAAATTATCTTTTAGACGTTCTATTTTGGAAATGATAAATGTTTTCTCGATTGTCATGTGATTTTATAAAATTATTAAATTGAATACTCGTGACGTAGGCGTGTAAATTTGAGATTATACAAAAACATATTTTCATGCAGTCTCTTGATAGCATAAGAAAAGAAATCTGGAAAAATCGAAATATTATTGGAAAACAATAATTGAGCTTTCTTCATTATCTGATACATAAACGCTGGTGAAGCTCTATTTAAATAGACAACATCAGCGGCTTCGGTCCCAAAAAAAACCGCTAATTCACTACCAATCACCAATTGATCATTGAACGAAAGTGGTTTGTCCTTAACATATGCAATATCGACATCACTCTTTGAAGTTGCCGTATTGTCAGCCCGCGACCCAAAAAGTACAATCATGTCGACATCGTACTTCTGTGCCAATTCCGTTGCTTTTGATTTTACAGCATTTATATCCATTTTTAGATTATAACATGTCCACCCACTTTTTCCAGCCACCGATCATCCGACCGATCTCCTCGATTTGTAGCTGTGTTGTGCCAAATTTTCCAGATTTTATGAGACCAATCTCATAGGCGAAACGAAAGCGAATTTTGAATTTATCCATTAGTTGACTGATTTTCTCAATCCCAGACTTTTTGGCAAGATCCGGCAGTGAATTAACCACAATGATCTCATCCAAAATACTCCAGATTATCGTCTGCAATTCAGTGCCAAGCGTATATTTATATTCTTTACGAAATTGGGAGACCAGACGATAAACATGCTTTGTAAACTCGTATGTCTTCACGTAGATCGGTAAATGCGAATATTGAGCCATAATTTGATATGTGATGGGGCTACCGGTTGCGAACCGGTAATCGCGTAAGATCAATTTCCTTAACGGACACAACGTACGTAGTTGCTATTAGTCTTGGTGTTATTGTTAGTGTTGCCGTTGTTCAAGTTCACGTTCCAAGCGTTAGCCGTATTATTATAGTTCTCGGTAGACGACCAGAAGTTGAAACCTGGACTCCGTAATTGTCCCGTTACTCGGTTTTTTCAATAGTCCGATCCTTGCCATAGCAAGGTACAAACCACTTTTATCTATAGTCGCCTTTCAATGAGTAAAAACAAAATATTGAAATGACAACTGAACGGGACCGCAATAAATCTTATGCTCACCTTGAAAGCAATCTGTATTGATTAAACTCCCAAGCTCTGGCCCCATCAAAAAATCCAAATGTATTTCATTTAGATACTCTGATGAGGCCGTATCGACCGTATCGGCTGTATCACCCCTTTGATATTAAAGTGACTAAAGTTTGTATCGACCGGCACCATGTAATCTCGCAACTTGCCGAAATCATCTCGCCACAATTTTGAACGTAAACCAAATGTATTTCCGTGTCTGAATTGTCCATAATATGAATTGATCACCGACAATGCTTTTATCATCATCTCTTCATCCATTATCGTCTTGTCCTGATTATATATCCACAATCTTTCTTTTAGACTTCTGATTACCCTTTTTCGGATCAAAATATGGCTTGGCTTGACGACAAAACCGACAAAATCAATGCCTTTATCGATAGTTTGCAAAACCTGTTTCTTTGGATGCAGTTTCAATTTCAATTTTTTCTGTAAAAATATAACGATCTCATCTCGCCACTTTATCAGCTCATTTTTATCGTTTGATAATAATAAAAAATCATCCACATATCGCAGATAATATTTTACCTTCAAGGTATGTTTTACAAATTGATCCAGATCATTGAGATATACATTTGCGAAAAACTGACTGGTCAAATTACCGATAGGTAAACCCTGATCTGATGCCACTTTGAAAAGTGACTTATGATCGGGAATCAGATCGAAAAGCGACATCTGGCTTTTGCGATAATAGTTACGGGTCGGATTGTACAAAACAATAGTCTCTATCAACCACAGTATTTCAGGATTTTTGACATGTCTCCTGAGTTGTTCCAGTAAAACGTGTTTATTTAGACTGACAAAGAAACTCTGAATATCTACCTGAAGATACCACGCCCCTCTAGTGTTACCTTTTGTGACTTTTCTGGTATATCGTACCAAATCCTGAATGGTTCTATGTGCGCCCTTACCCTTTCGACAAGCATATGATTGGTCTATGAACTTCGGTTCAAATATCGATTCGAGATATCTCACCAAGACATGGTGTACTATACGATCCCTAAAATCCGCCGCGAAAATCTCACGAGGTTTGGGTTTCGTCACAACAAAACAGATCGACTGACCGGGTCTGTATGTATGAGTTATCAGTTCCTGTCGCAATTTTATAAGCTCGGTTTCAAAATGTAATTCAAATTTTAGAGCATTGATCGTATATCTCTTCTTTTTTCGACATTCGTAGTAACACTTCAAAAGATTTTTATAAGAAAAAAGTTCCGAGGAGGTCTTAACCTCTCTCTCTCTCTCTCTCTCTCTGGCTCCGAAAAACTGTTGATTGTATTGATTTATTTCCATATTTCTAAAAAAATTTTCCGAACCAAATAACTCAAATTACCAAATATCCAATTGCCTTAACGGACACAACGTACGTAGTGGCTACTAGGCTTGGGGAAACTG
>JBAZRG010000019.1:0-5398 GCA_041663145.1 Minisyncoccota bacterium
AGTTGCCATCGCCCGCTTGGCCTGCTCCGGCGTGATCTCGCCGTTGCTGGTCATGTCCGACAACATCCGATTGATACGGTACTCGTCCCACTGGTCCACGTCCGGCACGGTCGGGTCAATCTTGCGCATCAGTCCGCGCACGCCGCCACCCGGCCCCATCGTCTCAATATTCAGCCCACCAGCGGGAATCTTCCCCTCCAGTTCCGGGAACTTCTCTCGCGCCATCGCCGTCAAGCCCTTCACCTGCCGGGTCAGTGGCAACAGCGTACTGACCTCCTTGCCCTTGCCCGTCATCAGATTGATCGGCGTGGTGATGAGCGGCGACGGCGACCCCATGAGCTGCGCCATGCCGCCGATGCCCTGTTCTCCTTCCTGCTCCCACTGCTGGGCCTGGAATGGGTACATCATCTGATTGAACGGCATCGCCCTGCCCAGCGGGTCAATGAACTGGTCGCCCATCCAGTCGGGCGCACCCGGCAGCGACACCCGAATCATGCCGCGCAATCTGGCGGGGAAGGTCGGGTCATTCTCCGCCTCGTTCAGCATCTCCTTGTAGCGTGAGTAGGCGAAGAAGATACCAGGCTGCTCCAAGTACCGCACCGCCATATTCTTCGCCATAGTGTTCTGCCAGAAGGCGAAGGGCATCACCAGCGACAGATAGTGGTCAAAGTTGTACCTGTGCGAGTAGTTCAGCAGGGCAAAGTCGCGGTCTGCGTTCGCCATCCTCATCGCCGCCAGCTTCGCGTCCTCGAAGGCCGGGTTCAGCGACTGAACGGCATTGACGACGTTCTTGCGGGTCATGTTGTCCACCTGCCCCGGCATTCGCCCTTCGCCAAGAATGCCCTCGGCCTGACGCAGAACGTCGTCCAGCGTCTTGTCCAGCGTGTCCCATTGAATCTGAGCCAGCGTCCTGTAGGCGTTGCCCTCATCAGGTACGGCGGCACCAGCCTTGGGGGTGGGCATCGGGGCCTGCTCTGCCGCCTCCCCGAATATCTCCTTGCCCATGCGGCTGATGTTGGCGTTCTCCTTCTCCCACGCTGCCTGCCGCTTGGCGTGGAACGCATCGCTTGCCGCCTTCCGCGCCGCATCGTCCTTGGCGTTCACGATGGCGGTCAGGTACTCGTCCAGCCACCCCTCTTCCTTGGGCAT
This sequence comes from Minisyncoccota bacterium, assembly GCA_041663145.1. GTDB lineage: Bacteria > Patescibacteriota > Minisyncoccia > Phycocordibacterales > PALSA-1337 > C7867-002. The sequence goes on from JBAZRG010000019.1 coordinate 1,150, forward strand.
TGGGTTCAGAACCTTCTTCCAGTACGCCGACAGCATGGGCTTCTTGGCATCAGGAACCTTGTACACGCCAGTCAGCATCCCCGTGACCGTCTTGGTCGCCCCACTGCGGATGCCCCTCATATCCTTGGTGTACGCCCTTGCCGCGTCTGCCTTTGCCACCGCCAGCGCGTTAGGGTTGTCCGCGAACTTGGTATTGATGTCCTTGATGATGGCCTGGTACTCTGACGTCCTGTCGCGCCAACGCTTGAACGTCCCCTCGAAGGCGTCCAGTTGCTTCGCCGGCAGTCCGCCCTTCAGCGTCCCGCGCAGCTTTGTGGTCAACTCTTCCAGCACACCACGCGATTCGTCAAAGTAGTTCGCCAGGTCTGCCGCCACGTCCTGTACCACTCCGCCTGCCAGCCTGCGCTCTGCCGCCTTGGCGAACGTCGCGCTGCGCTCCCCGGTCAGGTCGTCAATGAACCGCAGGATTTCGCCACGGGCATCCACCCCGCCCCCCATCGCCTCGGCCTCGGAACGCAGTTTCGCAATGTTCTCCTTGAACGCGGCCACAACCCTCTGGAACTGCGTGATGTCCTTGGCCTTCCCCAACTCCTCGTCGAGCACGTCAAAACCGAGACGGTCCAGCGCTGCCATGAGGTCGCCCTGCTCGACGAACTCCTTTGGCAACAGGTTCACCAGCGCGGGCAGTCCCGCCTCCCCGCTGAACCCCGGCAGGTTGTTGATCTTCTTGATAGCCTCGGCGGGCGTGTCCGCGCCATACCGCACAACATCGTCAACCCACTTGGAAAGGCCGGGGCGCACGGCGTCCAATGCCGCCCTTGTCTGCGCCCCCATGTACTCCTGCGGGATGAGCTTGTTCTTACCCTGATGCAAGAACTTCTGGAATGCCTGCGTCCAGATGCCCTCGCCCTGCACCTTCTCCAACCATTGCGCCAGTCCCATTGCACTGAATCGCTGCCAGCCCTTAGCCTCCACATCCGCCATGCCCATTTTGGCGGCAGCACGAGACGGGGCAAATCCCTTAACCATCATCCCCGCCTCGCGCATCACTCTCTCCGACTTGCCGCTCGTGCGGAATGGGTTGTATCCGCTCACCAGCGACCACGTGAAGTTGCTCACCGCATTCTGCACCGGATAGTTCGGGTTGGCGGCTAACAGGGTGGACGCCAGGACGTTCTTCTGCCAGTTGATTACCTTGTCCAGCCCCTTGTCGGCATCGGGAACCTTGTACGCCTTTCGCGCTACGACATTCGCGTGCTCAATCAAGTCCCTGCCGTACTGCGCCACTGCCTCGGCCTTGTTCTTCGGCAACTTCTCGGCGGCCTGAGTGGCCTTGGCAAGCGCCGTGCCGTCAATCTTCTCCCCCGCCGCCGCGGCCGCCTTCAGGTCGGCCACCAACTTCTGTGCCTCTTGCCCCGCCTTGTACTTGGTGACGATGCTGTTGGGGTCGAAGGTAGCCAGCGTCTTACGCGTTACGTTGGCCTCAAAGGACTCTGCCGACTTGCCCCACCTTGCCGCGCTCGTTGGCGTGGGCGCGATCATGTCCTGCACCGTGGCCGCCACCTTGGCAAGATCGGCTTGCTCGAAATCCTCACCTGCTTCCCGCATAAAGGATGACAGCCGCCCTACCACCTGGTCCTGCGTGCTGGCAACGTCCTGCGCCACCTTGCTCTTGCCGGTCAGGGTGGCCAATTGGCTGACGATGGGGATGCGGCTGCGCTCCAAAATGTTGCCCTTCCGCATCTGCTCCAACGGCATATCGTCCGCTGCCTTCGCTACGCCACCAATCACCCGCTCCGCCCTGCTCATCTCCGCCCACGGCTTCAGCACCTTCGCCGCTTCCACGCCGCGCTTGATGGCCGTTGGTTTCAGCGGGCCGGGAATACCAATGAAGTTCGTCGGGTCCGTAGCGATGCCGAACAACTGCTGACCCGTGCTGAGCTCGCTGAACTTGCGCCGCCCCTCCTCCTGCTGCTCTGGCGTGCCCGTCATCGCCTCCCAGCCCTTCCTCACCCGGCCCATGCCAAAGTCCTTCTCGCTCATCGTGGCAAGTTGCTCCTGCCACCAGTCCGAGCCACCCTTGCGCTTCATCTCCTCTCCGGGGTTCTCGGCTTCCATTGCCCCGAAGAACGGTTGCCATGTGCGCGCGGACACCTGATTCAGCAGGTTCAGCGGCACTTCTGCCGCCCGTAGTGCGTCACCAACAACAGGCACGTCCCGCAGGCCCCACGCGCTTGTCAGATGCCCGCCCTCCCAGATAGGCGCGTTCACCGTCTCGTTGCCGGCCTGCTCGAATGCCTCCTCCACCCCGGAAGAGACGGGCGTATTCTCAGGCGTCTCATAGCCGCCCGGAAGCGCCCCGCCGAACACGTCCTTGTCCAGTCCGGTGAGCCTTTCCTTGGCATCCTCTATGAGTTGCCCAAGACCGTTACCAATCTCGTCCCACCAGTTCGGCATCTACACGCTCCACGGGAGTTTGCCCAGTCGCGTTGTCGTGGGCGGCTTGTACATATATGGGTTCTGTGTGCCCTGGTCCGGCAGTGGCGTCGGCATCGGCATCGGTCGCCACGCCTTCGTCGGAGGTGGTAAGTAGGTCGTAATAGGCGGGAACGCACCGGAAGTACCCCCGCCACCGGGCATAGGCATCGGCTGCGTCGCCCTCGTTGGAGGTGGTAAGTAGGTCGTAATAGGCTCGAACGTACCAGAAGTGCCCCCCGGCGTTATCCCCCCCCCCGGCGGGGGAGGTTGAGCGCCAGCGCCAGGCATCTGCCACGGCGTCCTGCCCTGCGGCCCGAATGCCGCCCCCCTCCACCACGGAGCGTACTGGCTGCGTCCCGGTGTCTGCGTGTAGCCTGGGGCCTGCGCCACCCACGGCTGCCATTCGTAGTTCTGCCCGGTTTGAGTCTGCCCCGTCGCCGGGTCGGTCAGGGTCATCGGCGGGCCATACGGCCCTTGCCCCCCTGCCCCGCCAAGTCTTCCCCAATCCGTGCCATAGTATTGCTGCTGCGGAGGCCCAATGGTGCTCGGATACGGCGCGGGATTCTGCGGTACTGTGAATGGCATACGTCACCTCGCTCTAGAAGGATCAAATGGTCTGACTGGCCTTCGCCATGCTGGCGTGGGCCATTGCGAAACTGGCGTAGTTGGCGGCTCATAGAACCTGTACATCTCATAGGGCAAGTCTTCGGGGTGCCGGGCATATGATTCTAGAGCACGAGCATTGGGTTCACCGGGAAAGTAACTTCTTTCTGGTTCCGGTTGCATCCTACCCTGCATGACAGCAAGATTGTACTGATCCAGCCACTCCATGCGCTCACGAGGAGACAGCATGTTAAATTGCCAAGCATGGCGCAACTCGTGTTGCATGGTGGGTATTGCGTCCTGCGTGTTTCCCGGCCCCATCTCATACGGATTGATGTCTATTCGTCCAGAAGGGGGCATGTATCGCCCGCCCGCCTCAATCTCATTATCCCAGCGCGTCGGGATGTCAGACATATATTCACGCTGAGGCTGAGTCCACCAGTTCTCTTGAAGCGCCTCATCCCGAATGTCATTTGCTGGTTGCTTGTTCAGTGAATCCACAAGCGCAAGATAAAGCGGGTTGTCCAGCCCCGGTTCAATCGGCTCGTCGTCGGGTGGCGTGTAGGGTGGCTCGGATTCTTGCGGATTGAACACGCCGCCAATCGCGTCACCCAACGCGCTCCCCGCATTACCAAGCGCTGTCCCAACGTCATCCCACCACATACGTTAACCCCTAAACCGTCGTTGGCGTGTACGTCGCCTGCTCGGTCGGTGCCCACGGGCGGAGGGCGTTGTGCATACTCCACCAGTCGTTGCTCTTCAGCGTCCTGATGCCGCCCAACTTCTGCCGCGTCAGACCCGCCAGCGACTTGCCGCCCGCCTGCAAGCGGTTCAGATAGTTGCTGTCCGGCATGTCGAAGATGGGGTTCAGTGAGTCCGGGTCAATAACGCCGCCCAGCCCCAGCGCCCCAATCGCCAGAGTCTTCATCATCGTGTCCGGCGCATAGCCCTGCAACTCTTGGAACTTGTTGATGACCGTCTTCACCGGGTCGCCACCATGACGGCTGTAGTACATCTGCATCTTCTCACCCGCCTGCCGCATCATCCGTGTGAAGATGTCCTTGCCGCCGAACTTCGCCATCCACTCCAACGGGTCAACGGGGGGAGGGGCACCGCCGCCACCACCACCGCCTCCACCACCGACTCCCCCGCCGCCGCCACCACCGCC
>JBAZRG010000020.1:0-4808 GCA_041663145.1 Minisyncoccota bacterium
TAATAAAAATTGGTTGGGAACTCGCCCGTGTTCACGATTCGTATAATTGCGTCTGTGCCTGTAGCTATTACAGAACTCAAATCTCCTGTTTTCGGACTGCCAGCAGACCCGCCCGGTGTGCTATCTGAAAATGCTGTTGTTACCATTTTATTTTATCTCCTTGAATTAATATTAGAATCATCATTCCCACCACAACCATTCTGTTTTTGTGAACCCTGCCGCAACCGTGGCGTTCTCCTGTAGAACCTTGATAGATTTGATGGTGGTCGTGAGGGGCACGCTGAACAGTGGCAGGACTCCGCTAGCGTCCGACGTCAGCGAATAGTTCAGGACTGAATCCACGTACACGTTATAATTGACGTTCTGAACCAGCCCGGAGACGTTGTAGTGTGAGGTCGCAGTACTAAAGGTCGTGTTCTCATCGTAGGTAATATTCGTCTGATTCCAGTTTATTATTGTCCTCAGGATCACCCTCCCGGTAGAGGTGTTGCTGCTCACCCAGGTCAGACCGCCGTTGTTGCTGTAATTGAACCATGCTATGTATGGCGGGCCTGTAATGTACACTCTTCGTGTCGTGAAGTTCGTGTCGATGAACACGTTGTTGTAAGAGTCGTTCAAACTGTATGAATTTCCGGTGCTAGAAGATATCGATCCTCCGCTCACGTTGTTGTTAAAAGCCGTGGACAGATCGATGCCGGAGGTTAGCGTGTTGTTGGTCAGGACATTGTTGTTTGAAAACAATAACTTTATCACTTTTCCAGCTGTATTGTTGTCTAAGGTATTGTTCGAGGACGATGATAGGATTATCGACCTCCAGCCATTTCCTGTGAGGGTGTTACCCGATACATTTCCCTTGGCGTTTGTTCCGAAGTAATATATATCATAAGTTGTGGCCGATGTATTGACTGTCGTGATGTTCAGGTTCTTTACCGTAACGTTTGAATAATTGTTGTTATAGACGCCGTATCCTTGTTCTGTCGTCGAGAAGTTGATCTGGTTTGACGGCGAGTTTGAGGTTAGCGTGATGTTGTTCGCTCCGATTGTGAAGCATGTCCCTGTTGATGTCACGCTTTGAGTTAAGGTATATATTTCTCCATCTTCAGACAATGTTCCACAACCCAAAGGTGTTCCTTGTGACGCTTCTGCTGTATTTCCATAAGCGCCCATTTCTATTACTCCCCCCCAGGGAGACAATGAATTATCTGATGTTGGGTCACCTGCTCCGATTGCGGGGGATGTTACTATATCCTGAACCCAAGCTGAACCATTCCATCGGTTAGTAGTAGATTTAAGATGAAAATCATTAATAGAAGTATCATTGAATAATGGATTGCTTCCAGAAATAGTATTTGTATCTAAGATATTAACATATGCAACAGAGGAATTATTATAAACCATATTATATGAAACTGTACTTGAATTTATCATACCACCGGTTGCATTATTTATTGCTCTCGTAATATTCAAGAAGATGTTGTTTTTTGCTGTTAAGTTCTCAGTCCATAATAATGAGTGAACATAAATACCGTTTGTTAGATTATAAAAAACATTGCTCTGAATACTCATATTTACTGAACCGACTTGATTTACACTTTGTGCCGAGTGGTCAAGAACAATTCCAGCATAATCATGTGCATTCGTTCCATCATCAATTCCGTTTATAAATTTATTATTAATAATTGTACTATCATTAATATTTGATAACTTAAATGATGAATTTATTACCGTGTTATTTTGAAAGATAAATGTATCTACTGAGTTTTTAGCTGCACTGCCTTCTGACATTCCATATAAAGAAAATGTCATCCCTGAAAGAGTTGAGTTATATATTTTCAGATATGCAGGTCCTTGATTGTCCCAATTACCTTGTAAAAATGATGTATTAATCATAGTTAATTCTGTATCTGCATACATTTGTAAAGGAACACCAGCAGTATCGATTATTGAGTTTTTGATTGTAAGATTTGATTGAACTCCTGTACCTACTCTAAACCCTCTTGTTCCACAATTTCGTATCGTTAAATTATCAAATACAATTCCATCTCCTTCTCCTGTTGAAATACATTTTGATAATCCAGCCGTTGCAATACCATCAATAGTTACATTAGTCCATGTTGAATAATCACTATCTACATTAATTCCTATTGTATCAGTTATTAAACCATGCAAATATATATTAGAAAACCGTGAGTTTGCCATTCCATTTCCAGCAGCAGCCGTTTCCATACCGGTAGTATTCCACATTTCAAGATTATCAATAGTTACATTTTGGGAATTCGCAGGACTCCTAAAATATGTACTAACCGCAGCATCATAAATTGTAATGTTACGAAGTGTAATGTTTTTTAGAATAGTACCAGAAGTATAGGTATATAATGGCTGGTCTCCATCAGAGAGGTATGAATAATTCCTTAATGTAAATCCATCAATAATAATATCGTGGTTTTGATTTAAATAAATTGCTCCACCTGTTCCCCAATTTCCGTCTAATATCGTTGCATTCTTTGTTGGATCGGTGGCAAGTAATCGAATTGGGTGTGTTAAATTCCCGTTTTTTGTAGAACCTAATTTGTATGTACTAAAATATATCCCTGGCAGAACATAAGTTGTTTGTCCAGCCATCATATTTGTAGCTTTTGATGTATTCGCCCATGCACAATCTGTTGAATTTTGAGCATAACTCATATTATTCTGACCATTGCAGGAATCTGAACCATCAGTGCGAACCCAAAATGTGGAAGTGTCATTATCCAAAACTTGTACGATTGTGCTTTCTTCATCACTTAATGAAACTTCTATGATTTTAGAAGTTAATGTAGTGTTACCTTTAAGAACAAGACGTACTGCTTGTGTTTGTACCTTCGTAGTAAGGTTTATCCACGTGGCATTTGTTACATTATTTGTAATTAAAGTACCGCTATCAGAAGTAAAGTTTGTTGCTGAGTTCCAAAGTTCGACAAAGGTTGCATTTGTTGTGTTCGTAAAGTTTATCATTACTTGGGAACCCTGACGACCTGAGCCAAAATCATAAAAAAAAGTACGATTATTTGAAGATTTATATAGACGTTGTGCTACTGACAATATTTCTGATGAATTAAGCTGATAATCATAAATAATAACTTCATAAATATATCCTACCCAACCTCTTGCTCCACCAATCATATTTCCGAAAGATATAGGTACACTATGGTCAACATAAGAACCATTACCTTTAGTTTGAATAGTATAAGACAAATTTAATTCAAGACCAGTATGATTAAATACATCAAATGTTGAGTTTGATTCGTTAAAAACTGATAAACGTCTATGTATAATACCAGCCGTTGATATAGCTCCAGATACTTCTGTTACAGGATTAGTGATAGTGTATGTAGATTTGGCCACTGTAAATCTATCGGAATTAACGCCGTTAACGTATATACCAAAATCATTATAACTTGCATTTCTTTGATAAAATATAGCTGGATAATATGTATTAGAAGGATCAACAGTTGTTTCAAATGAAGTATAAATCGATGATATATTTAGGTTTTTTGTTGCTTCACATGTTGCAATCCACGAACCAGTATAAGTTGCCCCCGAAAAGTTTAATCCTCCACCAGACAAAAATGTTGCATTTGTTAAAATACAATCATTTGCAGTTGTTTTGTTAACATCGTGTGCGGTTGTTCCACTTCCTTCTAAGAAGTCCCACCAAGATAAATATCCTAGAACAGCTAAGTCATTTGTAATGTATCCATTTCCCCTTATCACCGCATCACCACTTGTGTTCTGCCATGCTGGTGATGTGCTTCCGTTCGAGCTCCACGATCCTGCCGACGCCTGCCCGACCAGCGCAGCCAGCACCAAAACCAGAAGAAGAACTGATCTGAAACTCATGGTATTCCTCATGATTTCGTGTGTACTTGCTCAAATGTTAGATCAACGCATCCGGTATTTTCAGTCATGTTATAGAGCAACCATTCCCCCTGCGTGAATGTCGCGCTTAATCCTGTTTTTGAAACATTATCCACGCTTGACCAATTAATATGAGATTTGTAAGCTCCTGAACTTGTGATAGTAATGTTTCCACTGCATGCGTCGTCGTTGGTCTGATTGACGTACAGCGCGGTTATGGTTCCGGCAGTGAGCATTCGCTTCTTCGATTTTGAACCGACTGCGATGGCGTTAGTTCCGTTTGAGATTGATAACGGGCCTCCACCGAGAGAATAAGTGGCGTTGTAAGTTGAGAAGTCGCTTATGTTCGCCGTCACAATCCCGGTGCCGTATCTTCCGCTTCCAATCGTACCTCCTGTGAACTCTCCGATATCGGATTTGTTCGCCTTAGTTGAATTGATTAGGTTATCCCGCCCCTGTGATGCTGTGTTGTTCGTTGCGCTACTGGTGTTCATCAGATCGAGAATTGATTGCACTGCATTTATCGCACTGGCGTTCGTGAAAAACAGGTTTGTCCCCTCCGTGATCCACGATGTTGTTATATTTTGCCATGTCTTATTGAACATCCAGAATTGAGGTGAGACGCCTTGAGATATTGCAGGTTCAGCATTATTAGCTGTTGTGTTCGCGAGATTTGCCGTATTATTCGCCATGACTGCTGTATCGTTCCTGAAACTTGTCGAGTTCGGAAAGGCAGTTCCGTTGAAGTAAGTATCGTTCGCCTGCAATGCTGAAATTAATGCAGTTGTGCCATCATCATATGTGCCGTTCACTAAGAATACGGCAGAAAAGTTCCGGGAATAGATTGTACCTTTCTTGTTAGAATATACTTCAAATCCATAATAGTGAGTGCCTGCCGTTTCGGCAAAAGA
>JBAZRG010000021.1:0-4803 GCA_041663145.1 Minisyncoccota bacterium
ATTTCATCAACCTTTTTCTTGTTTTCAACTGATTCAGATAAGGTGGCATATGCTCCACGAGTTGAAGGGTCTGCAACTATATCATAAGTTACTAATCTAAAGTCTTCTCCAACCATTGAAGAACCATCTTCATTTGGAATAAGACTACCTTCACCTCTTGAGGAAATACCAACAGTTACATTAGCGTCAATAAGATTCTTTAGAATCTCACCTGATGGAGTAGGAAGTATTTCAGCTTCCCATAAAACTTCATTCTTATCAACCCAGAGTTTAGTTATGAGATGTGAAGATTGGGATAATAGAATATTGGTATTTGCTGGATGATCTAATGCTCCAGTTAGTTCCCTATTTTTAACCTTTTCCTGAATAGCTTCTAAAGCTGTCTTCATAACCTTTTCTGGATACTTTCTCTTATTCTTATTTTCTTCGTTAAATCTTCCAGCTATTCCATTAATCTTAACAAGAGTTCTACCATCAGAAGTAGCTTCTCTTATAATCTTCCATTTGCTCTTAGGCACAAAACATTCTAATAGTTGCATATTTATTTTCTCTTTTGACTCCAAAAGCTCTTACCTTTTGATTCCTTATCAGTTGAAGATCCATGTCTTACCATAGTTCTAACTGCAAATCTCTTTACATCTTTAAACTTTGCGGGTATTGAACCAGGAGTAAAACCCTTAGCAGTTCTTCCTGCTACAGTTTGCTGACCAGACTTTCCCCATTTATGCTTAGTAATGACATATAATCTATCAGCATTTTTAGTGCTAAAAACTTGACCCATATGACCCTTTTTTAAGGCTTTATTTATTGATCCATAAACTTTAACTTTAGACTTTGAAGATTTAGTATGGTCTTTCTTTTCTGCTCCAATGCCCTTAGCTCTACCAGCTTCGGATCCTTTACCATGGGCTTTCGTTTCTGTTATTAGTTCTATTAGATTCATTTAATCGACTTCCTTATTAACTTCTTTTTATTGCCTAAAGGCTTAACCTTTCCAACACCAATCATACCACAAGTTGTCATTTCTTGAATAAGTTCTTTAGCTCTTGAAACAACTTTAGCAAACTCTTCTACTAAATCGTTTAGACTCTTTTTAGCAACAGGTTGTTTGCTTTCAACTTTTTTAGTTGGTTTATTAGTTTTTATACCAAACGCTTGTTCTAAAATAGCGTTAGAATAGTTATTATCCATACTAACGCTTCTTATATCAGGAACATAAGCAGTAGTAGTAGCAGGAGCATTAGGAGGACTAGCAACAGCAGGATGTGGTATTGTGGATTTACCACTTCTCATGGAATTAAATATGTCCTCAGCAGCATGCACTATTGATTTTGCAGCCACTACTATTCCTCCTTATCTTCTTCCTCTACAACTTCTTCTTCGGTATCTTCTTCTAAGGTTTCAGTGTCTTCATCTTCGCCAAGTTCAGTCATTTCATTAAGAACTTCTAAAACTGCATTAGTAAACTCAGCTAAAACTTCCTTTGAAACTGGGGCTTCTAACTTAGATTCGCATAATGGACAAACGTGATTATCTTCAACTTCATCACTTTCTTCCACAACTTCCGTATCTTCATTAACTTTCTTGGTCTCAACCTTTGGAGTTTCTTTCTTAGATTCTTCCACCTTTGGACGAGTTATCCCAACACCTGAACGTTCCCAGACATCCTTACTAATCACTGACTGGGCTAAAGTATCCGTTAACTGTTCATTAAACTTAACCATATTTGTAATCCTTCTATATCTCTATTTATGTGTTAAGGGAGAGATGCCCTTATTTTATTTATTATATGTAGTTAGTAGATTTTATTTATTCTATCACTTTCTGATATAATAATGTTGGAATCATCGGAATCTGCTCCTCCAATCCCAGTATAAGTTTTATCCAATCTGGATAATACGTTTCTGACAGGTATGGAAGATCTCCATCCTGCTTCTATTCTGTTAAATAAACTTTTAGGTGTATATCCTATTGCAGCGTAATCATTAAGTGTTACACGCCTTATAATATCCCACCAAGTAAGTTCTAATGGATCATAAGTTATTATTATTTGGTCCAAAGTACTTACTATAAACTTTGATAAAGGATGCCTTTCTATACTTTCAGGAGGGTCGTTATCATAAACCCCGTCAATAAAATAAGATTTATCAAATATACTAGCACTTGGAGAATAAAGGTATAATACATTTTGAGCATCATTTGTCTCGGCCAACCCAACTTTATACCCATGAGTTTCATTAAATAGTATTCTCTCTTCTAATAAAGGATAGTTTATCTGCCCATCAGAAGTGTTTATATCAGGAACCAAAGTTAATTTTCTAACTACAATATCGCTTTCGAACTCTATAAGTTCTGATTCCCCTGTTAATGGGTTATGAACTGATCCACATCCTGGAGTAACTATCAGAGCGAATGGAATATTCCTAGCTAAAATAGTTTGTCCAACTGAGGTTCTATTTAAACTAAAGGATCTAAAAGTTATGTCATTTTGTGTAAAATCTATTAATCCTGTATCTCTAGCATAGTTATAAAATGGGTCTCTATAGTCTACATTAACCTTACTTATAGCAAACCCATAGTTAAGAGCGTGCTGGTTTATAACGCTAGCTTCACCCTCGACATCAGTTAATAGAGTATATTGTGCATTTATAATATCCACTAAAGGATTATCTCTAGTTCCTGTCTCTATACTACTTAACTCAAGCTTAAAGTATAATGGCCCGCTAACATTTTCGTAAGAATAGTTTTGGCTAAACTCCCCATAACCAGAAACTGATGAAACTTGTAAAACTATCCCAGGCTGAACATTAAGTATATCTAATGCATTATATCTTACATCTGGCGGAACATAAATGGTTGTTGATACCTGTGTATTAAGTCTTAATGCTTCCTCACCACTTTCAATAACTAATGAAGAAATATAATATCCTGCTCCATCACCTAAATCAAGATACAAAGAAGATGATGCTCCAAGTTCTACAACTTCTAAACCTGCATCAGTTATATTAAGTTCTTCCACTAGTGTAGGGGTTTCAAGCTCTATTGTTTCAATAAATGCTTCAATATCAGTGTTTAGTCTTCTTTGTCTCTTTAACCTATTTTTGCTATAGCCACTAGACATTTCTGGATCTGAGTTTATTCCACCTTTTGAAATAAACCCTAAAGAAGCTCTTTCAAGATATTCTTTAACCGTAGTTCCTTCAAACTTGATAAAGTTATCATTAGACTGCTTTTGTGCTATTGAGATATAATGTGCTGGATCTAACTCATTTATTCTACCAGTTACTAATAATCTTAAAACCGACTTATAAAAGTATTCAGGGTTAACATACTGCCCACCTATATTATGAATCTTTTCAAACGCTTCCACAAGATTTGGGATTAAGCTTTTCTTAATACTTTCAGTAGTTAGATTAAATAGAGGGTCTTCATTCCATGAACCTCTAGACCTATTTCTATTAAGAAAGTATGCCACTTCTGACATAACATTAGTTTGAAATATATTAAGGTTATTAAAGTTTCGAACTTCGGTTCCTATTCTAATCCCAGTAGAGTTTAGATTATTGTTAAAAAAGTTATAGGTTGAATGGTATATCTGAGAGTTAGTGCTAGGAGTTTCGTTATAGGATATTTGGTTTGCATTAGCCTCTACTCCAATATTTATAACAGTTATATTCCTATTAGGTGGAAGAGTAGATGGTTCAGTTGGTTCCTCTCTTTGAGTAGGAGGAGTTCCAACAGGGGTTATTGGGCCTTCAAGCGGAGAAGGTCTTGTATTCAAAATTGGAGTTTGTGTTACACAATTATCAATTTCTGAGCTATGGCATACTAAGCTACACTCATTTAATGTTAAGTATATGCAATCAGTTGGCCAAGTTCCGTTAGCATTAGGAGTGCATAAAGAACAGTTTCTTATTATTTGTTTTATTCTTCTCTGAGGTATTGGAAGGTTCTCATCCCCTGGGCAATATAACGTTATCTCCCCGCACTTATATCTTGTTCTAGTTGTTACTGGTGTTACAGGAGTTGGCTGAGTAGATCCGCCTGGAGTTGTAGGATTCTTAGGTCCGACAGGCCCAGTTGGTCTTACACAATCTTCATTATGGCAACTAACAATACATTGATGCATACTTCTATAGAAACATTCTGGGGGTTGTATAGCTGCTGGAGGACATTCTACACAATGTCTTCTAACCTCTCTTCCAACATATGGAAGTATGCATGGAACATTAGAATCTGTATTACACTTTATTCCACATATCAAACAAGGTGCATGGTTATAAGCATCGGTTTCACATGCTGCTTTAGAAGTATATGGAACAAGAGTTTGTGGGCGTGTTATAGGGATAGTCCATTTTTCAACACATCTCCTGGAGTTTGGATCGGTGCATAGATATCTTCCATTAGATGGAAATCCAACTGAACTATCGCAGGGGCTGTCACATACGCAAACCCATTCTTGTGGTCTTCCTGGAACATATGGTGGAACTACAGGGGCACTTGTATGTATTGGAATATATATTGGTGGAACAGGGGGCTTTACTATATCCCCTAATCTTATAGGTTCTTTACCAGGAAAGAACTCCCCACAGTTGAAGTTTAACTTGTCCCATACCATTTTATGCCAAAGTTAGAACAGGATTTTGAGCATTAAGATCTAATGCTAATCCTGAATAGTTGAACGGATATGCAGTTACTTGGAACGAAATAGTTGGATATGTAGTTATTGCAGCAGAGGATTCCCCAGTGGTTAATCCACCTGTCCACGCAGTAGAAACCAGTTCATTATTTATAACCATAAAT
>JBAZRG010000022.1:0-4766 GCA_041663145.1 Minisyncoccota bacterium
TGCTCACGCTGGACTTTCACCAGCATATGGAGAAGATGCGTTTCAAAAAATAATTGTTGATTATAGCATTCACAGCAATACAATTCAATCACGATTTCTGGAGTGTTATTAATGACCCGCCCCGAATGTGCCGGGATAAAATCAGATCACTCTGACAGATGCGATTTATATGATACGGAAGGGTGGTGCAGGTATTATGGGGATACTTGGCTCTGCGAAAAAGATAACAAGTATCATGGGGGTCGGGATGTCGAAACAATTACATATTGCACCCGCAGAACGATAAACAAAAAGCGAATTAATAATGCAATGAACCCTCTTCATATGGATCGCATTCCAAGATGGAACGAAGTTATTTTTAACGGAGAAATTCGTTTTAGACACAACGATGTGTATTGTCCAGATGGTATTATCGTTTGGGGAGATGATGGTAGGATGGAAGATCCTATAACTGGTATGATTCAACTTAAAGACGGAACAATGTTGACGAGTCAAGAATATTTTGAAACAACACCGATTGGGAAAAATCTATTAGAATTTATTGATAAAGTGGGGAAGAAGAAATGAAACAAAAACCACAGAAACAAAAACTAACAACCCCGTGTCCAATGCACAGAAGAGGCGAAATCTATATTGATTTTGAAGATTGCAATCAAGACATCCTTCTTTTCTGCGCGTTCCGTTATGCATTAGGCAGGCAAACATATGTAGTCGGAGCAATCGCTGATATTATCAAAGCAAATTGGGATCATATGCCACAGAGCAGGCGCAATTTATTTAGGAAGGAAATAGAAGAAGCGATTGAAAAAGGATATGCTGGTAGCGTTAATATTGATGTACCGGAATGGTTGTCGATTTTGCATTTGGTTGATGTGGAGGTTGAGGAATGAATAACTACGATATATATTTCCAAGTATATAATACATCATCCAAACAATGGGTAAAGTATGATAGAACACAAGGAAGGATCGTAGACATTAAAAACGATGGGAAACCGTATGAAAATGTACCAGTATATGGAGATGTTAAAAATGATTAAATTTATTGCATTTACTTGTTGTGCGACGTGTGAACATATGAAAACAAAAGAAAGTTCGTGTCATACGCACAAAACGTGTGATTTGGATGATACAGAAACAGATGATTATCTTGTTTGTGGGCACTGGGTAATGAGCGAGTATTTGAAGAAGTTTACAAACAAAGAATAACTATAAATACAAACACCACCTATTTTAATACGCGTTATTGGAGGCGATGATTATTAATAATTCGTTTACATTAGAAAACATTTTCCCATTCAATCACCCAGACAAAAAAGAATATCTTATAGATATTACAAATAAAATCTCAAAATTTGTTCTTGATACTTATAAAGACAAATTAGATCCTTCCGTTTCGTATTCTGCCGATAAAATAAATATAGGTTTTAGTAATAGAAAAAACGCATGTGTAGGAATATGTAGAAGAATCCCTAGAATAATATATTACAATGAAACAAAAATCCGTGATTTGGAATATGAAGAATTAATAGACCTCGCTTCACATGAATGTGCGCACTTGATTTATGATGGGCACGGAAAGGATTTTAACGACGTATATAATTTATTAATAGATGTTTGTATTAAAAATTTAAGAGAATGTAATAGGTGTTTAAATTGATTATTCAAGGCGATGCTTTAACTGTAACAAAAAGAATGGATGACAATTCTATAGATCTTTCTGTCACATCTCCCCCCTACTATTCACCAAATGAAGGATTGAGAGAATATAAACCAGATTGTATTATGGAATGGCCGGATGGTTGGGTTGGGATGCTAGGCAACGAACCTTCACCACAGCAGTATATTTCCCACTCGCTTCTTATATATAAGGAAATATTCCGTGTTCTAAAACCACATGGATCACTCTTAATTAATGTTGGAGATACGCGCGCGGGTTCGGGTCGTGGTCCTTCGGGTAAAACAGCACTTATTAAAAACCAAGAAGAACGACAGGGATTTGTTGGAAAACAGCAAAAGATTCCAGAGGGGTTCAAGAAAAAAGACATGTTTGCCGTCCCTTTCCGCTTGGGTATCGCATTACAAGAAGCGGGATTTTATTGGAGAGATTGTATTCCTTGGGAAAAACGGAACGGTAGCATTGCCTCGTATAAAGATCGCCCGGTATCAAGTATAGAATGGATTCTCGTTCTTCAAAAAACAGAACATAACTATTATGACCACATCGGTGTAATGCAAAAAGCATCTGAATCTTACAACAATGATAAGCGACCGCGCGGGGTTCTTCGCCAACGAGTAAATGAAAACACAAGATACGACAGAACACAAAACCAATATAAGAAACAGGATATTACTGGAAATCCAACATATACAGGATTAAACGCGCGGTACAAAGAAAACGGATCGTGCGACAAACGTTTATTAAGAAGTTCCGACTTCTTCTTTAAAACATGGCAGGGTCTTTGGTGTGATGAAGAAGGACAACCTCTTGCTTTAATTGTTAATCCCAAAAATTCCCACCAATACAAACACACGGCGTCGTTCCCGGTTCTTCTACCACAAACACTTATCGAAGCATATACAAGCCCCTCTGTATGTAGTAAATGTGGGAATCCGAAAGTCCGTGTTGCGCACAAAGAATATACAGAAGATCATTCCACATATCAAATAGTAACTGATGGGTGGGAACCGACTTGTAAGTGTAATGAAGAATTTGGAAAAGCGATTGTATTAGACCCATTCAACGGTGTTGCTTCAACCGGAATTGCTTGTAAGAATACTGGTAGAACATACATAGGAATTGAAATAAGTAAAGAATATTGTGAATGGAGTAGAGAAAGGGTTGGGGATAATACCCAACATTAAAGTAATATAAATATTAAAGGAGATGTATTAAATGGACAAAGATATAATCAACATCAAAACCGTTGGACGATATACTATTGATTATTGTCATGTTACTTTATTTGAATCATATGACGGATTGATTCCATTTGTTAAATTTATGCTGACATCTAACGTAGAAGGTAAAAATGTATGTGGTATCCGTATTTTTTTACAGAAAGACGGACATTTGAAAAAATTAAAAGATTTTACTTTATCAAAAGACCCTATAAAAAATAAAGAATATATGAAAAATATAGTAGATGAGTTTGAACAAACAGCAATTAAATTAAATCAAATCGATGATAAAAGAGAACAAGATGAAAAAATAATGCTATCGGGAATTAAGGAAAATACACTATGAATAAATCACTATTATTTTTTAGGAGATCATTTTAATGCCAAAACTAACCGAGCGAGAACGCGAAGGATTTGAAAAAATATTAACACAAGACTTGAAAGCAATCAACCAACGTTTCATTAGCCAGATAAAAGACTTTTGGGGAATTGCCCGTGGGAATGTTCTTAAGAAAAAGGGATGGGATACCCTTATATTAGAAAAAGAACAACTAGACCGAAAACAAAAAGAAATCAAACAACGAATTCATGAAATAGAAGAAATTTTAAATAGTGAAAAACTTCGTGTAGAACAAGTTGTAGAACTTGGTGGTAAATCTAATGAATATGGTCGCTGTGAAGGTGCAAATTTTTATGGTATCCCAGTAACTTCACAACTTGAATATGAAATTGTAGAATATATCAAACAAAATATTGATCTCGAAGTTCCCGCCAAAATACTCCGCGATGTATGCGAATCTTCAATCCGCGCGCTTGTAATGGCTGGAACATTTGAAGAAGCGCGTGGAGCATATGAAAAGTTTTATTCATTGGATTTTAGAAAGTATGGTGTTGATATTCCCCCACGACTGGATGATATTTGCGCTAATAAAAATTCAATGTTGTATGCACAACAATCTTTACAACAGATTGAGAATGGGAAGCCGGATATTAAGTTGATTGAGAATAGTGGTGATGATAAATGAATTTTAATACCAAAGAATCATTAATCTGGATAATTATGGGTGGGTATAGGTATAATACTTATTATCGGAACCGGTATGCACTTAATACAACATTCGATGTATAACAATTGTATATCATCAGTATCATCACATATGTATAACATTAGTGATTCACCAATGATTTGTATTAAACTCGGATGGTGGTTTGGTATATGAAAATGTTTACCCTTGATAAAAACCCAATCTACAATGCAGCAATCATTATAAATTCCGGGGTTGCGTTAATAATGGCATCGGTATTAATTTCCAACAAATACATCATTTACGCCCCAATCGAAATAATTGGGATTGTTATTTTTATATTGGGAATAATGTGGTTACCACTCCAATTTTTTATGTTTGTATGTAATTATTTTAAAAGTAAATTTGGTGATAATAAATGAGACGCGCTTGTGATACATTAATGCCAAAATTTGAAGACATTTGGATTTATAAACTACGAGAATTTATAAAAGATTTTATAATTAATATTGGTATATTTAAATCTTTTGGTTTTATTGCATCAATATTAATATCACTACAACTATTAAATATTATTTATATATTAGAAAACACATTCGCTCAAAAAACAATTTCTGTTGGAGAATTTGAAGCAAGTATGATATCAACATGTCTTTTCCTAATGATTATATGCTATTATGAATTATATTATATGGATAATATATTAAAATGGATGTGGAAAGAATAAATAATATACTCTATTTTCACATCATAAACTGCATAATGCTATACAACAAATACGCGTTTATAATCACGAACAGGATGGAATTTCCAGATAGTTGCCTCTCGTATGTTCCATAAA
>JBAZRG010000023.1:0-4584 GCA_041663145.1 Minisyncoccota bacterium
CCAGGATTAAGAGGATACAATCTTGGATTGCATGATGAACAGTGGGCATCACAGATAGTGGTAGGGGGTGGTAGTCAAACTTACTATGTTCGAGTTGTTCCTATTTGCGGTGATATTTCCGATGCTGACGGTGATGTGTTAATGGGTACACCTACTGCCGAAAATGCAACCAAGGCGCGGGGTTTTTCATTTCAGCCGTATCCTGATACCGGCTATTGCACTGGATATTATGTCTATGCCGGAACAGTGTCGGGAACTTTATATTATCAGGGTGAACTTGCCGGACGGTTTAATACAACCTTTGTCATGGATGAGACATGGACTTATTCTTCTTCCGGCACAACACTTAGCGCACAGACAATAGGGCCACCCTCATTTGCGTCGGTATGCGAAATCTACCAGTCGCAGGGAGCGAGTGATGCAAGATGTTTTCTGGGCGGTGGAAAGAAATATCTTGAAGGGTATGCCAAGGTTGCGACAAGTACAGTTGCCCCGTTACTTACTGGCGGAAAACAGGCCACATCAACCGTAGCGACATGGCAGGCTGTTTCTGCCGGTTCGTTCCGCATGAGACAACGATGGATTGAAAGTTCCAACTTGCTTGACAGTTACATTGACTATACCAGTTTGAATTTTTCAGGCATCAGCGATATGGATGGGGCGGCAACAGTCCTGCAAACTGCAATACGAGCCGCACAGTGGCCGTATCTCCTTACTGGATCAGTTGAAACTTCATTAACCAAGTGGCTTGCCATAACAGACGGCTCGTTTAATATTTATGTCAATGGACAATCTAAGGATGTCACTGGTTGTAATACAGGTTCAGTAACCAGCCTGACTGATGTTGCAACGGCGGTACAGACGGCAATTCGGGCATCAGGTACATTGTTGTCGCTTGCCACATGCGCCTATGATTCCGTATCGGGCAAATTCAAGATAGTGGCAAAACCTTCCTTGATAACAAACCAGATTATTAACGGGACATTTGATGCCGATACCAACTGGACGAAGGGAACAGGGTGGACTATTTCAGGCGGCAAGGCCAATTTCTCAGGAACAGCAACTGCTACATTAACACCTACTGTTGATGTTGCCATACCAGGCGGATTAAAATACAGACTGACTTATACCATATCAGATATAAGCGGGGCATCGGCAGGTTTAAGATATATACAGGCCCAGATAAATCCATCCGGTTCAGAGTCTACTGTAACAAGTTCGCAGATTACGGCCAACGGAACATATACACTTGATATTGAACTGGCTGGAGCCGCAAGTTCATCATCCATTGATCTTGACATTATTTTTTATGCAAATGCAAACAGCGCATTTAGTTTCAAACTGGATGATGTTACACTG
This sequence comes from Minisyncoccota bacterium, assembly GCA_041663145.1. GTDB lineage: Bacteria > Patescibacteriota > Minisyncoccia > Phycocordibacterales > PALSA-1337 > C7867-002. The sequence continues at coordinate 1,360 of JBAZRG010000023.1, forward strand.
GTTGAAATCGCAGGTCTTACAGCCCCTAAACAGTCCTATCTTGCCAAGCATTCTTCCAGTACGGGAACGGATATTTCAACCATGCTTGCGGGACGTGAGGATTCTACAAATGTCTACCTACAACGTTACTATAAATCCGCATGTACCGATACTGTAACATGGAGTACAGACCATTTCATTTTTACGGGCGCGACTACCGGATACTTCTACCAGATAGGATGGGCGGAAACCACAACCTATTCCGTTGGAACCGACATATCTTCCATGCTCGACTGTAAATCAAATTCTCCTACGGCAACGTACAGGAACGGGCAAACCACAAAACGAAGCGTGATAGGTTACAATACCATCTGGGGTAATTGGTGCGAGGGAATGACATTCCGTGTACAGTCTGAAGGGACTAGGTATGTGGTTAAATATTGCATCAACACTGATTGCCTGTATCTTGATGAGGATTATGCGGGTGACGGATTGCTTGGGCCGAAAACTTACGTTCTACAACCGTATTCGACGCAACTTTATCCGAGTGCATTAGGGAATCCATTCAAGTACAGCACCACCGATATTATTCAACTTCCCACAAATGACAGTGATGAAATAACCGCCATACGACGTAACGGCCCCCTTATCGCACCTATAATGAACCATCATATATGGATGTGCGATGCCTCGGATATTAAGAGGCCGGTAATGATTTCAGACCATTACGGCGCACCGAACGACGGGGCTTGCATCACATTTCAATCTGGAGTCGCAATCTGTACGGGTGAAGAATTTATATACCTGTTCGGCAATCAAGTAAAAAGCCTAGACCCTGATTCACGGATGAGGGCGTTGTGCGGAAGGATAAGCGCAAATGCCCCGAATATTCACGGCCAATTTGTACCGGGGCGAAACTCAGACCTGCTTGTTTGGTGGGTGGCTCTAGATGACGGCACAAGGGTTGGCATAGCTATTATCTTTGAAGTCAAGACGGGCAACTGGTGGCTTTACAATCACAAGGATGCCAACTGTTCCGCTGTTCTTAGGGATTCAGATGACGTTGCATATCTTGTCACCGGACAGAAGGGCGATACCGCTACTTCAACGCCAGCCTTTATCATGGTGCATGGCGACAGTTATTATGATGACGGCGCACAGGGAACCGATAAACAGGGGATAATTCAGACAGTTGGAAGTGCCACTAAAACGGCTGGATACCTTACCGGAGGGTATGTGGGTTCCACGCTTGCTACCTTTACGGCGGTAACGGCAGGATATTTCTCCATTACAGTTGACGGCGTTAAATACGATGTCGGGCCGGTGTCTTTATCAGGTGCGGCCAGTCTTTCTGCTGTTGCGACATTGATCCAGACGGCAATCCGCGCACAGACAGGCGGAAGTGAGACAGTGGCTTACAGTACAGACCACTTTGTATTCACAAGCGGAACAACTACCAATGAATCAATCTTTGATTATTTGCGGCCTTACTATCCGGTTTATAATTCAACCAACCTGAGTGATAAGACTTATTTAAACGGTGAATACGGATTTGGAACCAAGACATATCCGGTGGAACAACAGACCTTGACGCTTTACACCATGACGAGCGGTACGGCGGCGGCATTGTACGAGACAGAGGATGGCGATAAAGGCGTATGGGTTTATGTGTGCGATACTTCCCTGAAAAACGGACAGTATGCCTTGGTGCTTTCCAATGCCTCAAACACCATTACGGTAACACCGTCTTTTCCCACGCAACCGGCGGCGGGGTGGTATTGGTTCCTCGGCGGGATAGTTCCAACTCTTACCAAGTGGTTTGATTTCGGGGCAAGCCAGCACAAGAACAAACTGTACGAAATGTCGGTGACAACGAAACCTGCAAGCGCGAGTACATTCAATAGACTGGGTATTCACTTGATGCAGGATTTATCAACTACGGTTTCGCTCGCCAAGGTGCAGAACATCAATTCAGCGCAGGACACCGTGAACATGATTAAGTTGACCGACAAACCCGCGACACAGCATGGCATAAAGATTATACGGCCAAATTCCAAGATGGATTTGGAGATCGAGGATTACACATTGATTCACAGGCCGGTAGTATGAGTGTAAGCAGGATAAACAGAGCAAGGAAGATGGCTGATTCGGATAACGAAGCAGTTGTTGAGGATTTGGTACAGGAACTTGAAAAGAAATTTCAGTATGGAACATCTGCACCTGACGCTAATACGCCAGGGAATATTTATTTCAAGATAGGAAGCGCAACGACAGATGCCGTAACAGTTTTTATTAAAGACGGCAGTACATGGTATGGAGGTTAAAATGGCAACATTTACATCATATAGAAATACATCAAGTATCAAATCACCGACTTTTGTGGCAGACCCGAACGTGCCATCAGCACCGAACAATACCGATTTAGCGGCCAGATTGAGTGAATTAGACAAGACCACTTCACAGGTATATGACGCATTGATACAGGCTGGCAAAATAGCAGATGCCAATGCGCTTGCGATTGCCACGCGCAACATGAAGAACATCGGCGGCGAGTTGGGGTTAAACCAGATGACCCGCATGGCTGAAATCAAAAAGATGGAAACAGCGTTGAACGCGGCGGCAATGAAAACACAAAGTGAAATCCTGATGCAGAAGGCACAGGCACAAGCCTCAACATTGAACCAGCTTACCAATATGCGCCAACAGGATTTCGCCAACGCAATGAGTGTTTACAATGCTCAGAAAGGAAAATACGAGCAACAACAGCAGACTATCGAAACGCAGAACGCGCAACAGAATGCTATTGCTCAGGCGGCGAGGGCAAGGATGGCCGCACAAGCGTTTAGAGGGGGCGACACATCGGCGGCAACCAGACTAGGCGCAAATACGATACAGATAAATCCATCATGGAGTGGAACGCAATCTGGTAATGACTGGTTTTCTAATTGGCAGAAACAACTCACAAACCAGAAGGCGTGGGATGAAAGATTGAAGGGATACCAGAGACCTGCGGGAAGTGTGATAAATCCTGGCCAACCTTGGGCGGCGGCAAATCAGGTAGTTAATCCTACATTTGGACGGAGGTTCTAAATGCCACTTACACCGACAGAATATCAGAGTATAGGCATGAGGCCGGATTACTTAAAGACTACTCCGTATCCTGCCGGAACAACCTATAATGCGCCACCATCATCGACGATGTTTACTCAGCCCGAAGAAGTAATCAACTGGAGTAAGAGCGTTCCA
>JBAZRG010000024.1:0-4469 GCA_041663145.1 Minisyncoccota bacterium
AATGGTTACTGTTGTTAATGACGACCACATTAACTGTACCACCAACCTTTCATGGCATCAGAAAAGTACTGAGGACAGAGTGAATTGCTCTGCAGAGCAATTCACGTGCTTATTAGGGACAGGTGTGCGTTGTTCGGGATTCTCGGACTATATTGTGAGTAGAGTTCGAGGAATACAAATGAAGGTGTGCGGGGTCACGACTAATTATTCCAATACTCCGGCGTATTCACATTCATCCAATCGAGCTGTTGCCTCATCGCCGCGGCGGCACCGATCAGATTGTGTACAGAACCTTTTTCGAGCATAACCACGAAAGCATATTTCGGATTTTCGATCGGCCAGAAACCAGTGATCCACGAATTGACGTTTTCTTTGGTCACGCCGAGTTCAGCCGTACCGGACTTACCAGCGATCTTTACATAATCAACATCGAGAGCCTTGGCTGTACCGATCTCCGTGGCTAGGCTCATCCCATCGTGGATAATATCAAAATATTTTCTTGGAATATCCACTTGTGCCTCGACATGCATATCCGCACCTTTCACCAAGTTTGGCGTGATGATCGTGCCATTATTGGCAAGGGCGGCAACCGCCCGAACTATTTGTATAGGCGTGACCTGAAAACCATATTGACCAATGACAGTATGGTAAGTGTCTCCAACATACCAATCTTCATTAAAAGTCTTTTTCTTCCACTCAGGTGTCGGTATAGTTCCGGCTTTCCCCATCAATACAGAATCACTCCCATCCAAAGTCTTCAACCCAAAGCCGAACATCTGTAGATATTTATCGATATTTAGAATACCTATACCTTTTTGATCTTTGTATCCGCCACCAACAATATAGAAATACGCATCCGACGATACCGCTATAGCATGTCTCATATCGATTGATCCGTGATTTTTCCAATCTCTAAATAAAGTAGATTTCGTAGAGTCATATGGATTTGGTATGGATATAGAACCGGTCGTGACTATGACTGTGTCAGATTCGATGACTCCTTCATTGAGTACTCCCAGAGCCATGTATGGTTTTACGATCGAACCCGGTGTGTAGAGTCCATCCGTTGCTCGATTCAAAAATGGTAATGTCTGACTACTCAAGAGCGACCTCACCTCATCCTGATCGACTTTGTCCGACATGATTTGTGATGAATATTCCGGATAGCTGGCCAGAGCCAAAACTTCACCATTCGTCACATCCATTATCACTCCAGCTCCGCCGGCAAACCCGACTCGATTGGCAATGTCTTTTATATTTTCATATAGAGCTGATTGGACCCGACTATCGATCGACAAAGTAATATTTCCACCCGTGGTCGGTGGTCTCACTATATTTCCAGAGACTATATTTCCGCGCGCATCGACTTCGATCAGTCTGGAGCCGGAGACGCCTTTCAAAATAGAATCATAATTTTTTTCCGCTCCAACTACTCCTTCGAAATCTTCACGATAATAAAAACCATTTTTATCCTTAGAAGGATATTGAACGTAACCCAAAATATGTGAAAGACCCGTGGAAGTAGCATATCTACGTTTTGCCACACCATCTTCAGAATCTATATTCGGAGCATTCCAAGCCAACATTACTCCATTTCTGTCATAGATGACACCACGACCAGGAAAAATCGGAACTGGACGCAATATATTGTTCTGGCTCTTTGATAAATATTCAGCACCATTTACGATCTGCATCTTTACCGCCTGAATAACGAACAATGTCGATATGAGGAAAAAAGTCAGAGCCACGATATATAGAGTCAATCGCGAAATCGGCTTTTCCAGACGTCCTTCAAATCGACCTGTATCAAATTCACAGATATTACTAGAATCTATCAAAATCTCATCAGGATTGATCTCATGACCACGTTTCCCGCCCCATTTTCTATGTTGAAATATATTTTTGAGTGAAATTTTCATCAAATATAATTAAACTTTTCTTAACATTGAATGCAAAAGAGAAATAATTAAAAACAAAACAATAGAGACGATCGTACCTATATATCCCCAAACACCCATTTCCGGAACCATTCCGAACAATGCATCATAAACAATACCAGCTAAAATCATTTCCCAATAATATGCCCACGATATCGAACCGATAACAATGATAATAATAGCAAAATACCACCAACCCATGATGACACAAAATCCGAGTAATAGATTGAGAACAATTCTAAATATTGGGCTTGTTGTCATTATTGTGTATTTGTATCTACCAAAACAAAACGTAAAGAATAAATATTGACCGTAGGAGCGAACAATACAGTCTGGAATGGTTCAGTTGCATTCACAGTGATCTCCACAACCGTACCAAATGGTCCAGAACCAAGTGAAGGAATAGTGACAATATCTCCTTTATTAATAACTGCATCGCGTGGTAATTGTGCCTGGAACTGACCTCCTCCACGACCGACCGCCGTAGCCAATATTCCTTTTGAACCAATATATACTTCATGCCTTTCATTTGGAGATGAAAACAAAATAACTTTTGATGTCCACCCCTCGACTTCGCCGATCTTACCTATCAATATCGGACCAGTCGCATAGACCATATCGCCTTTAGCAAAACCGAGATCGGCTCCAGCATCGATGATTATCTCATCGAACATAGAATAAGGAGGTTTGATAAGGACTGCCGCCAAAGTCATGTCTGTCGAAGAAGCTCTACCCATGAGTGCTCTCAATTCGGAGTTTTCGGCTTCGACAGCGGAGACACTAGAAAGACGTATTTCATCAAGGGCTAATTGATTGCGAAGCTCTTCATTGAGACTCAGCAAGGCCTGTGGAGACTTCAGAGATCCTAGTTCTATCATGAGATCCGCCCGCCAAAAAGGCTTGGCTATGGTCATCCAAAAGGCCGGAATAAGATGAGGATAGATCAATCTAACACCGACGACGAGCACGCAAATAACCACAATCGTAACCAGTAGTCCGCGATTGATCTGTCTTCTTCCTAGCGCATTGTTATGAGTTCTTAAATAAGTCATCTTCACTTTGTAAAAGCACACTTCTATATTTTTCCAAATCTTCCAAGATAATACCAGCACCTCGGGCAATAGCAGTCAAAGGATCTTCGGCTACGGATACGGGCAATTCCAAAGTCCGACCCAATAGTACATCGAGGCCTTTGATAAGCGCTCCACCACCAACTAGATGAACTCCGCGACGCATAACGTCTGCCATGATCTCTGGTGGAGTTGTTTCTAGGACTTCTCTAGTAGCTGCTACTACGATTTCGACCGACTGCCCCATGGCTTCGCGAATATCAGAATCTGTAATGATGACTTCCCGCGGTAAACCAGTGATAAGATCTCTTCCACGAATAGTCGTCTCCAAAGGTTCACTTTCGATCACTACTCCAACGGCAATTTTGACCTGTTCGGCAGTGGTTTCACCGATCAATATCTTAAATTCATTTCTAATATAAGAAATGATATCTGAGTTAAATTTGTCTCCAGCAATTTTCATGCTCTTCGAACGTACTATGCCTCCGAGAGAGATGATCGCTATATCAGTCGTTCCACCTCCGATGTCTATGATCATGCTTCCAACTGGATCATGCACAGGTAGACGAATACCGATAGCGCCAGCCATAGGTTGCTCCACTATATGCACTTCCCGAGCTCCAGCATTGCGTGTCGCGTCGCGGACAGCTCGAACTTCGACATTGGTCACTCCGGAAGGTACGCCGACAACTACTCGAGGTCCGAGCAATCTCTTTGGCATGAATTCCCCCGCTTTTCTCATGAGAAATGCCAAAAGTTCTTCGGTTATCTCGAAGTCGGATATAACCCCGTCAACTAGAGGGCGAATGGCTTTTATATGAGCTGGCGTACGACCCAACATCTCCTTGGCGGCTGTGCCAACTGCCACAACCTGACCGGTTTTTTCATTTACAGCCACGACAGATGGCTCATTTACAATGATTCCTTTACCACGGACATAAACAAGCGTATTTGCAGTGCCTAGATCTATGCCGATCTCATTTGAGAATCGATTAAAGAGTTTTTCTTTGGTGTCTTTCCACATCAAGGGTACCTTACCATACTTACGGAGAGCTATTCAAGATTTTGTGTATTACTTGAGATACAACCCATGGCGACATAATGTTCCTCTGTACACCTGCCCAGTAGGCGATCGTGCTCGATCGCGGGCGCTACCGCTGGTCGCAATCCTCGGTGTACAGAGGAACATTATGTCGCCATGGGTTACGTCCATAGTTATCCACCTGTTGCTTGCATTCTGGATTGTGAAAAGCTGGGTGTTTCTGAAGTGCGCCTGTGTCGAAACGCAATACACACATCATTCTTTTTTCTTCCGAGAATAATCTGCGAACTTGGTATTGAATCCCGAACAACTCACACCTGTCCCTAATAAGACTCCGCAAGTACTTTTTAGCAAAAAAGTACTGAGGACAGAGTGAATTGCTCTGCAGAGCAATTCACGTGCTTATTAGGGACAGGTGTG
>JBAZRG010000025.1:0-4219 GCA_041663145.1 Minisyncoccota bacterium
TTGAACAACACACCGATGGGCTGACAGCAAAGGCCACTTCTGCTACAGACGGGGCTTCCAAGTTACAGATATTAGACATACAGAACAGATATTTTGAATTACCATACGCGGCGGAAGGCGTAGCTGCAACATTAACTGAGGCCGTAGGCAGGACTTTGATTAATAAGTTAATGGATTTGTATGTTGATTCTGATGGAGTTCAGTATGCCGATAATATGGGAACCCCTGGGTATTCAGTATTCAAATGTAAGGGGTATAGTGTTGAGAATAACACATTAAAGATAATGGTTGTTCCAGCATATATTGTGCAACGGTCGTAATAAGTAATTAAAATTCATTATAAAGGAGAAATAATATGGGTGCGATAGTAAGGTTAGATTTCCCAAAAGGATTAGCGGCTGATTTACATAAATGGAGTTGGGAATCACAGGCCGATTATGACAAGAAAGAAGGTAAGCCGGAAGCCGAAGAAATAGCAGATTTTAAGCCGATGAGTGAAATCAAAGGGCCATTCTATCAGTCAACAACGGCTATTGCCGCATCAGATCTTGACGATAAGAATGATTATGGTATTTCTGCAACTGATTCACCGATTGAAGGATTTACTGTTTACGGAGCGAAGAAGCAGAAATCAAGGAAAACGGCAGTCAGTGCAGAAGTAGCAAAAGACTGGAATAGAACAGCAGAGTTTATGAAAACTTATGTTACTGCAAACGTGCCGGAAATGATATACAATACAAAAAATAATATCGTTTTCGATGCTATCAATAAAGGTGGTTTTACATCAGGCGCGCCTATATTCGATAATAACAGCGCAGATGCGAACATACCTTCACAGACTGCTAATCTTCCATATGATGCAGTATCTTGGTTCAACAGCGCGCATGTTAATAAATCTTTAACATCATATTCAAATATTTTCAATATTACAACTCTTAGCCCAACAGGTGTGGCTAACGGTATTAATCTTGCAAATGCAAAAGATATGTATGTAAGATTTGCGGCCACTAACGCCAAGAAAGAAAATAACTCTAATTTTAATAACACCAAAGATGTTAAAATTATAACAAGTGTCGCAGGTGCGATGGATTGGGAAACGATTGTAAATTCTAATCTTGACCCGACCAATAGTAACAATGCTTCTAACCCGATGAAGGGAAAGATTAGCAAAATTATTGGTTCAAATCTCATAACAACGGAAACAATGTCAGTAATGTTCCGTAAAAAAGGATTGAAAGTATTTACTTCTGATCCTAAGTATGAGTATTGGGAAGAGAAAGAGCCGGATAAATTCTGGTTCAGAATCTCTTTTGATTATATCATAGTTGTTGATAACTATAGATATGCGGTATCGAATAACGCTCCGTTAAGTTAAGATTAAACACTAAGAGGAAAGATTATGTTTTCTAATACTAACAGGGTCAGGGTTTTAGGTCATGTTGTTGACTATTGTTCAAAGTGTAATGATAAATTACCGATTGAATTATATCATAAACAATGGCTATGTTCTGATTGTCTTAGGATTTATAAACGTAGTCTTTCCTCTGTTAGTGAAAATAGAGATTCAGAGCGGCAGAAAGAGAGATTTCACAAAATAGTAGATAATGCTAACAATTAAGGAGGAGAAAGTGAAAAAAATACTAGAAGTTATATTGATAATGGTGTTTATATCACCATTTTTGAAAGCAAGTGGTGCTCCAACCTATCTGGGAGACCAGACAGGGCTTGCGGTAGGAACCCCAACACAGGCACAGAATGCAGGCTTCACCCCTGGGGCAAGTAAGTTATTTGTTGGTGATAGTATTACAAAGGTTGGCGCGAATATAGACTCACCGACTGCAATTTCAAGGGTGTTGGCAAGCTCTAACACAACCATAAGCTCAAGTTACGGGTTGTTAGTAATTACCAGCGCAATTGACAGCATTACGATTGGAGCAACGCCGTCATTCAGCACATCAACCGCTACTAATTATCAGCGTCTAAGAGTGTTTGTGGCTTCCAATACCATAACTATCCAGGATAACGATACATTATCAGGCAGCCAGGTGGAATTGTCGTCAGGCACATCTATTTCACTAACTAAAGGGCAATGGGCTGATTTTTATTTTTACGGTTCAAGCTGGTACCAGGACGGTTATTTAGGAATATCAGGTGATAATCTTATATTAACCGGACAGCTAACCACAGCCACGCTTGCAGTAACCGGAGCATCAACCTTAACCGGAGCAGCGACACTGACAGGTGGTGCAGCAATTAATGAAGATGTTGCTATTACGCTTGACGCTTCCGATGAAGAGTTTAATTTAACTACTTCTTCAGGTGGCACAACTGCAGCAGCAACATTGTATAACTCTACTACTGATTTACAGGTAGACCAGCATCTTTTAAGTTTAGATTTAAAAGATAACGGGGATGCTAACGGTATTTTCTTAAGATGTAGGGATAATACTTATGCTGATACGGTTCTGAAAATAGGAGCGCAGGGCGCAATAACTATTGACGCTGATGGTGCTGCTTCCGGTACAGTCTTAAGCGAAGCGACACTTGTGGCTAATGACGCTGCTTTCAGAATTGATTCCGAGACTCAGGATTTACAGATCGGAGATGGAACGAACAACACTGTAGTTTCTGACAATGGTGTAATAACCCAGACAGGTTCAGCTACGGCAACCTTTGGAGCATTATCGGCAACCAGCATTACCCAGACTGGCGGAACTTACGGTTCAGTAGACGCTCATGGCAACACAAATTTTAGTTTAATCATAGACTCGATAATGCCTAATGGATGTGTTCTAATGCTTACCCCTGCGGATGGGAAAAGTGGAGATTTCAGAGTACAAGCTGGAACTCATACAGCTATGGGATCTTTTGATGCCACAGCAACTGTTTCTCTTGGATTAGCCGGCCCAGCAGAAACCGGAACTGATGCTGGAGATGGTATTGCAGTTTATGATGGTGGTGCTGCAATAGTTTACATAAGGAATAGAGCCACAAATAATCTACAAGTAAGAGTACATTATAGTTTCAAGAATTAAAATGATATAGCCCTGTACCTTTCGGGGTATGGGGCTATATTCAAAAGAGGGAAAATGATATACAAAACTCCAAGTTTGGAAAAGAAACATGAACTAGAATCAAAAGGCTATACATGTAACGGAGCGCATACAATTTATAACGGGAAGTTGGTATCTGGGAAATATGAATATGAATTCACATTACCAGACGACTATAAAGAAATAACTATGGACCCTAGTACAACTATTCCCGAAGAAATTAAAGACAATGTAACAATTTCCGAGCCAATCAAGATAGTAAAAAGAGTAGGAAACCCGAATTGGACGAAAGGAGGAAAAAAGAAATGAGAAAAATATTAATATTGATAGGGTTAATTATTACTTGTTCTGGTTTTGATTTGTCTGCCGAACCGTCAAGTATTCCAGGTGCTTATCAAATAACCTTAAATACCACAACATTCGTGGCGATAACTATTGCGCGTAAAATATGTTTTTATAATCCGGGTTCGTATGATATAAAATTGGCTACTACGTCAACACCGTCAGCAGCTAATAGGTTCACAATAAAAGCCGCTACTTACATTAACCCAATAGAGGTTAATGCAATATTGTACGCTATTGCTACTGATACAAATAGTTTGACACTGGAAGCTTTTACAGCTAAATAAGAGGTAGAAAATGAAAAAGTATTTGTTATGTTTTATTTTTTTATTGTCGGTAAATGCTTACGCTGATAATCTGGGCGGTATACGGAATAGTATCAGGTATAAGCTGCAGGACAGTACCTCGACTACCAATACACCAACATGGAGTGATACGGAATTAAACAAGCGTATAAATTCCGTGCAACGTGATATTTCAAGGATAACAAGATGCCTGTATGCACAGCAGATAAGTACGCCAGTTGCCGAACAACGTGAATATTCAAAGCCTACAAACTGCATAGCAGTAGACAGGGTTTCTTTTCTCCAGACCAGCTCAACTACAAGCTACAAAAAATTGACTTTTGCTACTATGGGTGGACTTGACAGAGATTTAATTACTTGGGAGTCGTACACGTCCGGCAGGCCGCTTTACTATTACGAGCGGGGGAATTCGATTGGATTTGAGCGGCCTGTATCTGCTGTTTATGCCTCAACAAGCGCATTGAAAATTGATTATTATAAATATCCTGCTGATATGTCCAGCGATTCAGACAACCCGTT
>JBAZRG010000026.1:0-3889 GCA_041663145.1 Minisyncoccota bacterium
CGGAAATTGCTAAAGGACTTGTTGACAAGGCGCTTTATTCTGAAAAGTACCAGGGAAATCAGACAACTTTGACCTATAGAGGATACTTTTCTGACCAACCGTATTATACAACAGCAGACAACGAAATATGTGCAGACATAAATACAAGTGTTCCGTGTACTGTGCAGAACGGAGCACATTCAGGAGGTGTAAATGCTACTTGGCATTCCGGAGGCGGGAATGATTATGAAAACGTTTATCCGGAGTGGCAGATAGGCGCATTGGCATCGCATTTTCAATCATATACTGCTACAGAAGGAATAAGAAGCACTGCAAGTACAAACAGGATAATACCAAATATGATTTCTGCAGGAGTAACAGGAACATGGGGAGCAGTAGCAGAACCATACGCACCGTATGTTCCGCATCCGATAGCACTTTATGATTACTGGATTAACGGCGACGGTTCAAGCGAAAGTTACAATTTTGCAGAAACAATGTATATGTCAGTATTTATTCTCGAATGGATGACAACCGTAGTTGGAGACCCGCTTTGGAAACTTCCATATCATGCAACCGGGGCAAATGACACAGAAGCACCCGCAATAACAAACATCCAGTATCCGAGAAATTCAACATATACTGTTGTTGGATGGGACAATTTATATTCTGTAAACGGATCTGTTGAAATAACATATGGAACAGTGGAATACGGACTGACAACATCATACGGAAGCGTAGCATGGGACAATAGTTCAATATTAAAAGGAACAGGAAGCATGAAAAATTATTTCAGGCAGCATAACATCACAATTCCGACAAACAAGGCAGGAACTTATTATTTTAAGATAAACGCAACAGACCCTGCAGGAAACAGGGCAACGCAGACGTTCAGCTTAACAGGAGATGGAAACACATCAGTAAATGTAACGCTGAACGCACCGACAAGCGGGCAGACAGTGATCAGTCCTGTAACATTCACGTGTTCTGCAAGCGGGGTAAATAATTTGGTAAACATAACAGTTTATGGAAACTGGTCAGGAAATTGGGCCGCAAACCAGAGCGCGAACATAACGGGATTCACAAACAGCAGCTCTTTCATAAACACATTGGCAGACGGAACATACAAATACAACTGCCTTGTCACAGCAAATAGTTCGACAGGATTATTGAATTCAACTTGGGCGCCAAGCAACTACACTTTCACAGTGCAGAACAGTGCAATAGATACAGAATTTACAGCGCCGACACCGGATGACGGATATTCCCTTTTGACGCCAAACATAAGCATAAACGCAACTGTTTTGATATCGACATCGACATTAAATATGATAACTCTTGGAGTAAACACAACTAATTACACATTATATGATAACACTCTTTTATTATGGCACAATTTTAATAATAACACAGTAGCAGGAGACACACTTACAAAAGCCGCAGACATTTCAAAGAACCAGAAAAATGGAACCTTGGGCGGAATGAATATGGGATTGAATAACTGCACAGTAAATTGTTCTGGATTTACAACAGACGGTGTATTCGGAGGCGGGATGGTGTTTGGAAATTATAATGACAAAGTTGACCTTTCAGTAACTCACGATTGCAGAAATCCGGCAGGGCTTACAGTAGAATTATGGGCAAAAAGAGGAACTTATCAAAACAACAGAGTATGGAAATTAAACGGCGGATGGTATGGATTCATAAATAGCGCGGGAGCATATACAACGACACACTCTCCAAGTTATGGATCTTCAGCGCCATGCTCAAACTCAGCAGTAAATGAATGGCATTTCTATGCTTCGACAATGATGAATGCATCAGGAAAAGCGACTGTAAGGAATTATAAAGACGGAGTGTTCTGCGGGGAAACAAACTATTCGTATGTATGCGGAAGCAGCACAACAGGAATATTGGGCCAGTCGGACAGTTTCCTACCTTCATGGAACGGGACAATTGATGAGTTCAGGGTATATAACAGAAGCAAAACCGCAAATGAAATTTCATTCGATTTCAAATCAAATATCGAAAAAGTAAACATGGACACGTATTATGTTTCGAACAACCTGTCAAATCTATCAAACAGCAATTTCAACTATTCGATATGGGTAAATAACACAGACGACAACACAGACTTCGATACCCGATCAATAACAGAAGGAACGCCGGGAACAAGTTGCGAATTAAGCCCAACAATAGACTCGTTAAAATATGAAATAAGCCTAGACAAAGACAATCCTCCGAATTCTACAAACTGGGTATGGACAAACGCCACAGGTCAGACAAATGAAATACCTCTGATGACATGCACAAACAACGGGACATCTTATTCGACTTCATTGCAGATAAGTTTCAAGAAACCATTTAACACAAACGGATTAGTAAGCTTCTTCGAGATGCAGGAAGGAGGATTAACAACTGTAAAAGACCTATCGCCAAGCGGATTCACGGCAACAATGACAAACATGGCAATAGGATATAATAACTGCACAAATAATTGCTCTGGATGGGGAACAGGATACATAAACAACGGAATGATGTTTGACGGAAACAACGATTATCTGAATATTCCAATAACCGGAAATGCTTTAAGCGGACCTTCGATAGCTATTGGATTTTGGATAAATGTAGGAACAACAAACTGTAATGCAAACAATAACTGGAGAAGACTTTTCCAGTACATACCGGGAAACAGCAGCATATCTGCAAACATAGAAGAAAACAATGCAATTTACTGGGATGTTACAAACACAAGCGGAAGCGCGAGCAGATTATTGCAAAGCGGAGTATTGCCAATAGGCAATTGGACTTACGTTACTCTGATGTTTAACAATTCAACGCTAAATCAGACAATTTGGATAAATGGGGCTATGAATAAAAACAGGACTTTCGGAGTGAATGGAGTATATATGCCAAACGGAGGAAATACTTTGAAATTCGGAGGTGGCTCCACAACAGGATGCCCAAACGGAAATGGGTTTATCAATGCATCAATAGATGAACTGATGATATGGAACAGAACGCTGACACAGGAAGAGATAGCATCGTATTATGAAATCAGCAAAAAGTATATTTTCGACTTATACAATATGACAGATACCTGCAGCACGAATTACACATACACAAACCAGGTAAACTTGACATGGACCGGCCAGACATTATATAACGGACTCACAAACGTAGGAGGGTCTCAAAACCTGTGGTGCGAAAGGGGAGTAAACTCAAGCAGCTTCTCGACAGGAGCGTACATTTACAATAAATCATATATATATCAAACGTAATGAGCAAACGTAATGAATAAACGCAATACACAAAACACAATGAACAAACGTAATAAACAAAACGTGATAAAATGACTGATTATTTTCAAACAGAAGGAACAGGAGTAACAACCTGGAAATTCACGAAAAAAATAGATGCAACAATCAAAGGAACGCAGATAAAAACAATATATATCAACGCAGAAATTAAAGCAGAAAAAACTTTGACAAAAACAGTAGACGCAACGCTAAAAGGCACAAAGACAAATACGCTTTACATAAACGCAACGATCAAAGGAACAAAAACCTTATTACCGACAATAAACGCGACATTGAAAGGGACAAAATCACAGACAAAAACAATCAATGCAACACTGAAAGGCACAAAAACAAATACGTTTTACATAAACGCAACATTGAAAGGCACAAAAACCATGTCACCGACAATAAACGCGACATTGAAAGGGACAAAATCACAGACAAAAACAATTAACGCGACAGTAAAAGGCACAAAAACCTTGACATTCACAATAAATGCAAAACTAAAGGCAGAACAGATAAAAACACTATCGCTTAATGCGACAATCAAAGGGACACAGGTAAAAACAAAATACGTAAACGCAACGATTAAGGGCCTACAGACAAGAACA
>JBAZRG010000027.1:0-3874 GCA_041663145.1 Minisyncoccota bacterium
CCTAGAGATACTAGATGGCAGGGTGGACGCCCTGGAGGAGTGGCAGCGACGGCAAAACGGCGCCTTACTGCGTCTGGAGGATAGTGTCAAGGGACTGTATCTGTGGATCATCGGCATCCTGGTGACCACGCTGGTGACACTGGCGACGTTGCTGCTGACCCATATGATGAGGTGAGGATATGACATTCGACCCAGCGGCCATACAGGCTCTGATCGGCCTGGGCGGTTCGTTTCTGATCACCGGCCTGGTGGAATGGATCAAGGCCACGTTCCCCGAGCTCGACAAGCGCTGGTGGCCGACGCTGGCGCTGGCGTTCGGCCTGGTGCTGAACGTCGGTTGGGCGGCAATCGAGTTGTACGCCCAGATGACCACGCAACCGGCCGCGGTGGTGCTCTTCGTGGCCACGGTGTTTGGGCTGATGGCGGGGCTCAGCGCCTCGGGACTGTACTCTAGTGGCAAGACGCTGAGAGAGGGGTAGGGCGATGACTGGCTATTGTCAGGGCGGTGACGCCTGGCGCTCCTATGTGCATCCAGCGACCGAAAACAAGGGCTCCAATTGGCCCGAAGAGACCTGGAACCTGATGCGCGACGTCGGTTCCTACTTTCTGCGTGACCGCATCTGGCGACCCAACCACGGCGAGCGCAGTATGGACGATGTTAGTTTCATGCGCTTGCGGGGCTTCTTCCACGGCATCATCACGGTTGCCCAGTGGCACGACACTGACCACCCTGTACCGTTACTGAGTGCGGCGGATTGGCAGCGTGAGATCGGACCTATCCTCAACAGCCACGCTATTGCGCTGGGCGTGCGCTGGCCGAAGGCTCCCTGGAACGAGAATATCGACCACACCGACGCTGTGACCAACGGACCGGCTATCTTCAAGGCGCTACTTGATGCCGGCGAGGAGGGGCTGGTCGTGCCGGCCACGGCTGTAGGCAGTCCAGAGGAGGCCGCCTATAGAGAGGCTATGGCGGACTGCTACCGTGACCCGCGCACGGCAGGCATCTGCCTGCATATCCGCGAGGGCAATCTCACTGACGTGGACACCTTCCGCGCCAAGTACCCCGACAAGCGGCTTTACATTACTGAATTTGGCTTCGAGAACGTGCCGGACGAAGCGGCCCGCCTGCGTGTGGCCCGCGAGTTTGTACTGAAATGGATAGGCGACTCGATGGTAGCTGGTATTGCCTGGTTCACCCGCCCTTGTAAAGGCGGCGCCTGGGCGGGCCACTATCAGACCCCAGCCGAACAACAACAGTGGGCTCAATTGTGCATCCAGTGGCGCCAGAGCCGACTATACCCGGCCGCCATAGTACCACCTGTAGTATCACCGCCCAGCGAGCCTGGCACCCTCGACAAGGCGGCATTACGCGAGCAGGTCTCACCACTCTTCGAGCTGGCCAAGGCCAACGGCGAACGCCTCAACCAGGTGACCGGCTACAATGCCGAGATCAAGGACCGAGCGCAGGCCATCTGGGACGGCTTTGGCCTGGGAAAAGTGTAGAGCCGCCACCGGTGCCCGATGAGATCCCAAACTATCTCACGCTGGCACAAGTGGCGGCTCAGGCGGGCGACATACCGCTCACTCTCGCTCTGGCCTGTGGCCAGGCTGAATCAGGGTTTGACACGACCGCGCAACGCTGGGGCAGGCGGACCCCGGAGGCGCTAGAGCTGATCGCCGCTCAGGACTGGGATGGGCTACAGCTACTGATAGATTCGGTGTGGCCTGACATCTCGTTTGGGGTCGCCCAGAAAGTGGTCCTCTATCATTGGTGTGGCGACCGCCAGCCCAGCGTGACTAACTGCCTCTACGTCCGCCAGCGAGTGTGGGATGACCCGACTGAGGATTGCCGCCAGATGGGCCTGCAGCTCGGCTACTGCTACCAGGCCGCCCTGGACGAGCACACCGAGCTGGGGCCGGTGGACGGGGACGCCGAGTTAATGGCCTTAATTTGTTACAATGCGGGGCACATCCCCTGGCCAGGCGCCAGCTATTGGACGAATTATAGTGTCAACGTAGAGGGATATCGCTGGGCCTTGCGTTGGGCGAGAGAGCAGGTATAATGCAGCGCGAGCGGTCAGCGCAGCTAGATGATGCGCGCTGCTGTTGACACGGCACGGCTGTTACCACGGCCGTGCGGGATGCGGCACCGGAAACCCGGTGCGTTGCCGGCAGGATGTGCTTACAATAATGGTTGGGGGGCTCCTCCAATGGCCTACATCCGGTCAGTCGGAACGTAACTCCCGAAACCGCCAGCAGTGGTCAGGGTACACGACCAGCGAGGGCAGGACTCGCACCGCTCACCCATCTCACCCACCACGCGTGGGAGGAGTAACGAGGCCGTCTCAGTAATGGGGCGGCTGCTGTCATGGGCGCAGTTGCTAACGCATCTTCTTGAGGTTCCGTTAGTAATTGCGCCAAGGCTTGCCTACTGGTGGTATAATGGGCGCAGAAAGGGGAGAGGATGATGGAAGCAGGGCGCGAACTGGATGGGCTGGTGGCCGAGAAGGTCATGGGGTATGCGGTCAAGCGAGTGACGCGAAAAATAGGCAATACCGGCAATCTCAAGACCGGAGAGACACATGATGTATATGATACCGACTGGTATCTGCTGGAGACTAACGGCGAAACCATGATGGTACATGGGCCGCTGATGCACGGCTATGGCCCTGCCAGGGTGGCCCACTACAGCACCGACATCGCCGCCGCCTGGCAGGTGGCAGAAGCAATGCGCATAGCCATTGTGCCTGAAATGGTATTCCACCAGAAGCCGTCAATCGATGGCTTCTCGGCTAGGGTATGCAGTCAGAATCACCCCGAGGGCCGCGCTTGGGCTAAAACCGCGCCCCTGGCTATATGCCTCGCAGCCCTGAAGGCGGTAGGCGTCGAGGTCTAGCACCACACCCCTTGCACATCCAGCCCCGGCCGCTGTCCCCGCTCGCAGGGCAGCAGCACCACCCGGCGCACCAGCAGGCGGATCACCTCACCCCTGACGCGCTCTGACAGGCCTGACTGCACGTACTCACGGCATCGGGCCAGCAGGTGGGCGGTAGTCTCGACGTGCTGCTCTGCTGTGGCCGCCCGTGCCGCCCTCGCCCGCAACTCTGCCGCCCTCTCCCTGAGCGTGGCCTGCTCGCTGGCGATACGGCTAAAGGCGCTGTCCAGGTCGGTCTCCGTGATGCGCTTGCGCCGGTAGAGGTCCAAGACGGCATCGCGGTCCGCCTGGTGTCCCTCGGCTTCCTCTTCCAGTCGCCTAGCCTCGACCAGTAGCAGGGCGGCGCTATCGCCCGTGGCCTGCTGACGCAGGGCGAGCGCGGCCACGGTTTCGTCCATGTGTTCCAGCCAGTCCTCTACCTGCGCCCAGACCTGCGCCTCCAGCCACCTACCCGAGACCTGGGGGGCCGGGCAGCCTAGATGATGGACGCTGTTCTGGCAGCGGTAGGCGTGGGCGCGGCCAGGCGGGCTGCAGCCGCAATAGTTGCGGCCACAGACACCACAAACGACCAGACCCCGCAGCAGGTAGACGCGTTTGGCGTTGCGCGAGGACAGGATTAGATGCGAGTGCAACACCGCCTGCGCCTGCTGCCAGGTGTCCACGTCCACCAGGGCGGGCACTAGGCGCACGTGTGGCCCATAGTGGTGCTCGCCTTTATAGCAGGGGTTGACTAAGATGGCACGGATGCGAGAGAAGCGCCACAGGCGAGCTCGTGCTACCGAGCGCCGCCCACTGGAGGCGGACACGGTCCAGGGCGGCACCCCTTCGGCATTGAGCAGGTCGGCGATCTGGCCACAGCTGAGTTGGTCGTCCACCGTCAGGTGGTATATGCGCCGCACAATCTCCGCCTCAGGCGCGGGGATTAGGCGTGCCGCT
>JBAZRG010000028.1:0-3552 GCA_041663145.1 Minisyncoccota bacterium
ATAAAGGGCGCTGAGCCTACTGACGCGGAAATCGCAAAAGCGCACACACTGTGTGAGGGAACCGGCAAGGCAGTATTGATATTCGCCGGGGGAATCAAGATACCAGAGACTAACAACCTTAGTGTCGCGCAGGCTTTCCATTATGTGCGTATGTACGAGCCCGCGGAAGTCGAGTACGGGGGAATGGTTGTTTGGTGTCAGTGTAGAAAATGCAAGCAATTTATGCTCTATAGCATCGAAGATGACCGTCTTCCTATGGTGCGACTAGGGCAATGCAAATGCAGCGGGGGAGAGACTGTATACCAGATGGATACGCCGGCCCTTCTGCGCGCCTACACTGCCGCCCGTTCCGCCCGCTTCGAGCATGGCGAATGTGGATGACCCCGATGAGCACTACCCGTTGGAGCCAGGCGCCTATCGTCTCTCGCGTGTCTATCAACACAAGGCGGTGCGAATGATGGAGACGAAGCGAGCTGAGCAAATTGTGGATCCCCGCGCCCTGACCCTGCCCCAGGACTCGGCACTGTGGTTCATCCTCCTCGCGTGGGCGCTGGGTGACGAGGTGTTGACGTCGGAGGTAGAGCGCCCGTCATCGCTGTATGGCAGTCTGCATGGCTGTAGATGTGGGGGCAGTCGTCTAGTACAGGATGGTACTACCGTGCGGCTGAGTCGGGGCGACTGGCCCGTCGAGGAATGGTCAAAAGTTAGAGAGCGCTGGCTCCTGCCCCACACCCCCCGCCTGCGGGCGCTGCTGGTGGCGCTGGGAGAGTGGGCGCGGAAGGAGACGGGTACATGATGGTTCTCAGGATTAAGTGTTTGGTTTGTGGCTATGTGTGGAAGCGAAAATCGGCCACGGGCGATGTAGGGCATTTTCTCGACAGCCTGGTGGCGCCGCTGCGGTGTGCCGGTTGCGGCGAACAAGATCGCCTTGAAGCAGAGGTGATCAGTGATGGCAGATGAGCGTATCCGCCCGCCCGTGTTGTCTATCCCCGCGCAACCGGCTAGTCGGAAATACCACAATCAGCCGCTAGTCATCGCCGGCGAGCGCTTCGACAGCCAGGTGGAAGCAGCGCGTTACCTGGTGCTGCTGGAGCGTCAGAACCGGGGGCAGATCAGCGGCCTGCGTCCACAGCCGCGCTACGAATTGCAGGCGGCGTTCCGCGACAACCAAGGGCGCATGACGCGGGCGATAACCTACGTGGCGGATTTTGAATATAGCGACCAGGGCGGGCAACTCGTGGCCGAGGATGTCAAGGGCGGAGAGGCCACGCAGACCCAAGTTTGGCGCATCAAGGCAAAGATGTTCAAACACCGCTACCCGGGGATCGAATTACGTGTCGTGGAGGCGTAACGTGGAAACGACTGACGAGCAGCCGCAAACCGACGCCGACTATGCCACGGCCATTAGGCTGCTGGTCGAGGTTGGCCTACTGCTGACTATCGTGGGACTACATAAACACCAACTATTCCGTCACTGGAACAGGGAGCGACATAAATTGCTACGGACGCCGAGGGCGCAAGCGGCGCTATGGGCGGATAGCGAGGCTTTTATCAGGGAGGTGAGCGATGGCCGATAGCGAGCGCCTGACCGACGAGCAACTGGAGGCAATAGCGGCGCGGTGTGAGGCGGCGACGGCGGGGCAACGGTTAGGTCTACAGGATGCGTTGGATAGCGCGGCGCTGCGCCACCTGCCTGCCCTGCTGGCGGAGGTGGTGGCGCTACGCCTGCGGGTCGTGGCGCTGGAGGTGGAGTGCAATCAACAAGCGGAGATCGTGCTGGCTGGCTACGAGCGCTCCGAACGCGCCGAGGACACTGTAGCCCTCTTACGGAAGGAGAGGCGGTCGCTGCGGGCGGACCTGGCCACTGAGCAGGCGCGTTTCGATGCCACGGTCAAGAGTTTTGACAATGCCATGAAGGACTTCTACACCGAGCATGAGCACAACAAGGCGTTGAGAGAGGCGCTGGTCTCGGCGAGAACTGCGCTATCTATGGCAGCATCATGTTGGGCAGGTGCAGAGCCGGTTTTTGATAAAGATCGGGACTATCTGAAACAGGTGCATACAGTAATCGCTGGCGCCCTGGCGGGTGAGAAGGGGCAAAAGTGAGCGATTACGACGGCGCGATGGTCAGCTTCGGCGGGGGAATCAACTCGACAGCCCTGGTGATCTACCTGGCCGAACAGGGCTGGCGGGGCGATGTGGTATTTGCGGATACCGGCTGCGAGCACCCCGAAACGTACTGCTATATGCAGTATTTCGAGGCCGAGTACCTGACCCCGCGCGGGCTCACCCTCACGCGGCTGAGGGGGCTACCGTACCAGCGTGGCCGGGCCACGCTGCCCCTCGTGGACTACTGCGAGCAGCACGGCATGGTGCCGTTGGCCGCCGCGCGCTGGTGTACGAAGGATTGGAAGGGCAAGCCGATTGAGCGCTGGTGCGCCGCCAACGGCGATCCCCTGCAACTGCTCGGCATTGCCGCTGAGGAAGCGCACCGGGCGCCCGAGAAGGCGCGCCCACTAGTGGACGCAGGCATTGACCGCCGGGAGTGCGTCGCCATCATCCAGCGGGCAGGGCTGGACGTGCCGCAAAAGAGCGGCTGTACAATTTGCCCGTTTCAACGGGACAGCCAGTGGCACGGCCTGTGGCGCCTGCACCCTGAACTGTTTGAGCGGGCGGCCAGGCTGGAGGAGGGTGCCAGCGCACGGACAGGGCGGTTTATCACGCTAGACCCTGCCGGCAAGATCACCCTACGCCAGCGCCAGGCGCGGTATGAGGCACAAATGCCGCTGATTGACGACGCAACGATGGACGGGCTGCGCGCGTTCCAACCCTGCGTATGTGGCCTATGAGCGCTGGCGGCCAAGGAGGAAAGCAATGCTGACTGATGAACAACGACGGGACTGGGAGTGTTGGCAGAATCAGATGCGGTCATTCTCGCCGTGGCCGCCCACCTGGCCGAGGTGGAGGCTGCCCTCGCCACCGAGCGGGCGCGGGTGGCAGCGCTGACGGAGCTGCGGCGTGACCACACCACGGACTGTCACAACCACTTCCATCGGGGCTTGCCCTGCACGTGTGGGGCAACCAAACAGAACGCGGCGATAGATGCTGCTCTGGCGGCAGGCGAGGAGGGGCAAGAGTGACGAAACTACAGGCAAGGCCATCTGACGATATGCACGAACGCTTCATGACCTATGGGCACGCCGAGCGGGCAGCAGGACGGGACCCCAAAAGTCTGACCCCCTACGGTTGGTTTGCCGCGGGCTTCACCGTTGCTGAAGCCGAGCGGGACGGGTACCGAGCGCTGGCATGCGAGATGGCGAAGGCGGGCGAGGCGCTACTGACAGCGCTGGAACGCGAACCAAAGAGTGATCGTGTAGACCAGACCTATGAGGCGTTGTACGAGACGATATGGAAGGCCCCCGCCGTGGTGGTGCTGCTGGCGGTAGGCGAGGAGAAGCAGACGAGTGAACGGGACCTGTCCGAACGCTGATCAGCACACAGCCTGCCCATCTGGGTATCGAGAGTGGCATAGCTGGGCCGTGCGTATGAGCC
>JBAZRG010000029.1:0-3489 GCA_041663145.1 Minisyncoccota bacterium
GCTCATATCGCGACACGTGTTAGCGGCGGTCTAAAACCGAAGAAATCTGGCGGTGGTAAATGGCGGCTTAAATTGGCGACCGAATCTGGTGGTCATTTATGGCGGCGAATTCTGGCGGCTGAATCTGGCGCTCACAGAGTCCCCAATAGATAGGGCCCCATGAGGGGCCCTATCTATTGGGGGTGGAAGTTCTTCGTTATTTAAAACGGCAAGTCCTGGTCATAGTCGTCAAGTGATTCATTGGTAATGTGCTGTTCACGCATCAGGTTCTGAATGGCCCAGCCGTAATGGGACCAAACACGGTCGCGCAGGTCATCAAGCAATTCCCACACTGCCAATGCCTGCTCCGGCGTCCAGGTGGAATCGACCGTGAACGGTAGCCCTGTTGACAGGCCCGAGGGCTGATTCCATGGTTTCATGTTGTCCCCTTTAAAGGCTTGCGCTTGCCAGAGCGTGCCTTGGCATGTTCCTGCGCCTCCTTCTGCCGGTACGACTGGCCCTTGATGCCAACAATTTCGGCATGGTGAACCAACCGGTCAACGAGCGCCACCACGCAGGCCGCATTGGGGAATACCTCGTTCCACTCGGCAAAGGACTTGTTGGTAGTGATAAGCGTGCTCTTTTGTTCGTGACGGCGGCTGATCAACTCGAACAACAAGTCGGCATAGCGACTGGAATACGAGAGATAGCCGACCTCATCAATGACCAAAAGAGCTGGCCTGGCGTAAAGGCGCAGTCGACTTCGCAGTGCCGAATCACTGTCGAGGCTGGCGAGCTCACCGAGCAGCTTTCCCGCAGTGGTGAACATGACGGTATGCCCCTGCAGCACAGCCTGGTGCGCGATGTTCTGGGCAATAGTGGTCTTGCCCACGCCAGAGGGACCCACCAGGATGGCGTTGCTGGCGGTCTGCATGAACTGCAGCGTCATCAAGTCGCTCACGGCCCCCTGATCAATCTGCTCGGGCCAGCTCCAGTCGTAGTCGACCAAAGGCTTGAAGCGCCCAATGTGCGCACTGTGCAGCCGGCGCTCCATCGAGCGCCGGGTCCTCTCCTGTTCCTCCCAGTCCAGCAAAGTGGCCACCCAGGGTTCGGTGCAACATGCGCTCCAGTTTGACAGCACCCCGTGAAGTTGCAGGGCCTGGGCGCGACGTTGAAGTGCGCTTGGATCAGTCGTTTGCATCGTCTTGGTCTCCAATGAGCTGGTCATAGCCATCCAGGCTGTGGGGGCGTACCGCGATGTCACGCACGCGCACATGTTCGGGAAGGGCCACGCCCAGCGGGGGCGGGGTTTGTGGTTGGCGTTGACGCTCTAATGCCAGGCGAACGGCATTGGGGTGTGGCACACCGCGGGACAACGCATCCGCAACGGCCGCTGCCATCTGTGTGCGTCCATGTACATCAAGCAGTTCCTGCAACTGATTGGCTGTGCGTGCCAATGGCTCGCCCCGTTTGACTGCCTCGCCCAGCAGGGTCTGGACCTGCGGAACTGCGTGCACCAAGCGGTCGGCATTACGGTGAGCACGCGCGGCACGTTTGTGCTGTACCAGTTCCTCCATGTGAGCTTCAACTTCGACCTGCTCGCCCTTATCCCAGCAACGCCGGTGGGTGGCCAGTACCTGCTGCCCGTCGAGAACGCGTACAACGTTGAGGTCGGCACTGACGGTGAGACTGCGTTGCACATGGGTGTGGGGTATGGAATAGTCATTCAGATCGAAGCGAACATAGGGCGTCTTGCCGGCCGACACGGCCCTGAGCTCGTCGCAACTAAACGGGGTCGCGGGCAGCTCCATCAGCTGGGGCAACTCCAGCTCAAAGGCTTCTTGCACCGACAGTTTGGTGTCTTCTGGGCAGCGGCGCTGGCTTGCCGCTCCTGCCACCCAGGCATCGGCCTGTGCATTGAGGTCATCAATGTCTTTGAAGGTGCGCGCGGCAAAGAAGTTGTCGCGGATGTAGCGAATCGAGCGTTCCACCCGTCCCTTCTCATTACCGCGGGCCGGTGCCACTGGCCGTGGCTCGAAGCGGTAATGTGCCGCGAGTGCCAGCAATGTAGGATTGAAACGAATGGCCTGTCCCTTGCGCTCGAGCACCGCGCTCTTGAGGTTATCGTACAAAGTGACCCTGGGAACCGAGCCCCAGGATTCAAAGGCTTGTACGTGCCCGCGCAGGAAATTCTCCATGTGTGCGCCCAGGAAGAAACGCAGAAAGATGCGCCTGGACCAGGACAAGACCATCACAAAGGCCATCAATGGCCGTTTGGCTTGGCCTTGTTTGATGTGACCAAAGTGTCCCCAATCGCATTGACACTGTTCACCGGGCAAGGTGCGCAGGCGTAAGTATGCCTGTGCTGTGGGGCGTGGACGGTGCCTGGCAATGATGTGGCGAAAGTGGTCGGGGCGTCCGCCATAACCACGTTCCACGACCATGGTGTACAGCCGACTGGCAGTGAGATTGGGGAACTGCTTTAAGGTCTGCTCGATAAAGGGCATGTAGGGGGTCACGCCCGAGGGGCGCTGTGTCGGCACGATAGGGGCGACACCGGCTTGGGTGAGAACGCGCATGACGGTTTCGCGGTGCACGTTCAATTGGGTCGAGATAGTTCCTGCCGGCCAGCGCTCGGCGTGGTGGTAGCGCAGGATTTGCGCTGTGAGGTCAGGGGTAATGGTCATGTAAATCGGCACTCCTTAAAGTTCGGTTCGATGGGTGACGAAAGCGGCAACCCAAGAACCCCTGGCGTACAAAAACGGATACCGACCGGCCACAAAAGTGGCACTTGCAGCTCTGATTTGCACCGGCTTGCGAGGCTGTTACTTCGTCGGATGGGAGTACATCAAAAATGGGCGGTGGTGGGCTACCCTGATGCGTCACTATTTGTTGGCGCGCCCTCCATTGCCCCTGACGCCTGGCATGGGCGAGACGGCCCTTGCGGCTGTCTTGGTAGCGCTTACCAGCAGCGCGCTGGGCGCACCTTCTGGCCTGGCGCGAACAATCGGTGCTGCAATAGCGCTGACCACGGTCGCAGTGGCTGCAGATGGTTACAGCGCAGCGACAGCGGGCGCACAAAAAGGACCTGGGTGGCGGTTGGTCAGTTTGCATGGGCGTTCATGCCCATGCGCGTGAAAACCATGCTCTGGACAGCCACGCCCGCTTCGTGAAATACTACGTGCGCAACGTTGCTCTCCAGTAGGGCCTCGGGGCGCGGCAGTGGGTTGACCGGCTAAGTTATTACCACTGTCGCGCCTGCTTCTTACACAGGCAAGGCGATTTGTAGCGCAAAAATTCAACGCAGTGCCATACATCTGCACTGGCTCACTCCCACCATTGCACTGCCAAAGCAGGCTCCCCCAGGACACCTACGTGCCCTTCAGAGCGGGCGCCCAAATTCGATTCAAAGGAAGTTCAAAGAAGCCAGCGTGCTCAGCCAGTGAACGCGACCGGTGGATTGTCGACACCAGATTTACGCGGAAATCAACAGCCGTTCACAATCATTCC
>JBAZRG010000030.1:0-3293 GCA_041663145.1 Minisyncoccota bacterium
TGTCGTTTGAATTCCTTATGTCAATTACATTATCGTTTGCAGTGAATGTGTTGTTCACAAAAATATTGTTGTCGCTTCCTTCGTATAATTCAACTGCTGATCGGTCTACAGAAGGAACGCTATTGTTCAGAAAATACGAATTTGCTTCACCGTAAAGCATAAACCCGTAATAGTGCGCTGTCGGAACACTGTTGTTTATGTAGCGCATATTCGTGTCGTTTGTTCCATAAAAGAATATTACCCAGTCGCCCATATTTATTAAGTTATTTGTAATATTGCTTGCATTCACCCGTTCAAAATGGAATACTTCAGATACATCCGGAGAATCGTAAGCCACGAATATTGTGTTGTTTTCAACCAAAACATTATTTGCATCAGTAAAATAAATTGCGTCTTTATTTCCTACTGCCTGAACTGTCTGCGAAATATTCAGGTTTTTTATTGTTGTCGAATTATATCCGAATCCTGTCACCGCATAACCTGTTGATACGGAACCGTAGGTTATTGTATGGCCCTGTCCGTCGAGAGTCACGTTATTTGCACCTATTGTGAAGCACGTCGAATCTGCGGAAACGTCATTTATTAGCGTATAATACCCATTGGTCTCGTTTAGAATTCTGCACGTGTCTACGTCAAACGGATACGTATCAAGAGTAAGTGACCTCGTTTCTGTTTGGTTTACATTCCCTGCAAGGTCTTGTGAATATGCAGTGTAGTTATACGTTCCTTCTTGGAGGCCGGTGAAGTTATGTTCTAACCTATATAGCCCTGCATTGTAAGATGCGTTTACTTCATCCGAACTCAATAGACGGTTCCATACTTTTATTTCGTCTATTGTGCCGTTGAATTCCCTTGTGTCTATGCCTCCGTTGCACATCCTGAACGAGTCACTCAAGCTATTCAGATACGGCCACGTGGATGAATTTGAACCTATATATGCTCCGTTTTTATATAGGCTGAAATTTGCATTAGGATTGTTGTAAATTTCAAATACAATATGCGTCCAGGTGTTTAGTGGCATAGAGGTCCATACATAGGCATCTCCGTGTCCTGTTCCGTTTCCTATAGGACCTCCGAATTTGTTAGAATAAAAATATAGCCAGTATCCTCTTATCTGTCCAGCCCAGTTGTATTTTGACATTAATAATGACGCTGATCCTCCATTTTCTCCATAATATCCTCTCGCATTATACCAGAATTCATATGTTACATTTGTGCCGGTTCCTAAATAACTTCCCGGAACGTATGCTTCGTCATTTATTCCGTCACAGTTAAATCCGCCTCCGAACTTTCCGTTTTGGGTCCACCCGCTTGTTCCGTTATTCATTCCTTTATTCGTGTTTTGTATTGTAACGTTGTTCCCGTATGTAGACCAGTCTATTGCTTTTGTGTCGTTTTCACCACTTTCGTGATTGAATCTGTACCATCCGATCAGAGAACTATTGAAATCGACGAACGCTGTTACGTTATTTGAATCAGATGTTGATACATTTATGTATGCGTTATTTCTTGCATAAGTCCTTCCGGTTCCGTCAGTCGGATATACGAAGTCTATTGTCGGAAATATTGCATCCATATATATCGAACGATTTCCGCTATTATTGATTATGCCAATCGTATCGATTGATTCGATAGAATAAGAATAGGTGTCCCCTGGAAGGTCTGTGACATTCTTTTCAAATTGACGTGTTAATCCGATGCTTGCATTGTATTTTCGTGAGATTTCTTCTTGTGATAAAGTCCTGTTGTAAATTTCTATTTCATCTAAGCTTCCGTTCCAGAAATCTGTTCGTGTGCGTCCGATTCTCATTGTTACGGTTCCTCCGCTGTTTAATGCGGTTATCGTGTTTGATGTCAATGTAACCGGTGCGCCGTTTACATACATATTGACTGTTGTTCCTGATGTTACTGTTAAATCTAATTGAGTCCATTGGCCGACAGTAAATACTGAAGAAGTCGTCCAAAGATTATATCCCGTTCCTACAGAATCAAACCACACGAAATCAATATATCCGCTGCTGTTTGCTGCAAGTGCCCATCGCTTGTTTGAAGGGTCGTAATTTTCGCTTATCAATCCCTTTCCTGATGCACCGCTTAAAGTTTTTGCATTGAATGATAGATGTACTGTGTAATTCTTTGTTGCTGATCCAATCAATGCTTTATTAAGTTCTATATAATCATCGGTCCCGTCGAATGTCAGTCCGTTTCCGAATTTTCCGCTTTCAAATACAGGAGGGCTGTCTATGTCAGAGACATTTCCGTTGTTTGCGTAGTTTGAATAATCCGATGTGAAATTTGTAGAGTTCTTGCTTTCGAGGTGCATACCAAGAATAAGTGAATTGTCAACTAAAGTTGTGGATGTGTTGTCCTCATTTGCTGTTATGTTTATGTACGTCCAGTTTCTACTTATCCAGCTATTGTTCGCATCTGATGGCGTTACAAATGTCATAATGTTTGTTGAATCTAATCTCACATACCTTAATTCTGTCTGATTCACATTTCCAGCCAGATCCTGTACGTATGCGGTATAGTTGTAAGTCCCGTCAGGCGTGTTGGTGAAGTTGTGGTAGAGCCTGTATGTTCCGGCGTTGTAAGATGCGTTGATTTCTTCTGCAGAAATTGCACGGCTCCACATTTTTACATCATCAACAGTCCCGTTGAACGAGAAATTATACGTCCCTCCTGTTGTTCCTATACCCACATAATATCCCGAAGTTCCGTATTCTCGTATCGGTTGATTGGTTGTTAAGGAACAAGCAAAAGCTCCGTTTACATAGAGTCTTATTTGTTTTATGTCTGCGTCCCACATTCCGGCTACGTGATACCAGTTATTCATAGGCGAAGTCATTGATGCAGAACATCCTTTTTCCGAGCCGGTGCTGTTGAACACGTCGAAATAAAACTTCTGCGATGATGCTGTATATTTCAGTCCTTCGTGATATCCAGGTCTGTCCACGAAATACCCACCTGTCTGATAACTTCCGTTTCCTTCCGGTCTTGCCCAGGCTTCGAAAGTGAAACTGTTTCCATTATCTGTTAAGTTTTCAAGTGACGCTGAATTTGGTATCAATACGTATCCGATGCCTACGTGATCTCCGTTGAACCTGATTCCGTCACCCATTTTTCCGGTTGATACAAAACCTTCAGTTCCGTTGTTAATGCCTCGATTCACTCCATATAACGTTCCGTTGTTATTATTGCCCGACCAATCTACAACAAACGTGTCGTTTTCTCCTGTTTCCCTGTTGAACCTGTACCAAAGTTTCAAGGAATTGTTCCAATTTAAAAATGAT
>JBAZRG010000031.1:0-3208 GCA_041663145.1 Minisyncoccota bacterium
ATGGCAACAAAACCAAAATCAGCAGTAAAGGACAGTCAACATCTGATTGATATTGACTGGAAAGTGGAATGGGATCGTAAGAATGAATCAAATCAATTCTATGATCTAAAACAGAACGGGATTATGAAAGCGGGATTAGGAACAGCCTACAAAAAGAATAAGTTGACTGTGATTGATTTAACGAAAATCTCTCATCATCAATTGATTCAAATTAACTTCTACTATCCCAGAAAAGTAGACAAACCAAATGACCCTGCCGAAATGTTAGGTTCTGTGAAAATGCGGGTGCAATATAAAATAGAAGGCGACGACTTTCAAATTCAATGGGAACAATGGAGCAAAGATAAGGAAAGCGGGATGAATTTTACCAATAATTCGCTCTCATTCCCAACCGATGGGATTATTTTGGTGTTGGGGCAGATAGTCTCGATGACCGCCGTGCTTCTCGATGAAATTGAAGATGATCTGATTGATGATGGTCAAGATACATTAGACGAGGATGATGAATAATGAAAAATTGTTTACATTGTGGGTTACGTTTAAAGCCTGCTGTTACATTGAGCGGTCGCAGTCGAGTAATGAAATGTAAGAATGGGCATCGCTTTTCAATTAAGTCGAACAAATAAGGAAAAAAGATTTTTTTATTTTTTATCCTGCAGGAACAATTTGATGATCGAAATGACTTCAATAATCAAAGCTTTTTTGCCATAGGTTTTGAGTTGCAAAAGGGTCGATTTGAGACTCGGATGTTGGTCTATTTGCAATGATTGAGCAAAGATCAATATTTGATCCACATCAAGATCAAGTGTGTTTTTAGGGGGTTTTTCATTGCGTTTTTTTGCTTTTTCTTCTTCAAAGATTTCTTGCACGACTCCCCCATCTTCTTGACAGACATAAGGAATCTCTTCATCGAGCGTGAGTTTAGGCATTATTCAATCAACTCCGCTTTATATCGTTTAACATTCCGTGTTTTGACATGAAGAGTGTTAAGATAATAATCTAAATCCTTTTCTGACTTAAATTGCCAGATTACATCAATCCAGACCTCTTCTTTCCGACTATCTAATCCGTCATAATAATCATAAGTGACAAACCAACAATTCATTTCGATTCCTCCCGTAAATCGAGCGCATCAAATTCATCTTCATATTTTTGCATCAGTTCCTTTTTGATATTTGCTGCCAATTTAGCCCAAAAAATGGGAAAAAGGGTATTGACCGCATCCCGAAAGTCCGTTCCCGAATAGCCCGCTTCTTTATAGGTAATCGGGGCTTGA
The DNA here is from genome assembly GCA_041663145.1 of Minisyncoccota bacterium. Taxonomy (GTDB): domain Bacteria; phylum Patescibacteriota; class Minisyncoccia; order Phycocordibacterales; family PALSA-1337; genus C7867-002. Next base: position 1,277 of record JBAZRG010000031.1, read on the forward strand.
AAAGCGTAAGAAATCGTTTTAATTTTGTTTTTTCTCATTTTAAGCCCTCTGGTTGTTGAATTGTGAGTTCAAATGCTTCAAACATGCGGAAATTCGACCGAGTGCAACCATTATATCCCGTTTGCCCCTCAATATGCCCCAAAATATAATAGGGGTTATTTTCATCCGAGCCGTTTACATCCGCTTCAAATATATGATATTTCTGAAAGACTGCACCCGTAATACCATCCAGTTTTTCATCGTAGGTTATGATATATTGTGTCATCTTAAAACCCCCGATCCCCGTCGCCCCGACGTTCGTCGCAACTGTCACAGTAATGATAGCCTTCATTTTGGGCATATGCTAAAAGTTCATCTTCAAAGAGTTCAAACACAGACATCACTTCATATCCGTTCTCGGCTAAAATCCGTTCAATTTCGGCTCGTTGCTCTAGCATCTGGACTTTCGCAGCGACCTTAATTGCTTCTAATTCCGCTTTCGTTTTTTGTTCCATAAAATCACCAGTATCCCGTTTGCATACAGCGTCCGCCCCCACCACGAGGAGGTGGGATGTAGGGGCATAAAAAAGTAGGACTAATAAGAATTATAGATATCTTCTAAACGAGTCATTGCCTTTTCAAATGATTTATATATACCTTTTTCAGTCATATCAGTAATTATATATGCTGAACTATATGTCGAATAAATAACACTAACACGATTATCATCACATAATTCGTTTTCAATATTGATTCTATCAGCAAATTCTTCTAATTTTTGTAAATCAGTTTTTTGTGCCATATTTTTCACTTTTTTTGAGTGTTGTATCGATTAACAAATTCTTAACATTTTATTAATAATTGTTAACTGATAATAATATAGAATTCACACGAGTATTTAAGCTTTATTGTCAATAATATGTTTTTTATATGTTGTTAACTAATGAAGAATTGCTCGTAATCGAGCAGGAAATATTATGTCAGAAAAATCAAAAGAAAAAGTGACGGTCGAGGATCTTTTAATGATGCCGATCCCTCCTGCAACATTAGTCGATGAAGGATATGGGGCGTTTTCGTTCAAATATCCCGACTCGGTAGATATTGTGACTCAGATGGAATTTGTATGTGCAAAATATAATCAGATTGCTAAAGACAAGGCAATGCATGAACGGATTATTCCACTCGATTTTATGGTTAAAGTTGCTACAAATAAGACCACCAATAAGATAACGAAAGTTCTCATCATTAAGAAGAGCGGAAAAATCAAAATCGCTCAAATGTTTGGGTTCAAATCCAGTATTCCAAAGATTCTGGAAAAGACAAAGGATTATGCACTCGTGCAATCTCAAGTTTTCTTTGAAGATAATGATAATCCCTACACCGACATCGGTTATTGCGGGCGGGATGAAAAAGGACATGATGCGTGGGATTTTGCCACCATTTTAGGCACAGCCATCACTCGCTCCGTGCTACGAGCTATTGGGCAACGAGTAATCGTGGATATGATGGATGAAGCGGAATATGAACAAATCGCTCAAAACGTGGAAAATCAAATCGATGCAGAAATGGAACGCAAAGCGGAAAAGAAAGCCGCAGAAGCCGCAGTTATGATTGATCTGAATAAAACACAAGCAGAAGAATCCATATTGCAGAGTAAAGAGATTGCGGCTCAGCGAAAGTTCGGGAATACCAAACAAACCAAAAAAGCGAATAAAACACAAACGCTTGTCAACGGGATACTACATTCTGACCAACCCGTTAATAATACCGATCCCGATGCCGATCGAGATATGCCGGAGGACATCTAAAATGCCATTGAAAATATCCTTTCAAAAAATAGATCAATATGATTTTGAATTCAGAATGCGTCAATATCCCGAATTATTCAATATGTGTCCATTTCCATTAATTGGACATTTTGATGAAAAATGGGGTATGAATTGTATGAAAGAT
>JBAZRG010000032.1:0-3171 GCA_041663145.1 Minisyncoccota bacterium
AAAAACGAAAGTATTACCACAGCAAACCGCCCCGCGCCGAAGCCTTAAATATAGGCAAGCGATATCTGAAAGTAAAAGGATGTCCCATTTGCCATAATTTAAATCCCGATAAAATCGTAAAACTACGCTGTGCCTTGTATTATTGCCGGGTTTGCGGATTGGAATATGACCAAGAGTCTTGCGATTAGTTACAAATATGTTATAATGGATTCGTGAATACTTAACAGGTATTAGTAAAACTTATAACCTGCTCGGAGGAAAAATGTCCATTGTGATAGCCGGCGGACCAAGCGTAAATGATTATCCCCGTCGTGAAATTGAAACATTATGCAAATATGGTTTTGTATTCGCGGTAATCAAATCGGTGTTTGATTTCCCTTGCGATGTGATAGTAGCTTTGGATTTTATTTTCATCACAAACAATATTGAACGGCTTAAAAAGTTAAACAAACCTATCATTACCCGGCAATGGGAAAACTTTGAACAGTTCGGGCTTGACCTTACCATGATCCCGCAGGAGTTTATTTACACATATCCAAATAGTGGAATGCTGGCTTGTAAATTATCGGACGCGATGTCCCGTGTCGTCGGTAAAAAAAGCTATGTGCTTGGAATGGATAATACCGGTGGTCATTACTACGATAATGGAAAAGCCCCTGAGAATGGATATGACGGGATAAATGGTCAAAAGGTAGTAAATTCCTATGAGAATTTAAAATTGAACGATACCATTAATCTCAGCGTCCGTTCTAAAATATCGTGCTGGCCCAAACAATCCAAATTACCAGTTATAAAGAAAATACTGGTGCATACACCTTACCGGGGAATCGGTGCGTCATGGATTAAAACTTACGCGAATAGAATCGTAAAGGATATGCCACTGACATGAATTGGATAATTTTAAAACACTGGATTTTTTTGATGAAAAAGTTAAAATTGTTACGGAGCCATATTTATGAAAATCCCAATCTATACGGTACGTCAAGGAAAGCAAAAGTTTATCCAAAACCTTGAAGAGCGTTCACCTATGGTCAGCCGGGTATATGAAAAGTATAACCACTATTACAATATTTGGAAAATATACCATGTACCGAAGAAAGCTGTTTACGTGGAAGTGCGGCGCATGCCTTACTCGATATGATTTTATTCTGGACTGGTAGAATATTGGTTTGGATTATCGCTATCATCGTATCTATGGGGATATTGATTGCGATTGCTAAGTTTTTTGGTAATGTGTTCAAGGGTACAAGGTATGAAGTAAAATGATAAGCGTCCTGCTACAATGCTACAGCAAAGAAGATATGTTGGATTTGTGCTTTCCCACCTGGCTGACACAGGAGGGAGTAGATTACGAGATTGTGCTTGGTGTTGGACCCGATATAAAAATACCACAAGTCCCGAACCGGGATAACTTCAAAGGGATTACCATAGTCCAGCTACCTGATTTTAAATACTGCCGCAATTACAATATGATACTCGCCGCGGCAAAAGGTGAAACACTTTTGATTACATACTGCGACATGCAAATCAATAATCCCTTGCAGTTAAAAGTAATGTACGATAACTGGACAGAATTTACAATCGTAACTGATAGAGTTTTTAGGAACGGAAAGCGCAATTACGGGACCTACTTAGATCTAACAATGGTGAGCCGGGAGCAGGTGATGAAAGTCGGAGGCTGGTGCGAGTTATACGATAACCCCGATTCATACGCGCATGAAGACGGTGATATGATTGCCAGCTTGCTTGAAAATTGCCTCACGTTTAAATTTTTGGAAACTGAAGAATCAAAAGCTGTCTACCATATATGCCACCCGGCCCCAAACATGAATGAGCCAGTAATGCAAGCGCGGCACAAAATGGGCAAGGCTATATTCTTTAGCCGGCACAAAGAGGGTATCATGGCTTTGTACGCAAAACAGATATTGGGTCGGAGGCTTCAAAGAATATGAGAGAAAAAGGAACGGGCAGAATATTCAGTATTTACCTCAACGACATGGAAAATGAAATTTTTTCAGCGCAGGCGCGTGAAGAAAATAGAACGCTTGCAAGACTGCTGAAATATGCCACTATGCAATATTGTAAGTCTTGTCCTGCTTTGGTGGATAAAAATGCCTACGTTAAATTCAAATCCAATCATACAACGAATCCCACAGGAATGAAGCTATGAAAATTTACGATTACAATATTGGTGATTTAGTGGAGATAAGCGATACACAATATGATTTCATGCAGGCGGTTATAAAATGTGGTGGTAGGTTTGATTTGGCATTGGTGGATTATCCCGTATCACAGGAAAAGATTGAAGAGTGGAAGAAAGACCAAGTTTTCTGGCCGGTGCTAGACGGTCATATTAAAATATTGATTCGGGCTAAAGGGCTTAATCCTGAGTATATCAAAGATTTCCTACTATCTACCCTTGCGGGCAAGAAAGAACCCACAGACGCGCAGTTGAAGGCCATAAACGCGAGTATACGGGCTTTGGGTATGGGCTTGCAACAGCGGGCGTTCACGGCTACCCTCACGCCCAACAACACAACCGTAACGTTCAACGACGGATTGGATAAACCGAATGGGTAATATTTCCATAAATATGGAGTTAAGCCCCAAGCAGAAAGAAGTGCTTGGTGGCTCAAAACGCTTTACCCTGTGGCGTGCCGGACGGCGGTCAGGCAAAACCCACGGCATGGAATATCTCTGGACAAAAAAAGCATTATCAAAGCCGAATAGCATTAACTGGTATGTAGCGCAGGACACCGCACTTTGCAAGGAATTGAATATCCCATTGTTTGAAAAGATAGTACCGCATGGATTGATAAAGGATTACAGCCGCAGCGATAAATGCTTTATACTTTTCAATGGTGCAAGGTGTTATTTCAAATCTGCCAACAGCGCGGATAGTCTGCGCGGCCGGGCAATAAACAATTTGGGTTGTGAGGAACCCGCATTTTGGCAAAATGGATTTGACATTTTTTATAATATTCTGCGCCCGCAACTGGCTGATACGATGGGTTCGGCTATGCTCATATCCAGCCCGCCGAATAAGAAAGCCCCAAAAGGGGCGGAGTGGTTCAGGAGATTGGAAAATTCTTTCCGTGATGAAATTAAAAACGGTTCTCAAGAACACGCTGTATTTACAAGCAATATTTACGATAATCCGTTTATCAATGA
>JBAZRG010000033.1:0-3150 GCA_041663145.1 Minisyncoccota bacterium
ACTGGACTTCCATCCTGCCTTACGCATAGTCCCGTAAATGTATGCTTCCTTGCGTTCTCCCTTGAGTCCCTTTTTAGCAACCTGCTTTCTTAGCTTGCGTTCCATTTCCTTTGGCATTTAGACTACCTCCTCAATAAGAGATATGTCACACGATTTTCCTTCATCGTGTCCGCAGTTGTGATTAATAATCCGATATGGTATTTCTGTCTCATAAATGACTTTCAGATTCGTAATCACAGCGTCAATATCAGCTTGGATATAATCCGTAACATCGAATCGTGCCATTGGTATGGCTTCGTCCTCAGGTCGTGGGAAGTTCACGTCAATATACTGTTTCATTGAAGGTCGTCTCCATATTTTTTAGCCAGTTTTTTGAGTTCACTGATAGCCTTAGCCTGCTTCGGCGTCGGATTGTCAGGAACTTCAAATTGAGTTATCCAGATACCGTCTTTTTCCTCTTTGGTAGACTTTATTTTGACTTTCATAATTACACTCCAAATTGCCAGCGTTCTGTATTGAACAAACTAGCAACATAGGCATCGGACAAGGCCACGTTGAATACTTTAATGGGGCTTAATTTGCCATTGAATCCAAAACTTGTTTGATTGTGGGAACTGATGCCAATGGCTAATGGTGCGGGTTGCGTAGCGTTCATATCTGCTCCAGAATCGCCAGATTCAAAAGCTCCACCATTAACTGAAATCTTGCAGACTCCTGATTCTCTCTTACCAGCTACCAGATACCACGTATTAATTACATGAGTTCTAGTGGTAAGCACTGACTTATAATCTTCTAAGCTCGAACGTCCAAAGAACAGGAATTTTCTACGGCTAGCTGGAGTCCCATGATCATCAGTATAGAAAGCTAAACCCCATGCTGGAGCACCTTTGGTTGTTGAATAATTACTATGATTAGCACAGATAATTTCTGAAGCTATGTCAGCGTCAGGTGTAGTATATGCCGTGAGATAAACCCACGACATAAGAGTGTAATCGCCAGTTCCCCATGTCATACCAACCGGCGATGCAACAATAGCCTTATCATCAATACCATCATAACTAAGAACATATAAACCGCTTGGTAATCTTACCCACGTTGCGCCTGTGATAGCGGCATGATTGCCGTATGGACTTTTATCGAATATCTTAGTCTTGACATTAGGATTAGTTAAGGGAGATGCCAAATCAAGCACTATGGATTTTTGTCCTACATTTTCAGGCGAATAGCTACATAAAGAGCATAATTCATAGTCATAGAACTCATTGCCTACCGCATGACGAACAGTCGCTATATTCCGTATTGGCGAACTAGCTACTTGCTTTATCATCTTTACTGCCCTGTAATGCAGGCTACCCTTGAATATACCGCTAAGGTAGTGCCTGAAGCATTATTGTTTACTACCGCCCTGACTCTGGCAATGCCTTTGACATCCATATTGACCACCCAGGACTCCGCTTTTGTGAATATGTTGGTGTCTGAATCCTGCCCGTTGGTTAAGGCATCAACAATGGTGAAGCTGGCAGTACCAGTTATGGCTCTTGCTGTCATCCATTCTGAAGCTGTAGCGGCTACTGTGTTCGCCCAAAACAACTTATCGCCCGCAACTGGTATTGAAGTTCCACTGGTGACAACTACCGTTGTGCCGCCGGCAGCAACATCCGCCGAAGCCGCTACCGCCAAACATGCCGTAGCCGCAGCGTTTATTGTAGCCAAGGAAGCCCATGTGGAGTTACCAGACGAATTAGCACTACCTTCTATGCGGTATTCAGTGCCGTTCGTACCAAAAGCCGCACTCGATGCTCTACCGTGAAAGATAAAAAACGTAGCTACTGCGGCATTGGCAATGACAAGTGCTGTGGATGTTACCAGTGTTGAGGCTGCTACCTGTTGCGTGGCTAACAAATCTGTCTGGTAGGTCTTGGTGATATTTATATCTACATCACCAATGTTAGCTGTACCCGCACCAATGATAATTTCGCCTGCGGTGTTGGCTTTAATGGGCTTTGAATTTGTCCCATCAAAACCATAGGCGATACGCCCTGTGTTGAGTACCTTGTCGGTCTGCCCAATAATTTCTGACATTTGTTTTTCCTCCCTTTAGAGTAGGCAGCCTTCAGATGGTTGCCTATCTATTCTTTTATATATTTACTAACTTTTTAGGTTGTGGCGCCGGGTGAAATACCTGTACCCACTTGCGAAATCCCCTCTGCATGAGCTTCGCTCCCTGTCTTTTCATTTCCATTAATCGCCGCAGTTCCTTGCGTGTTTCCTGTATCTTGATTCTTATTTCCGAATCTTGCTCCGCCTTTTCCATTATCTTTTGTATCTCGGCTTCGTCTGTTACGCCTTGCTTTGCTAATATCGCTCTTATTAACTCGTCCAGTTCGCTTTTGTCTACGCCGTCTAACGGGAATAACAGATTTGGACTGGCTTTGTTCCCGATCATTGGTAATAACAATCCCCGCCTGTTTTTCCGCCTCGCTACGTAAAGTCTCGACATTGTTAAATTCCTTTCTTAAAGATTCTAGCTTTGCTGGTATACGTCTTTGATTCATCACCATTTGGTTAAAGAATTTCCCCATTACGCTTTAGCCTCAGTCAGTTTTCTTACCATTGCTTCCAGTTGTGCTACTTTATCCTCAAGCGTCTTAGTCTTTGCATCTTCCTCACGTTTGGCTTTCAATTCGGCATCTTTAATCATTTTCCGTTGCTTAACACCGCAAGCATTGACTTCAGTCTGTGTATCATGCCACCTGTCGCAAAATTTACAATAAGGTTTAAGTTCCTTCGGCTTTTCGGTCAACAATCCTCTGTCTAAGTTGGCGTCTCGTGTGCCGGAACGTATCGGTTTACCATCTTTGTCTTTTACCACGTATTGCCGTATCTGTGGTATGGCTTTAATCTCTCTGCCGTCCGGTGTCCAGTAAGTCTTACGATGAATACCGCCTATGTCGCCATTCAAGCCATAGCCGGTTGCTTCAACAATTCTCTTGACTTCCTCTGTAACCACTACAGGCATACCAATTCCCTCACTTTGCTTTTATCCAGGTCTATTCTTATCTTTTGATTACAGGACTTGCAACCAGTCCCCAGAAAGTGCCTACCCGGGCTATTCAAATCAAATTGTTCCTTGTATTCATTCTGCGCACC
>JBAZRG010000034.1:0-3096 GCA_041663145.1 Minisyncoccota bacterium
GTTGAGCGGTCCCTAAAAGCAATTCGCTTTCGCCCGGCAGTTTGTCAAAGCCGTCTTCTATCAACTCAAAGATAGTCGCCAAAGACGTGGCCCTGGCAGTGGTGCCGTCCTGTAGAGATTCGGAATAAACAAAGAAATCATTCGCCATTACCGCACCATCCCGTAAACATCGTAAAGAACTGTAATGCCCTGAAGTGTATGAGGTTCTTCATAAGTCAATTCGCTTGTAAAAATGATACAGAAATTCTTTCCGTTCCCGGTGATATCCACTTCAGCAGTGGCGACCGTCTCCCCTCCGTATACAAAAGCTCCCCAATTCGAAACGCCCCATATTCCACCGGTGGCCTCGATATCGATCAATCCGCCGGCTTCAGTGCCGGAATAGTCGTACTCAACACCGGCATAAATCGTTGTTTCTGTGGGGGCATCGAGTTCAAAGATAAGCTTTCGGATTCGCTTCCGGTTTCTCGGGGTCTGGAGGTGGTTATAATGCGTCCTGCATATTGTCCTTATGGCATTGCCGTTGAAGGAAGTCCCCTTGTCCAACTGATAGACAAACCCGGTTGAAGTGCCGAAGAAAAGCTCCTCATAACCGTTCGCATCTTCGGTTGATGTTACAGCCAAAGGCTGCACCCCGTATTCTTGCCGGGTGAACCCCATGATCTTTCCGCCGCTCATGGTCATGGTAATAACGGTCATATCATCGAAGAAAAGGCGGTACTGGTTTTTGTCCTTAATTGCGACTGAGCATTGAACTTGATCTTTTTTTGCCGTTAGAATCGGCTCAATCCGCTTTGAAATTACGGCGTCCTTGAAATTGCCGTACTCTTGTGCGGTGGAAAGTGTCGTTAAGCCTCTATCATCCAGGAATATCCCCGGTCCGATCCGCTGGACTGTGTTCTCTATCGCTCCGACCTGATACGAATAGGCGCTTAGAACCCAATCGTCTATGTGCGTCCCTGTGAGAGTCCACATGGAATTTCTGGCCCATACCACCAGGGCAGGGCCGGGCATTTCGATAATGTCCGTGATATCGTCACCGATTCCAAGTTCTGTCGCTCCTGTGACCGCGCTCCATGAGTAAGGATTTCCGGGAGAGGAGTGCTGTAAAGACCCTCCCCCGAAAGCCAAGAAAAGATGATTCCTGAAAGCTGCGATGTGAGTGGGTTTATCAAGGGTCATCCCGGTGGTGAGTTGAACGAAGGTTGCCCCGTCCCATTCGAAAGCCTTATTCACCCCATCGCATCCGTACATTCGGAAAGTATCGGTACTCCCCCGGAAGTTGTAATTTACAAACCGGTAAAACCCGCCCTTCGTGAGTGTGACCGCTGTTGAGTTTGCTCCGATAGTGGCGACGTTTGCGGCTCCACCTGAGATATTAAGGTTTTCGGCCTGAAACGTCCCGACTTGTGTGTAAAGAATCAGTGTTCCGGCTGCATCCCCTCCCGCCCATGTCCCGGAAGTAAGAAGGATTCTTTTTGCGGTCGCCGTTGCCCCGCTCGTTGCCCCAACTAAAGCCGTGTTTTCGGTAATCTCTGTTGTTCCGCCGCTGGTAAACGCCACCGTTCGGCCCATGTCGCATAAGACCCACCCGGTAGCCGATGATTTATACATCGCGGCTGCTGTATCCCCGGCGTTATTACGGAAAGCGTATTTTATCCCGTTGTACTGCCATACTTGCCCAAGGATTGAACCACTTCCGGGCACCGCCGCTATCTGTGTCCTTGTGTATTCAATGGCCGTTTGAAGGTAGGTATCATCCAACGCGTCCGTTAAAGCCCCTCTTGAAGTCGCCGTCCCATCGGCAACGGCTTTTGTTGCCGCCGACACCTGAAGGTTTTCGTCATTGACATAGGTTCCGGTGACAGCGGTAAGGATCATATACCCTGCCGCGTCGGACCCCGCATAAGTCCCGGTTTCAAGAATCTGGCTCAAGAGCGTCCCGGTTGCCGCCGATGTGGCCCCGGTGACAACATTGCCTTGAGAAAGCGCAACGGTTCCATTGGTAAACCGTAGAATCCAATACGAAGCATCCGATGGTTTGGGATGCCCGTCAAAAACTTCATACCCGTCAATCCTTCGGTATCGCCCGTCCTGGTCACACTCGTAATTCTTGGAGTACGTGAGTAGCCCGGGATTCACCGTCATGGGAGGCGAGACTAAATCTTCCCCGCCCTGCAACGGATAATACGCCGTCCTTGGCTGGCCGGATACCGATCTATTCCGGGGTGGTGTTAATCTTCTCAAATTAAGGGCCCGTTCAAAAATGATTGTCTCGGTAATTGATCCAGTTCAAGCTGGGATAAAACTCGTCTGTACTCTTTCTCCCCGTGGGCATACGCTTCATCCGCCCCGGTGTAAGCCCCGTAGAACATCATGGCCCGCCAAACGATAGCCATCTGGTATTGTGTCGGGATTAAAGGTTCCGAGGCATCTGCCGCCATCGTTTGCGCCACTTTGAAATATTCTCCCGTGAAAGTGTACGCATCGTCAGGGAGAACATTGAACGTGATAGACTTGTCCGGCTTAATAGAGTAGAACGTGGGCCTTCCTGATGCTGTCCGGTTCGTCCCGATCATGAACACGGATTTAAAAACGTCCCATGGCTTATAGAGAAGAAACGTTTCATCGGCAGCAGCATCATCATAGATGGTGATATCCTCATCCGTCTCGGTGATACGCCATGCGTTTAAATCCGTTAACGCTAAATCCGTTAGCGAATACGTTCTATCCCCTACTACCATGCTTTTTGAAAATTCAGTCCTTAGAAAATCCCATTCGGTGTTTAAAGCCTGGATATCCTGATATGCCAGATCCACCCAATTCACCAACCGAAGGGAGCTACCCGTCTGGGCCAGTGTCGTAGACGGCGCAGCCCCGGTAGCCGCCGCCTCCTGATGAAGTCTTTGGGTAAGCTGAAGACGGTTCATCTTTTCTCCGCCAGAATAGCGTCAAGCCAAGGCCTTCCATTGGGGTTCGGATCGTTTTCGACAATGAAGGCATCCACTACGGCACCAACTCCACGCATCTGCTTAATGTTCATCATAGGCGGAAGATCGCTCACGTTCGGAATGTCGACTTGCTTAAATCCTCTTT
>JBAZRG010000035.1:0-3088 GCA_041663145.1 Minisyncoccota bacterium
CAAATCGATTCGCTTCTTCAATGGGGCAAATGAAGAAAAGTGCTCAAGGGGCTGCCAAAGAGATCGATTATTTAAAACAAAGTCTTTCTGGCATTGAGAATAAACTTTCTTTCGGTGCGCTTATTGCGGGGTTAACCCTCGCGGCTCGAAAAAGCGTTGAAATGGCCGACTCCTGGAAACTAGCCTCTGCCCGTATGTCCTTAGTCGCAACGGGGACAAACCAATTACGAGAAGCTGAAAACGGGTTATTTGAAGTGTCACAAAAAACTCGTTCTGGATATATCGAATCCGTTAATTTGTATACTCGAATGGCACGGGCACTGAAGGATACCAATTTCAATCAGCAAGATTTCCTTCAAATCACAGAAACGGTAAATAAAACTCTTCGGATTTCGGGGGCTTCTACTTCAGAAGCTTCGGCAGGTGTCCTCCAATTTTCGCAGGCTTTGGCTTCTGGCAAACTTGCCGGCGATGAATTTAAGTCTATCTCAGAGAACATTCCTCGATTGGCCGAAGCAATAGCAAAGGGAATGGGGGTTCCTCGTGCTGCATTAAAGGAAATGGCTGCTGAAGGAAAACTTACAACGGAGAAAATAGCAGAAGCACTTCAGTCGCAAAGACGTGTTGTGGATACTGAGTTCACAGCGATTCCCAAGACTATCGGGGATGCGGGCACTCATATTTCCAATACGATAGGAAAAATGATACAAGATTTTGATCGATTCTCATCTGCAACAGAAATTCTTTCTTCTAAATTAATTGGGCTTTCTTCTGATTTAGGAATTGCTGCGGATGGTTTTGCTCTTTTTTGGAGAAGAGCTTTTGCGGTAGAACCTAAAGGCGTAGAAGCGATCACGGATCGTATTGCTGAGCTGGATGAAGCCATTGAAGCATCTTTAAAGCAAAGAAGCGGTTCTATTTCCGGCGTTTTTTGGACTTCTTCGGATGAAAAGAATTTACTTTCTATGGAGCAAAAGCTTCGTGAATTGCGAAGAGAACTGTCTCATCTTGGGGAGGAAGCGAAAAAAGAGGCAGAAGAAATAAAATGGGATGCTTTGTGGAAAGAGATGCAGGAGGGTGCGCAAAAAAGTTCCAAAGAGATTACTAAATTCATAGAGAAATTGAAGGAAAAATCTATTTCGTTATCACAAGGAGAAAAAGCACTTCTTGAAGCAAAGATGACGGAAATGGGATTTAATGATATTCAAAAAAAGGAAGCACTTGGTTATCAGGCAATTATTGACGGCATAAAGGAACAAAAAAAGGAGCATAAGGAACTTGCTGAAACATATCGAGAAGTTGATAAGGCGTTGAAAGATTATGGCGCTGATATGTTTGATTATTTGGATAAGTATGCTCAAAAGTACAAGGAAATGCGGACGGCACACGATCTCTCAGACGCCGAAGAAATCAGCCGCATTGACCGGGAAATGTGGGAAGATTCAATCGCATCGGCGAAAGCAGCAAAAAAGAAAATTGAAGACGATGCGAAAGCATCCCTAAAAAAACAGGAAGATGATAACAAGCACTATCTTGAGCGCGTCCAAGACGCTACCGCTGACACCTTTTATGACATTTTCAAAAATACGGAGGAAGGTTTTTCGGGTCTGTTCGATCGGATAGGGGATTATTTCCTGAAAATGCTGGCGGAGATGGCGGCCCAGGCCATTGCCAAGCCAATCATTATTCCGATTGTCCAGGCGCTTACATCAGGTGTGGGCGGTGCTGATACCGCCTCCTCACTGGCATATCTTGCAAACGGAAGTACGGGTACAAGCTGGCTTAATACAGGATCGGACACGATCAGCCTTTTGAAAAACGGGTACAACTCTCTTTCCAGTTGGATCGGCGGGACTTCGTCCGGGTCTATGCTCGGTACCGCTTCTCAGGCGGCGGCGTATCAATCTGAATGGGCTGCCATAAATGTAGAGATGGGCGGGGCGGCGGCGGAGGCGAGTTCGTTTGCTTCTGTGTTGAAAGCGGCGTCACCCTACCTCATGGCTTATGCGGCCGGGTCGCTTGGGTATTCGACTCTCGGGAAATCAATGGGCCTTCCTCAAGGCGAATACTCATCGATGGGCGCCGGCGCTGGTGCTGCGGCCGGGGCGTATGTTGGCGGCAGCACGGCGGTTACCGGGTGGCTTGCCGGAACAAAAATGGGGAGCGCACTCGGATCTTATGTTGGTCCGGTCGGTACGATTGTCGGAGCGATTGTCGGAACGATCATCGGCGGCGTGGCGGGGTCTTTCATCGGAGGCGACGGAAACCGCCACATGTCCCTTCTGAGCCAACCGGAATTGTCTTACGGCGGAGAGGTGAATTATTCAACCGGTGGCTATGATTACGATGCCTACCGGAACAGGAGTATCACTGATACTTCGACCAATCCATATTACGGATCTGCTTTCGGAACGCTTGAGGATGCCACAAATGAGGCCGCCGCGAAGATCTGGGCTTCGGTGGATGAAACGCTTGCGCTCTTTCCGGAAGATGTGGCGGCCGGGGTCCGGGAAAATCTTTCAAAACTCGTCTTCACCTTCAACGAAGACAAATCGTGGGTACTGGCCTCAGATAAATTTCAAGAAGGCATGACCAACATTCTTACCGTTTTTACGCAAGAAATTTATGACGGTATCCAGCCGGTGATTCAAGACGGATTTGCAAAATACGCTCAATCGCTTGTTGAGGACCAGACACTGACCGGGCTATTCGGTAGGCTATCTGAAAACAATATCCTAAAAACTTCTCTCGGCGATACAAGCCTTTTCGCGGCGGATTACGGGATGGCCGCCGGCGCCAACTTTGACACCTATATGGAGACCGTAAGCGCTTGGTTGTCCTCGTTCGCACAGTTGGAGTCGGCTTTTGCTTCTGTTGACACCACCGTTCAAAACATCCTTTCGCCGCTATCGGCTTTCGATGCTGGGGTGGCAAACGTTAATAACCAATTTGACGGGTTGAAATCGACACTTTACGCTCTCGGTGCTTCGACAAAAGAGCTTGAGGGTATCGAGAACCAGCGTCGGCAAGCCATAGACAACTATACCACTAAGGTGACCGGCGACATCCACGATAAACTGGCCTCGCT
>JBAZRG010000036.1:0-2949 GCA_041663145.1 Minisyncoccota bacterium
CCAAGTCGGAGGAACATCGCAAAAATCTCGGCCTATCGCATCTTAGAGAAAAGAACCACTATTGGAAGGGTGGAACAAAGGAACAATCTGGATACCGAATGGTTATCCGAGATAGGGCCACCCCAAGCGGGATGCGTTACGTGATGGAACATCGGCAGATTGCGGAGAAGGCACTTGGTCGTCCACTAAAATTCAGCGAAGTGGTCCATCATATCAACGGTTGCAAATCCGATAACCGCAACGCCAATCTCTTGATTTGCGACAAGGCATATCACGGATGGCTTCATCGAACAATGTCTCGTCGGTATCAGAACGAGCATTTTCATATTCCTTCTGATTTTATTGAAAGCGGCGCGTCTCTCGTTGACGCGTAAGGAGAAAAAAATGAGTACGATTGCAGACGGCCTTTTTCAGTACGGCGGGGAGCCTGTAGGGGGGGCGCGCTTCACGAATCCGTGGTCGCGGACTTGGTTCGTTGACGGTACGGACGGTAGCGACTCCTACGACGGTTTCTCCCCCTCTTTGGCTAAGGCTACCATCGACGCCGCTGTTCAGTTGGCGGGTCGCGGCGATGTCATCTACATCAGGCCGAAAGCCTATACGGTTGGTACGGGGTTCGCTCGTTACACGGAAACTATCACCACGGACCTGACGCAGAGTGACCTCTACCTTATCGGTGTTTCCAATTCGCCCAACCCGGAATATGGGGTGCGGCTGGCGAAGACCAGCGCCGGGTATAATCTCGATGTTACCGGACCTGCGCTTCATTGCGAGAACCTCGGGTTCTTCTCCGAGGGCGCAACGGGGACGGCCCTGCTCCGCAACAACGGGGCAACCAATACTCAGCGCGGTACAGACGGGACATCGTTCGTCAACTGCGTTATCAAGGGCGGGCGGATTTTCACGGCCGACGGTGGTGACGGGACGACCTTTGAGCGTTGCCTGTTCCACGGTTCGGCTGGCGTGACGGGCGGCATTACGGCTACCGGTAGTGCCAATCCTGGGCGTCGGCTTAGGATTCGTGATTGCGCCTTCTTGGAGGGCAACGGGGCGGCTGTGGCGACGGAGTATATCAACATCGCCGGAGTCTATTCGGAAGTCCAGATTCACGGTTGCAGGTTTGGCCTTATCCCGACGAGCGGCAAGATGATTCTCGTTACGTCCTCGACGGGCATGATTTCTCATTGCTGGTTTGCCAAGGCGGACCTCGACCTGACGAGCGACATGACGCTCTCTGATCTCGTCTACGTCGAACTCCTCGACGCGACGATGACTGTTCCTAGCTGATGAAGTTTAAGTAGCAATATCCATGGAGCGGGGCGGGTCAGAAATGGCCCGTCCCGCCTCTAATCCATTCGGAGGGGCCAAGTGGCAAATATCATCATCAAGGGCAAGTCGAGGTTCGGCAATACTCGCTCGGAACAGGAAGAAAACCTGCGCCGGGAAGGTATGCGGAGCCTGAGCGACGAGCAGTTGGACCGCCTGAAATATATCGAGCGGAAATTCAAAGAGAAAACAGGTGCGCCGCAGAGTTACGCGGGGCAAGAGAATATACCGGGGCCTAACGTGGCCCCTGATGCAGACAAGTAGACATGCCAGTATTCGATTATGAGTGCGAGTGCGGTTGGCGAGAGCTGGACGTATTCGCGTTTAGGCATACCGATGAGCGCAAGTGTAGCAAGTGCGGTGGGGTTATGAAGCGGCTTCCGGCCGCGCCCACGCCGATATTCAATGGGAGTGATTTCACCCCCAAGTTTTATGCCAAATAGGGAGGACAAGTGATTGACAAGCTGAGGGCCAAAAAGGCCGAGGTCGAGAAGCGGTTCTCTGAAGTGACGGCGCGACTTGAAGTGCTGGCAAAGCAGAGGGCCGAATTGGACAGGGCGTTGCAAGCCGGACGCGACGAACAACTGTCTCTCCGGGGCGAATACAAGGCCATCGAGGACATGATTAGGGCCGACGCCCCTATCCCGCCCGTCCCCGCCCCCGATAAGAGCGGCGAGGGCGACGGCGAAGCGAACTAGGATGCCCGCCAAATGGACGTTTACGAAGGGGCAGAATACGGGCGACCCCGCCGTGATGGGATGTTCCTTTACGCCGATGTGTGCCTTCCACCCGAAGACCCGCCTTACATTGTCAATGTCTACCATGATTGTGTTCCCGGTGGAGCAGGGCGACGGGTCGAAGAAACCCGGCCACGCTATGGACATAACGATGGTGTGCGGGGAGTGCGGCTATCGGGAGATGTTCGGCGTGGCGCTCCACGAACACGAAGCTGATTGGATGATGAAGACCATGAAGGGCAAATACGATGCTTAGTGGAATAGTCGGGAAGACCTGGGAGCGCACCAACGATAAGCGGTGCCATTGCCCTACATTCGACATTAAATGTCGATATTGTAGGGGACAGATGTTCATGCGGTATAGCGAGATTGGGCTGGACGACAAACAGACGGGCAACACGAAAACCAACATCAACTACGTCGGCTACAAGTGTCCCGATTGCGGGTGGATGGCTCGGTTCGACATCGACGACGACCCCCAGTATTTTTGGGATGTCGTGAAGATGCGCGGCGGCGGGATGCACTTCCAGCCGGATAGCGACGAGTGGGGCCGCGAGTCTGATAAAGTGGCAGAACAACTGGCCGCGCTTGGCTACTTTGGCGGGCGCGAGGCATAGGAGGAACAAATGGCGAATACGTTAACGAATGGCTCTCCGTGGATTTGCGCCACGCCGGGGGTCATCTCTACGGGTCCGGTCATTGTTTGGAAGGCCCTGCTTAATCCCAACGCCGCCGCTGACCTGGCGACGTTCGTTTCGTGGAATCCAAACGCCACGAAGAAGGCGACGATGAGCGGGAAGACGGCTACGGTGACGGCCACCAAGACCATCACCAGTACGGGAAACTTTGAAACGGCAGAGGTAGCCGATACCTACTTGTCAAGTTG
>JBAZRG010000037.1:0-2873 GCA_041663145.1 Minisyncoccota bacterium
AATGCCATATAAAGGCTGCAATGCAACAGACAGTAAATTGGCAGACGTGTTCAACCTGACAGCCACAAGAGCAAGCGCTTCATACGGGAACGGAATAAATCCATACACTAAGGTAAACAGCAACAGCTATACAACGGGAGCGTATAACGAACCGTCACATTTCGACGAAACATATAATATTTATTTAATCTCAAGGCTGGACGGACCGAGTCCGAAACTGGCAAAAGGATTAGTTGACAAAGCAATTTATGCTGAAAAATATATGGGCAACACGACAAACGCAACGGCGTATATAGCAAGCATTCCGTATCTGACAAACCCGATTCCGACAATCTGCGCATCAATAAACGGAACCGGAGCAGGATATAAATGCGTATATGACGCAGGACTAGCCGGCGGACCAAATGCAACATTCCACGTAGGAGGGGAATCGACATATGAAAATGTATGGAATTTCACAAAACCAGGGGCAATAGCATCGCATTTTTATTCGTTCACAGCATCAGGAACGATACGCACAACAGCAAGCAACGGATCGGTAACTGCATTATTAATATCTGCAGACGTCACAGGGACACAGGGTAATGTGGCAGAACCTTATGCTGACGAAGTTCCGCAGCCAACAGCATTTTACAAATATTTCTTAGGGTATAAAAATTACACTTACGGAGAAAGCATGTTCATGTCAGTGCGCTCTGTAAGATGGAACTGGTTCTCGGTTGGGGATCCTTTATATGTATTGCCCGAAGTCGCATCAACAGATAATGAAGCGCCGGCAATAACAAATGTTTCATATTCGTGGAACGGAAACAATATCTCAATATTCTGGGACAACACTTATTCTGTGTCTGGAAGCCCGGAAGTGACTTACGGATATGTAAATTACGGAACAAACTCATCCTATGGCAGCACAACGAACGACTCAAGCCCTTTAACATATTACGGTGTTCAAAAGATGAATTACCTGTCGCAGCATAACATAACAATACCATTAAACTCGTTAGGGACTTATGCTTTCCAGATAAACACAACAGACCCGGCAGGAAATGCAGCAACCTATAATTTCACATACGATGGAACGGCGCCGACAGTAACTTTTGTTCAGCCAACAAAAGACAATAATTCATTCATCAATATAAACAATACATTTATCAACGCAACATCATCAGAAGACAATGTTTCTATGACATTAGTGGATACATCGCTGGTTTTGGGATTTCATTTAGAACAAGGATCAAACAATTCAAAAGCAGAAGACTATTCACAGTACGGAAATAATGGATCATGCACAGGAAATGCTTGTCCGAATTATACAACAGGTAAGTTTGGAAATGGACTGCAATTCGACGGAACAAATGACAACATGAGCGTGGAAAGTTCGTCAAGCCTGAATATAACCGGCGGAATGACTCTGGCAGCCTGGGTATACAAAACAAGCAGCGGAAACGGATATGTGATCGCAAAACGCACAAATACATATCAGGGATATAATTTATTCATACAAACAAATAATTTATCGATAGTAGATGCAAATGGAGGGACGATAAGGGATTTGAAAATGACCATACCTTTAAACAACTGGCACCACGCGGCAATTGTAATAAATTCAAGCGGAACCGGGGCAACACCATATTTGGACGGAATTGCAGGGACAACAATCGCAATACCTGTATTTTCAAAGAACAATGTTCACCTAATGATCGGAAACAGAGAAGAAGGAAGCTCGGCAACAGAATTCAACGGAACAATAGATGAAGCAGAAGTTTACAACAGGCCGCTTTCAGGACTGGAGATATCAAGCAAATACAACTCATCAATAGGAAATTACAGGCAATTCGAAACAGCCAGAACGGACATACCTGAAGGAAATTACACTTATAGAATAGAAGCAATAGACATGGCGGGAAATCTAGGCCAATCTGAAACAAGGATCATAACAAGCGATACAACCCATCCGGGTATTTCTTTTGTCGCACCAACACCAAGTAATAATACAGTAAATAATACAGATTGGCTATACGTAAACGTAACCACGTCAGATACAAACAATTTATCCTCATTCATAGACTTCAATCGAAGCTTAGTTGCATGGTACAGATTCAATAACGAGACTGGAGAAAATAGCACATTTGTAAAGGACTGGAGCAATTTTGGAAATAATGGAACCTGCTCTGGTAATACCTGCCCGAACACAACAACAGCAGGAGCGTTCGGAAGCGCGAAAGTATTTGATGGAACAGATGATTCTATAGATTTAGGTCCATCACCAATAACAAATATAACTGGAAAAATAACTGTTGAAGCATGGATAAAACCGGAAATAACTTCCGGAGAAGAAAACACAATAGCATCAAAATCATCAAGTTTGATTGATGTGGAAGGTTGGAATTTTTATATTGATTACGTGTATTCAACAGGAGGTATCGGCGCTACGATGTATCCATATTGCGGAGGTTACGGAAATAATGCAAACATAACAGGAGATGGGAAATGGCATTATGCAGCGTTCACAAACAATCCCACTGGTGACATCACAGTTTATTTAGATGGAAAAATAGTTTATAATGGAACCGGATGCACTGCTTTAGAACCTGTAGCAAATACATATATAGGCTCAGAACCAATTTGGGGATGGAAATTAAACGGAAGTATTGACGAAGTAAAGATATGGAACAGGGTATTATCATACCAAGAACTAAATGCAAGTTACAACACAGGACTATACAAACTTAAAAATAATTTTACCGGTTTATCAAACGGAACGTATAATTATACCGCATACACGCAAGACTTAGCAGGAAATATGAACCAGACGGGAATACAAATGTACTCATTTGATTCAAAAATGATAAACAACTGCAAAACTATCACAG
>JBAZRG010000038.1:0-2865 GCA_041663145.1 Minisyncoccota bacterium
CACTGACCTCATTGACAGCGAGTTCCAGCGGCTCGGAGGCCCCGCCGGAACCACAGACAAGTACGGGTGGATCAAGCAGGCCAATGGGGGAAAGACAACCCCTGCTATCAGCAAGTGGTATCAGGACCATCCCGGCTACAGCACGAGCAGCACAACGGGTAGCACCTACACGCCGAGGGTATACGGGAGCAGCAAGGCGTTCAAGGTCTACCCCGGAAAGGAGTTGGCCTTCCTCTTGAAATGGGACGCGGTGCTGGCGAAAGCATTTCGCCAATATGCCAAATCGGGCAAGATGACGCCCGATCTGGCGCAGGCGCTCTACACATTGTACGCGAAGAACAAGGGAGTGCTGGCAGCGGCGACCTTCGAGGAATGGGTGAAGGCGCTTCTCCAGCAAGCAAAGGCATAAGGAGAATACGATGGCAGACGAGACTAAGCCCGTCGAGGCTGTATCCGAGCAAGGGACTACTCCGGTAGCCACCCCATCCGAGCCCAGCCAGACGCCGGCAGTGTCCACGGCTCCCGCGGCGACCGCGACGCCGGAGCCGAAGCAAGAGACGCAGAAGGAAGACCCGGACGCCATTCTGCGCAAGGCGCGTGAGCAAGTTAGACACGACCTGGACAGCGAGTATGGGAAGAAGCACGCCGAGGCCATCCGATTAGAGAGGGAACGAGCAGCCGCCGAGCGGGATGCACTTCTGACGCAACTGGGCCAATTCGTGCCTGATGAGGAACTGGCGAAGGCAAGGCAGACTATCCAGGAGAAGGGACTGCGCGAGCAGTTGGCCGACTACCAGCAACGGGAAGCGCAGAACGAGCAGGTGCGGCGGTGGAATGCCATCGTTCAGCGCAACGTGGACCTGGTGAAAGAGGCCGGACTGAGCGGCTTCGACGACGTGCCGAAGGACGTGCTGGGCACGACCGCCGAGGATGCAGTCACTTTCCCTGAGCGATTTGCCAAGCACACCGCCAAGAAACTCCGCGAGGCGCAAGCGGATGCGGAAAAGCGCGAGAAGAAGGCACGCGAGGAAGCCGTGCGGGAAACCGAGCAGGCTTTGGGCGTGGACAAAGTGTCCGGGGCGACCCCTTCCGGTGGCAATCCAAGTTCCCTGGAAGGGCTACAACGAAAACTACGCGACGCACATGCCAAGAACGATATTGCGGCCATTGACAGGCTAGGCCGCGAGATTGAGGAGGCCGTGTATCGCAGATAACAAAAGGAGAGACCTATGGCTATCACTATTACGTCCACCCTGGGCGATAGTGTAGCGGCTCTTTACGAGAAGGACTTTCTCGAAGAGAAACGCAAGACTAGCGTTTGGGCGCAACAGGGGTTGGTGAACTGGAAGTACGCTCTTGGCGGGGCCAACCTCAAGGGTTCCAGCATCAATATCCCGATGATCGCGGAAATGGCTATCGCCACGACTGCTCTGACCGAGACCAGCGACGTTACCCCGGTGGCTCTGGAAGACTACGTTTGCACGGTGTCCTTCGCAGAATACGGCAACGTGGTCCAGACGACTCGCATGTTGGACATCGAGAACTACGCGGACGTTGGCAAGCAGGCGGCCTACGCCGTAGGCCAGAACCAGTCGAAGTCGCTGGACATCCTGGTTCGTGACGCTGCTGTTGGTGGGACCTGGGTGGCCTATCCCATCGGCGTCGGCACTCGCACGGGCCTGGACACCACGAACGACTTGATGACCTTCGCGGATACCATGTTCTGGCGTGGTCTGATCGCAGACTCCAGCATTCAGGGGTTCGGCAATGATCTGGCGATCATCGTTCACCCTGCGGTGCTGGCGGGTGTGGCCTCGGACAGCAACTTCCTGACGGCGAAGGCGTACATGGACGCTTCTGCCGTGTTCAACGGCGAAGTGGGCAAGCTCGGTGGCTTCCGCTTCGTCTCGCACGAGTACGGCAAGTTGTACCTGGGCGGTGGGTCCACTGACCAGGCGGCAACCACGACCTCGGCAGCCATCACTGCGGGCGCCACGACCGTTACGCTGACGGACAGCACTGGCATCGTGGCTGGCGAGTTCCTGACCGTTGGCACGTTGGAAGCGGCCACGGTGGAACAGGTCATGGTGACGGGTTACTCGTCCGGCTCCACGGCGACCATCATGGGGCGCGGTAACTCGGCTACCAACTTCGGCTTCAAGTTCGCCCATGACAGTGGTGTGGCTGCGAATGCCGCGCCAAACGTCGCGGGATGCGTGGTCGCCGGTCGCAATTCCCTGTTCGGGGCCTACGCAAAGGACCTGGGCAAGGACGGGCAACTGTCTGTGGAATGGGCGAAAACCAACATTCCCCAGCGGTTCCTGAACCACTCCTGGTACGGTATCTGGGGCTTTGGCCGGAATGAACATGCCCTGTTGCGAATCGAGTGCGCCGTCCCCGGTGGCATTCTCGGCAACAACGGTGTGAAGTAGGAGGTGAACGAAAATGGCTGAAGGTTCTAAAATCGGTCCCCAGGGCTGCGTTCCCCTCGACGGAGAGAGCAACATCGTTGGGGCAAGCACCACGGTGGATACTCTCACTCTCACACAGGCCGCCAGCGCAACGGGTGACTTTCTGGTAGGACAGTCCAGCGATGGCACCGAGAGGTTCTACGTCACCAGCGCTGGTGGCGTGTACTTCGCGGGCGGTTTCGGCATCAATGGCGGAACCGTCTCTGGCACCGCCGCAACGAAGGCGTCGTTGTCGGTGGTCTCTGGCGCGACGGCTGGCTGCTTCTCTGACTCCGCCTCATGGGCGGCGGCAGTTGCGATGATTCAGTTGTGCCACGACCGCTTGAAGGCGCACGGTTTCCTGGTCTAGCTCTAGCAAGGGGAGGGGCGCAAGCCCCTCCCCGAATAGGAGGCA
>JBAZRG010000039.1:0-2802 GCA_041663145.1 Minisyncoccota bacterium
GTTTTATCATACACATATTCATCAATATCAATGTACTTTTCACACGAAGTGAAAACAATAACGCTAAAAAGCAGCGCGAATAAACTTCGACTATATGTCCAATTTATTATCTTCATTGCAATGTGTATTAAAATTTAAGATTCATTTGTAATGTATATACCCTTTGCAGCGGGTATCTGGCTCCGTTGCCTGTCGCTTGAGCCGGATCGAAGATTTTGTCTTGCAGGTTATCCCATACATGCAAATTCTCGCCGATTAAACTGAACGTCGCACTTTCAATACCAGCTTTTTTCATAAAAGCCGCTTTGGTCTGGTAAGATAACTGTACGTTTTTCAACCTCACATAACTTCCGTCATTTAACCAAAAAGTCGAATTCCTGTTGTTATTGCTATTGCCTCCGTACGAAAGCCGCGGGAAGCGGGCATCAGGATTTTCAGTTGCAGCGTTCCCTGATATCTCGGCTGAAGTCCAACGATTAGACTGATCGGCAACAGCTAACAGCACGTTACCGGTTTCTTTTCCGGTAAAAGGGAAAAACCCATTACCGCCGCTAAAGTATTTCACCCGGCTTACGCCTTCGAACAGGACACTCAAGTTCCAGCCTTTCCAATTGAATTCAGTCGCAAAACCATATTGTATTTGCGGTGTAGAAGAATATTCCAGCGGCACAACATCGTAATCGTCAATTACTCCATCGCCATTCACATCCTTATACTTGATATCACCGGGCAACACATCACCTCCAAAGGTTTGTCTCGGGCTGCTCGTTACATCAGCCTCATCTTTAAACAATCTCAAGGCAATCAGACCCCGGTTAATTCCAAACTGGTAATCAACTGAAGACTGGTATGGAAAGCGCACGATTGACTCTTCATATTCCAGAATCTTATTCTTGGATTTTGTAAAGTTACCGCGTAACACAAAATAAGCGTCTTTATTGATCGCCTGAGTGTACGAGAGAAACCCGTCAAGTCCCCAGCTTTTCATTTCACCGACGTTGGCAAAAGGTAGGGTAACCAATCCCATCTCATCAGGAACACTTGCCCGCTGCTGGTATATACCCGAACGAATGTCATTGAAGAAGTCAACTGTCATTTCGAAGCGACTCTTAAAGAATTTCAGGTCGATACCGAAATTGGATTTGGTTGCCGTTTCCCATCTCAGGTTAGAGGAACCTACCTGTGTTTCCGTATAGCCGCTGCCCGAATGCCATAAGCCGCTTCCGGAGGGCCCCATCAATGTCAGGTAAGGAAAGCGGACATTCATACGATCGTTACCAACCTGTCCATAAGAACCCCTGAATTTAAGATAATTGATAAATGGAAATGTGGCTTTAAAAGATTCGTACTGCGTTGGCAACCAACCCATTGAAATGGCTGGAAAAAAGCCGAACTTCTTACCGTTTTCAAAAGCCTCTGAACCAGTATAACCAATGTTTCCCTCAATCATATAGGTGTCCTTATAAGAATAGGTAGCACGGCTGGAGAAACCCACATAGCGTTTTGGAATTGCACTCAAATCATTTCTATTTCGTGAATCAACAAAATCCTCCATATAGTAATGCACCAATCCAGTAACGCGGTGAACATCGTTAAAGCTTCGTTCGTAGTTGGCACGAGATTCGAAATAGAATTTCCGGTTTACTTCCGTAGTAACGCTAAACTGAGGGTCTGATGCATCCCGTTTTTTTTCCAAAGCCAGCGTACCGTCTCGTTTCCGGGCTGTTGCATAATACAATGCCGGGGTTTTCGTCCTGCTTGACCACATATCGCTATTGCCGTTCATACTAAACAATGCGGTGAACTTGAGTCCCTTGGTAATCACTTTCAAGTCCTGTTCTACCTGAAGGTTAAGGTTTGTTTGATTACGATAATATTTTCGATAGCCGGTATAATTAAGCAAGACGTAGGGGCTTATCTGATCATTATTACTTCCGTATGCCGGAACCTGTCCGGTTGAAAACATAATAGGAACAGTAACCGGGGTCATATTGGACTGAGCATCCCAAAGAGCCTGGCTGTTGTCGCCAAAACCAGGATAGTTTTGGGTTACCAATACCGTTTCCAACCCTAATGACATGATTGTGGTCTGCGTTAAATTCATATCGATATTTGCGCGGAAGTTGTATTGTTTGTAGTCCACGTTTGTTTCATACTTATTGATCCCTTGATCCTGCTTGAAAAGGGCATCCTTGTTCAGTACCCCTAAACTCATATAATAACGGGCTGCCTGTCCACCACCCGAAGCGCTTAAATGAAACTGCCTGTTCATGGTATAGTCTTTCAGGATATTATCCCGCCAGTTCACATTCGGATGCAGGTCGGGATCAATACCGCTCTTAAACAACTGCAAATCAACATTGTTATAAATCGGCTCCATACCTCTCGACAGAGCTGCCTCGTTGGCCAGCGCAGCATACTGATTGCCATCAACATATTCAGGCATACGGGGCGAGTATGAATAACCGGTGTTGGCTTTCAGATTAACCGAAAGTTTACCGGCGCGCCCCCTTTTGGTAGTCACCAATATCACCCCGTTTGCACCCCGGACACCATATACGGCAGTAGCAGAAGCATCCTTTAAGATAGAAAAGCTTTCGATATCTTCCGGATCAAGGGTATTCATATTCCCTTCCACACCATCGATCAACACCAGTGCGCTTGAACCAGCTCCAAACGTACTAATACCGCGAATCCAGAATTCTGAAAAGTCTTTCCCGGGCTCCCCGCTGCGGGTAACAGCAATAATACCGGGTACACGGGCACCAAGCATATTAGAGACAGAAGTTGCCGGAACTTTCA
>JBAZRG010000040.1:0-2751 GCA_041663145.1 Minisyncoccota bacterium
AGTAATTCCAGGGCTATTTATACCGTCCAGGAAACTAAGGACAAGATGAATGGACAGGCGAAGACTTCTGGTTCAATATTAGCCAAGACCGTAGCACCAAAGGAACAATCTGATAGTTGGGAATAACATATAACGGTTTGCCCTCGTAGGTTAAATAACCAAAACACTTCCATGATGAGTGCGGTGCCTGGTTCATGGGGCTTATGAGGGCAAATTTAATCTTGGTGAGTTAGGAGAGGACAAGCGATAGTGAAATCGCACCCCTGCTCACGGCCTCCAATCAGGGAACATGGTCTCCCATAGAGCAAGGTTGGAGCTTCTAACTCACCATTTTAAAAAGGAGTTAGTATGGGTGACATGGCCGATTTCATACTTGATAGTGAATCCTATGACGAGAATCTTGAAGATAGCCAACCTTTTCTTGGAGTCATATGTAAATATTGTAACAAAGGATATTTTCAATGGAGAAAAGAAAGTAACGGGAAGTGGAGACTGTATAATAACAATGAACCTCATGTATGCAGTATGTATGAAAGGCAAAGCGCATGATTTCTCCGGAGTACAAAGATTCGCCAATCGTGATAATGGGAAATTCTATTAAAGGAAGAGCAACTGCAATTGAAACAATAATTAATAGCTATGTGGATGAACCAAGCAGCAGCAATAATTTTTTACTTCGCAAATTTTCTGATTTATCACCAGAATTGCCAATAATCAAAAAGAAAAATCCTCACTATAAAAAACGGAAGAGATATTTTCAAGAAAAATAAGGAGAGAATTATGACTATTGAATGCTACTACACAAAGTGTAAATATCACAGCAATAACTTCGGACACGAAGGACCGTTCTGTGATGAAGAAGAGTGCAGACAGACAACAAGCACTCAAGAAAAGAAAGATAGAGAACTTGTTGAGTGGTTGGGTGGGATTTGGCATATCTATACCCTCGGTGATGAAACTAAGCTTTCTAATTGTAGCTGTGGACTTAGAGGATATGGAGTTAGAGAATACTGTACAAAGAAAAATATTAATCTCTCCACCTGGGAAGGGTTTGGCTGGTGTTGGGAGAAGATGAAGGAGAAAGGAACTGGCTCACAATTCTTAGAATTTATTCTTAAGAGATTTGCTAATTTGTGTGGCAATCATCGACTCTGTTGGTGGCACTATGAAATTATGTCTCCCCGTGAACGTTGCAATCTGATTTGGGAGTTTAAAGAGAGTAAGAAGGAGAAATAAATTCCAACTCAATCACAGAACATTGAACTTGAAGTGGCCCATATTTCTATTGATAGCATGCCGACCTCTAATGTCGAGTTTGGTAGGTTGATATGGAAAGTTTATGATATGGGCAAAAGATCAAAAGAACTTGAGTTGTTTGAAGAGAAAAATAAGGAGAGAATGAATGAATCCACTTAACTATGCAAGTCTTGAAGCAAGCAAGAAGTTGGTTGATGTAGGTATTATTCTGGAAACGGAAGTAGTATTTGAACAGCACCTATGGCCTGGTGGAGAAGCGTGGGAGCTTATTTTAAAATACTTAGTGTCCCCTACACATAAACATATTCCCGCTCCCTCAATGGCTGAGGTGTGGAGAGAGTTGCCAGTTGAACTCTATATAGGAGTTAAAACAAGTTACCATCTGGAGCTGGTGAAACTTAACGAAATTAATAGATGTACTTATAGAGCAATCACAGGAAGTACATTAAAACATTCGATAGAAAACATTAATCCAACTGATGCTCTAATTGAACTTTTAATTTGGACAAGAAAGAAGGAGGTTTGAAATGTACTTCGATGGGATTAAGGTTGGAGACAAGGTTTGGCATTGTGGCTTTGGTGACTGTAAGGTAGATCATACTAAAGAAGATTCATTTACCGTAGCACATAGGGGCGTGACGATTGATAAGGAGGGGATTATTTTAGGTGAAATTGAACAATCCTTCTTTTGGTCCAAGCCGGAGTTTGTGCCACCGCCTCGGCCAAAAAAGAAGGTGGAGAAGGTGATTGAGGGATGGACTGCTCCAGCTTGGCCTGAGCGAAAAGATCAGTATTATTTTGTTATTAATTCATCCTCTTTGGATAGGGATTATTTAATTAGTCAAGGATATGTTCCGGCCAAACTGATAGTGGAGACAGAAGAATGAACAATCAGTTAATCGCCGAAGCGTTGGGGAATCCCAAAAGCAGTTGGTGGTGTCCGAGATGTGGGTTAATAACAGATGGAAGTAAGATAACCAACAATGAAACCCACGATGAAAGATATGGTGGATGTGGCTTAGATGTTTTTTATGCACCCGACTTCTCCACTTCCGAAGGTTTCTTTGTCATTATGGAAAAGGGGCCGAAGCAGGAGTGGTGGGATGACTTCTGGTCTTACATCTACGAAAAAGCCAGGGGCGACTATGGAAAAAGAACAAACGGGAGAGAAATGTCACCAAACTATTTTTGGCAAACATGGCTTATACCTGGATTTAAACCACTTAAAGAAACGTATCTTAACCCTCTCCGTATGGTAGATGCGTTGGAGGAGTTTTTAAAGGAAAGGAGTAAATAGTGGAACCAACCTTTTTCACGTGCCCTAATTGCTATAAGATAATAAGCAATCAAGAACAACATATTTGTAGTGGTTTAGCAAACACACAAACTCGTCTTCTCTATGATTTTATTCCTTGCAGTTTTTGTTTATCCTGCAACTTAATAACTAAATGTAAACGAGCAGTATTGCCAACTTGCTTTGAAGGAAAGGAGTAA
>JBAZRG010000041.1:0-2724 GCA_041663145.1 Minisyncoccota bacterium
TAATCGTTTGCGAATCCCATAAGGTTGCTGAGTTCATCGCCGCGTGCTTCTATGAGGTATCCGCTTAATGTTGTTGCTATTATTTTCATTTTCCTCCGCCTTTCTCTTTTGGGTGTCCCGTCCGGTAAACCAATAGGGGAAAACCGGACGGGACTCATACCATTATTACCTTACCGCTGCTGTTTTACGGGTCAGCATCCCGCCATTTTCTACACAATACGGGTTAACCTGATGTTGTTTTCTACAGGGAGACCTCCTTTAAGTTTATTTACCCGCTACCTAATGGCTAAGCGGTTTGTAATATCATCCCACTGCTTGCCCGTTTTGATTCTTGAAATATGCGACAACGAAATCCCGAATTCTTTAGCCAAATCTTTTGATGGATATTTTCGTGAATTTATCTTGTTTTTTAGAGAAACGACGGTTTCTTCGTTCAATTTGGTCCTACAAGTATTTCGGCTGCTCTCTTTCGGTGTAACAAACCTGCAATTTTCTGGTTCATAATCGCCGTTGTTTTCTCTACAATCGAACATAAGCCCACGCTGATAACCGTGCGATAGCGACCATTCAACGAACCGTGAATATCCTCCTCGGCCAGACCATTCGCGGCATACCGTAATCCCCCTGCCTCCATATCTATGATAATCTTTATGGTGGCTCATGTGGCATCGTTGCTGCATGTTGTTCCAAACATAAAAAAGCAATCTGCATTCATTTTCATTCCCAACAGAAATTTTAGGATTTAAATAATATTTCCCCATAATATATCCTCGCGCTTTAAGTTTATTTGTAAGCCCCCGGCGGGAGGATAACCGGGGGCTTGACAGCGGGTGCAAAGCGAAAAACCGCCGGATGCTACTTCCACTCCTGTCCCTTGTTGTGCCTTTTCCACTCGGCTTTTGCAGCCGCCAGGAACTTCTCCGTTTCCCGGATCTTCTTTGAATAAAATTTCTTCCAGTCGGCCACGGCCTTGCTGTAGTCAACAAAGTATTGGCCCTGTGCCGACTCTCTCCGGTCTGTCGTGCCGTCCTTCAAAATCACCCGAACGCCGAATTTCTGCAAACTCACCTCTCGGATCTCCGGACGTACGCCTCCCGCTAAGTACGGAACAAAAAACGCAAGCTGTAACATCTCTCCTGCCATTGTTATCTCCTTTCTATTTCAGTTTTTTTATTGATCCTCAAAATGCACCAGAACAGCCAGCCTGCCAGGGCAACGAGGATGATTAATATTAGCCAGGGCATTACGCCCTCACAAACCGATAGAGATAGTTCCCGTCCTCTAATTTGATGGGTCTACCGTCCTGGACGATGCCGTGTTCTTTGAGGTACGGCTTTACGTCAACCCGTAATCTGGCAGTGTCGGCATTGATCCCTTGCGGATCGTGAATCGCCCTCGTCGTTATGCACATATGACGTCTGATGTGCTCAAGTACTCGGTGCGCCCCGCCGTCCGGGTCAAACTTGTTTTCCGGGAACCACGGCTTGCCGAAATCAAGCGCCGGCTGTACCGGCCCCTCCCCGATATGCTGATAAATTTTGTATGACCCCATGACTCCACCTCCTATTTTGTTCGCTCTTCGTAACTCTGCGGGTTAGTCATCAATTCGACCAATCCCGTCACCGCTCCCGTTCTCATTGCCAGGGGAAGCCGCCCGGCTGTAAAAGACGATTTTTGTAAATCATTCCACCACCGGAACGGCGAGCTTTGCAGCAATCCCGCGTCCGGATACTTTGTCCTGATATGCGCCATGACTGCCCGCGACGTGGCCAGGCATTTGTCAGGCATTTCAATTACGAGTACTCGGCTCATGATGCCTCCTGTTGGGTTATAAGTCTAAAACGCCCTGCATTCTGTGCCGTTCAAATCTATCGACGGCAGCCTTGTAATAATCCTCGTCTATCTCGTAAATGGCACAGTCGAAGCCCATGATGTCACAGGCGATTGCCAAGCTGCATGAGCCGCCATGAGTATCTAAAATCTTGTCGCCGGGTTTTGCGTAGTTCTTGAGAAGCCATTGGTAAAGGACAACAGGCTTTTGGGTAGGGTGGATTCTCTTTTCTTTGTGCTTCATATTTCCCTGTAACATGCCGTTCCACATAAACCGGAATTGTCGAACAGCCGTCTTGAATGATGTCCAGGCAAGTTCGCAGTCGGCAAAGTCGCATCCATAGCGAATTTTGTCCCATACAATCCAGCAGGATGAATCCAGGGGAATGCGGCTTATAAAATGGTTTGCTCCAAAAATGATTTGGTTTATGGAGATGCGCCGCAGATCTCTGAAATAAATAGGGGGGGGCGGCGCTTTATCCCATTGTTTCGGCGTGAATTTAGTTGCAGGAATATTTTTATGGCCTCGCGAATGATTGCTTTCACCATCCTCTCCTATTCCATACGGCGGATCGACAATAGCCAGATCGAACGCCTTGTCCGGCATCTCTTTCATTGCTTCCATACAGTCTTGATTATAGATTTGGATATCGCTCATCCTACCCACCACCCCCACGCCTCCCTCGCCACCCTCCAGAACGCCGGGGCGAACAGCAGGGTCGCAGCGATACAGATCCCCCGGCAGATCGGCTCAAGGTACACGTCAAGGAGATCAAACAGGGATTCAAAACGGTCCGATTCTACGAAGTCTCTAAGCATTGCGTTTCCCCTTAATCAGAGAAACGCCGTATTGGATTATTTTTGTTTTTACATCGGCGGCATCGGCAGCATCGG
>JBAZRG010000042.1:0-2661 GCA_041663145.1 Minisyncoccota bacterium
AAAGTTAGGTCTAAAATGTCTCGTGATCCTTTTAATCCGAATCACGCATGGGGAGCAATAGCCTGTCAAAAATTTCCGAAATGGGGATATCGAATTTTGAGAATTGAAAAAGCTACCAGTAAAAAAAGCAAAGGACATTATACAAGCGTTTGGGGGAAACAATGAACAAACTAAATACATCCGATGTAGAATACGCGGTTGCAAAATATATGAATCCACATGAAGTTAAGCGAAAAACTGCATCATATGTCTAGTTGGTGTAAAGCCGTGCTAACTATTAGAGCGCGGCGGAAAGGAAATTATGGCAACAGATGACGGTATGATAGAATCTGATGAATATGAAGATTGGGTTAAACAATATGGCGAAGAAGAGCCGCGCAAAAATCGGAACGCACGGCCATCCACCAACACAGCGCATGGCAAAATTGTTTTGTTGGAATCGGCTATTAATTGGATTCAGTCTAATCAGCCAGGTTCAAAGGATACGGCTATTGAAACTATCAATGCGGTCATAGCACAACTTCGCCATGCGTGAAACGTTGTTTGCAATGGCACTTTCAAATTTATTATAAAGGTGGCACATAATGGCTAATTCTCAGCGTGAGTGTTTTGTTCGAGAGGTTACGAAGCTGGCTTGTTCTTTTAACGAAATTCTTGATATGGTAGAAATCGTTGGCGTTCTTGAGATGCTAAAATTTCGTTTACTGTCAGAAGGAACGTCACAAAAAAAGAACTGTCGGAAGTAAATTTATGGTTTTTTGCAGCGAAGGAAAATGGCCTAAAATGTTTATGTTTTTAATGAAATTATTAATATACCACTGGACTCAAAATCCAGCGATAGCAATATCATGTCGGTTCGATTCCGACCTCCGGCAATTAAAAAAACTACATTTTCATAGCTATTTTCCCAAAAATCATTTTTATAGTAAAAATAGGGATTCCCTAAAGTTCCCGAACTTTCCCTGTTTATCCCTATATTCTTTTCACAATTTATGCACACTTAAAAATTTTAACAGGTCGGCATTATCAAACATTTAGGGCATTTCCTTCACGGGAAGTGCCTTTTTTTATTTATGGAGGTAAAAATGGCATCGAATGTTTATGGTTCGAGCGATGATTTAATAGAGTTTTCCGGTGATGTTTACGGGGAAGTCGGGTGTTACGGGACGGACGATAACGAGCATGGTGTTCTCGTTATTTTTAGTGATGGCACGCTACTAGAAGTGAAATATGGCAAGTGTGATATGGGAATTTGGGGAATTACACTTATTCAAAAAGGATCACTTTTTGATAAAATTGAACCCTGCATGGATGAAAACGCAAAACCATATTCAGACATTGCGATTTTCAAGGATGGTCTTAAATGGGCGTATGCTTCAAAAGAATGGGAAAAAGTAAAATAAATAAAATCTTTAATAAAGTGAGGCTAAAAAATGTCAGAAGCAATAATGAAAAAGAAAATCCTTCATCTTATATTAAAAAAGAAATGGTTTGATCTTATCGCATCCGGTGAAAAGAAAATAGAGTATCGGGAGTATAAGCCTTATTTGATTCGAAGATTAATGTTTTTAGATGAAGGAGTTGAAAAGATAAAACAATTTGATGAGGTTATGTTTCGGCTTGGATATGCTAAAGGTGCGCCATATTTGAGAGTAGAGTGTTTGTACCTTACGATTGAGCCAGTAGTTCACCCTGACACAAACAAAAAACAAGAGTGTTTCTTAATTTATCTAGGTAAAATATTGGAGATAATAAAATAAGGATAAAATTAAATGAGAAATTACGAAGAACACTATAATCAATCGTTGGTTGTTAAATGGTTTCGTGCAAATCCGAAAACAAGAAAGTATTTAATCTATGCCATACCAAATGCTTTTCGTAGAACGATACGGCAGGGCGCATGGATGAAGGATGAGGGGATGACAGCAGGAATACCAGATTTATGTATTCCTCACGCATCAAATGGATTTAATGGGATGTACATAGAAATGAAACGCAAGAACGAAAAAAACACTGATTTGCAAAGCGCAATACAAAATCAATTATTGAATGATGGTTATTGTGTTGTGGTTTGTGACTCGTTTGAAAACGCCAAAAATTGTATCGAGTTTTATTTGGAAAAAGAAAATTAATTGATCCCATATAAAAGATAGAAAAAAGATAATTCGGCGATTAGACAAAAAAATTGATTAACAAAAAAAGGAATTAAAAATGGAGAACCAAGCACCAAAAGAATCAAGAAATAAAAGTTTTGGATTATTGATAAACCAAGCATCTAATTTTAAGGATTTAAATATTCAAATGAGCCATGATGGTTTCACTCTTTATGAAATTGTTGGGATTTTAGATCATGTAAAATCTAGAATACTTGATTCTATTTCTCTAACTGAGGAAAGACTTATGAGTCAGAATAATTTTAAACCAAATTCCCCAATGACTGGGACCGGGAAGCCTTGGCCGGAAAAAGAAAATTTACCAGGAGTTTCTTAATGGAGAAAATGTTTTTATCTTTAGATGTTTGGCAGGTTGGATTTGTATTAATTCTTTTTTGCTTTTCGATAGTGGATATTGTTTCCAGGAGAATTCCAAATGGTTTAATTTGGGTGTGGGTAGTAGCAGGGTTTTTAAGTTCATTTGCTCACAATACTTTGAGTACCTGGG
>JBAZRG010000043.1:0-2647 GCA_041663145.1 Minisyncoccota bacterium
AGGAAGCGATACGACGAGTGGGATAGGTTGCTGAAGACAAGGCCCGACATTTACCAGCAACTTGAACGGGCCGCTACATCCCCCGCCGATCCTTCCGTCGCATATGACCGTGCTAAGGAATACGCGGACGGTTCCGTAAAGGAACTCAAGGGAGAGCTTGAGGCCATCAAGAAGCAACTAGAGGAAGAGCGTACCAAGAAGGAATTGGAATCGGAGATGTCTACTCTCAGGGAGAAATACCCCGATTTCGATGAACCCGAAGTTATGGCTCGTCTCGAATATCTTTCTGATGGCAAGACTGGTCCGTTGCTTGAGCTTCTACACTGGGCGGTAAAGGGCCAGAAGTCCCCCGCGCAGATGGAACAGAAGATTACCGAAGGTCTGAAAAAGAAATCTCAGGTGGGGATGGTATCCACGAAGGGGACCGTACCGCCGACCTCCAAGACGTATCGCAACACAGATGAGGCGCGTGACGCCGCAATGAGAGAATTGGGGGTAACCCCCGATTCTTAGTAGAATTGGAGGGTGCATAAATGGCACTTAGTATTGACGAGGCAAATGCCGTATCGTCTAAGTATTTCGACAAGACTGTCACTTCTCAGGTGTATGACGCTTCTCCTCTTTGGACCCGTCTGAAGAGCAAGAACAAAATCTCCTGGGATGGTGGTACGCAAATTCAGTTCCCCATCCGGTACAAGGAAGCCGGCGTAGCCGAGGCGGTCGGGCCCCGGAGCCAGATCGCGTATCAGGCGAAGGAGACGAGGACCGCAGCGGTTCTTGATTGGGCCTATTACATCACCAAGGGAATCATGTCTTGGGATGAGCGGGTCAAGAACACGGGGAAGGCGCAGATCATCAATCTCATCAAGGACAAGACCGAGGAAATGAACGAGGACTTGTTCGAGAAGTTCTCCGATGATCTCTTCGCCACGACTCAGGGGGCGCTCAATATCCAGATGTTGAACACCATCATCGGAGCTGCCGCGTCTACTTACGCGGGTATCTCGCAGTCCGACTGTACTGAGTGGTACTCCCCGGCCATCGACACCACTACGACCCGGTTGGCCCTCTACGGAACCTCGGGGTCTCTGTCGGCGATGCTGAACACGGCGACTTTTGGAAAAAGGAAGCCCGACCTCATCATCACGACCCGCAACCTGCTTTCCAAGGTGGAGTCGTTGCTTGAACCCCAGAAACAGTACTCGGGCGAGAGTGATCTTGCCAAGGCCGGTTTCTCGACGGTGAAGTTCCACGATATCGATATCGTAGCGGACGTGCACGTTCCGACCTCGGCCATGTTCTTGCTCTGCACCGACGTACTGGAAATGAGGTACCACCCCGACTTTAACTTCAAGGTCTCCGACTGGACGGCCCTTGAACAGATTGGTTTCCCCAACGCACTGGCCAAGAGCGTTTCTTGGGCGGGGAATCTTGTGTGCCGCATGAGGAAGGTTCAGGGCCGGTATTCCGCCCTCGACTACACTCTGTAGTAATAGCGGGGGGCGCAAGCCCCCCATTTGAAGGCGATCGCAATGCATACTGGTGCTGATGATAGCGGGTACAAGTTCCGCCACGGGGCTCGGTTCACGAGGGAAGACGCAGACGGCAGGGTACACATGTATGTCCATGCGGGAGCCTCCGCTACTGCGGCCGTACCCAAGGTTCTGCATTTTATAGCAAGCGCATCCAACCCCCTTGTCGGGTGCGGATACGGTGCCACGGTACCCTTCTCTACGGGTCTTGCTTCCGCTACGGCGGTACAGGCGAGACACTACTTTGTCGGTATTCCGGAGACTCAAGTTCCCTCGGATACCGATGGGTGGGTCCAGATCGCCGGGCCTTATATCGGTGTAGTGCTCGGGTCTTCGCTTGATAACTACATCAACTGCGGTATCAAGTGGACCGGGACTGCGTTCCTCTGTTCCAACTCGGGTGCATTCGCGGCCGGGTCACTGACGGACAGCATGGTGAATACCTTCGCCATTTCTATGTCAAGTGTTTCTCAGGGTACCTATGACTGGTACCTCATGGGTCACCCGATCTGCGGCATGGCTTCGTAAGCGACGGGGGACGAAAGTCCCCCCCTTTCTACAAGGAGAACTAAATGGCGTTTGTAGCTTCTGTGGACAGCGCATTCTGTGGCAACTCGGAATTCAAGTCCGGGATTGCTCGCGGATTGCAGCTTTCGTTCGGAAGGATTACCGGTTCGTATGGGGGTGCTCTCCAGACTATAACCATTGCTGGGATGAACACACCAATCTTTGTGATCATCCCCCCGGTGTCCGGGTATGCCTTCCAGTATGATGCGCTCACTAACCTGTTCGCCATTCTTGTCGGGGCGACGGCACCGGCAGCGCAAGTTGTATTCCCCACGTATTCTACTTCGGTCGATCTGTCGTCTTTCACCTGCTATTTCAACGGCCTATCGACGGTTGGGGTAGGGTACCTGGCTATCGGTTGGGGTGGGTAACAAGGAGCAAATAGATGGCACTTGCCGCTACAATGGACAGCATTCTCAACGGCTGCCCAGAGATCAAATCCTCCATAGCGCGGGGGTTGAAGTTTGCGATAGGGAGGATCACCGGTTCATGGGTCGGGGCGAGGCAGAGTCTCAGTATAGCTGGAATTACCACGCCCCTGTTCGTAC
>JBAZRG010000044.1:0-2607 GCA_041663145.1 Minisyncoccota bacterium
CACACCGCCGTGCCCGCGCAAAGCAGTAAAAAGGGAATGAACCACGGCTCATCTACTTTTGTCAACTCGTTCCTCCCTAATTGCCAAGAATGGCCACCAGCGCCCGCGCCTGTTCTACATCAAGGACGCTGCTTCTCCCCCCGACAACTCTCCTTGCTTCCAGCAGTACGGTGCTGCGTAGCCATGCGTTGGTCTGCTCCACGAATGCCGATCTCCCCTCTCTCCGCACTCGCTTCATCGGCCACTTGCCTACCCACGCCGACATGAGCGCGTTGGTGCCATTCTCGCTGTCGCCGTTCCCCTGCTTCACATCCTCCAAGCACGCGACCAACGGGCAGCGCTCACAGACAAGGGCCAGGACCTGACAGACACCAGGTGGCATAGTGCCATTGCTGTGGCTTTTGCTGGTCATGGCATCCCGAACCTGGCTACCACGTCCTCCAATCTCACCATCTTCAGCGGCCTGCCCCTCGGCGGGCAGTCTATCTCCACCGCCTTGATGTGCCCGTCTCTCACGGCATCCTTGACGCATGTGCGCGCGCGGCGAACGCGAATGGCGGCAGCGGTGATGCTGTAGAGCCCGTCCCTTGCTTCCATGACTGCCTCCCACATCTCGTACTCGGCGCTCCGGCGTGCATTGACCAACTCTGCGACAGCTGCCTGCGCGGCCCTGTTCCTGCCTTCCATGATAGGCCGCCATGCTCTCGGCTTAGATGGCCGCTTGGCCGCGCCCTTGCGGATGCTGGCAATCACATGAGGCTGCTCTTGGCTGAACTCGCTGGCGATACTGTGGCCGCGCTTCTCTCTCATTGCCCGCCACTCCGAGAGGTCGCCGCTTCGCCGGGGATCGATGCCGAGATAGGCAATGTCGCTGCGGCCTAGCAGCGCGATCGTGGGCGTGATGTTCTCGGTCATGGCCTCACCTCCACAGAAGCGAGAGGATTGCCAGCAAGAGCGCGATGATTACCAGCCGCACGGCGACCCACCAAATAACACGGATGACAAGTACCACCATCATAACGATTATCAGACACCCCGCCTCATTGTCTGTCAGCTCCTTGTCCATGCTTCCCTCCTTCCAGGTTTGGGGGAGTGGTGCCCCTATAGCCACACTCCCCCGCGCATCTTTTACCCAACTAGAAACCTATGCACTTGTGTAGTCCGCATCACCCGTTCGGGTTGGCGATCCCTCAGCAACATTTCCAGATATCGCGCCGCTTATGTTGCCAACGGCGGGGCATATTTCCTATGTGCTCACGGTTGCCCGTGGAGTCACCTTGTCAACCAAAGCCAGTTCATCGCACAGAAGCCTATTCCCACTCCGAGTAGGAGCATACAAATCTCGCTGTAACTCGGCCCTCTCATTCTTCACCTTCCAACGGCAGGACTATGTGTTCCGCTTACGCGGGAGTCGCCGGGCAAGAAGTGCTCACAGTCTTCTATCCCGCTGTCGGGGTCAATCTTGCACACCAAGGCATGGGCGCACTCGTTACAAGGGGGACGCGCCAGCATATCGTCCTCGTGCAGCTTCTCTTCGTGTGCCTTCAACATCTCGCGCACTTTGGCTTCCGCCACGCCTCGCATAGCCAAGATGTCGTGCCTATCCGCTTCCAGCCCGTGCATGTGGTTCATGTGCGCCTTCATGGCCTCGGCGACGGCGGCATTGATCGCCGCCTCCATCCCCTTCTGCGTGACGGGTGGGGAATTAGAGACGTAGACGAGATGCTCCAGGTGTGCGGGATCGACCCCAACCCTCAGCGCAGAGGTGGCCGGAACGCGCAGAGTGCAATCCCCGACCTTGCCCCCAGCGGCGTCTTGCATGTGGCAATCGCCATCGAAGTGGCAGCCCTTGCAGGCCGGCTCCGGCATCGGGGCGGGGTCATCCGCCTTGCCAATCATGGCGTTCTCCGCCTTCCGGCCTACCCACGCATTCAGCATGGACATGGCTTCTGCCCATTGCTGGTGCTCATAGGCGGACCGGTCACTCCCGTCAATCACCGGCTCAATCCCCACCAAGCGTTCGCGAAGATGGGATATGCCGTCCCGCCGGACCTGAACCAAGTCATGATTGCTCATCTTGCTCTCCTTTCTCCGCCTCATACGCCGCCACAAGCGCCTCGGTGATGGCGCGAGAGAGGGTGGGGGCGATAGCTTCTCTCATGTGTTCACCGCCATCCATCACCACCCGACAGCGCCACAAAGTACCACCGCAGTATGAGAGGGGCACAATCTGCGCTTCCCACCACCCGTTTTCGTGGGCTTGGCGCTCCTTCAGCGCGTGTTCCATGAAGCGGAAGGCGTCGGCGGGGACGGTGGAGGGACACCAGTCTTCGACTATCGGTTGAAATACCCCAGCAGCATCCACCCACCAAGAGCCATTGTACTGAGGGCAATCCTTTTTCTTCCACCCCATGCACTTGGCCGCGCGTTCGTCAAGCTCGGCGTCAGTCAGTTTGCTGTAGTCCATGCTTCCCCTCCCACCGCCTCAGGGCGTCCATCGCCGTCAATTCAGGAACAATTTGGTTGCTGTACTCCCCCGTGGTCGCGTGGGCTATGAGGCGAACCGCCGCCCACATGATAAGCCTTCGCGGCAATCTCCACACCAGC